>JBFLVU010000010.1:0-26205 GCA_040758175.1 Acidobacteriota bacterium | reverse complement strand
CTTACCGGGATTGGCCCGGGAGGAGCGAAGGAAGATTCCCCGTTGGTTCCGAATCGCGGAGATCGTGTCGTCGAGGACCAGGTAGTCCCTGCCGGGTTCGAAGCGGGTTCCATCCGAGGGGTCCCACTTCTCCAGACGGGAGAACCCGTCGAGGAACCCGAGCACTCCGATTCCGTGGTCGAGGAATCCGAGGGCGGCCGCCGAGATGACGGCGTTGGCGGCGGGGGCGGGGCCGCCGGAGAACACCATCGCGACCTTCGGTCCTGGGGCGGGATCGTGGATCGGGGGGCCGTCCATGGAAACACCTCCATAGGGCGCGGAACGCTCACGGTTGCCGCTTGAGAGCCGAGTATACGGCGACCGGGGGCCGCCGGCAATGGACGGGGCCGGAGGCGTGTTCGGAGTAGAATGGCAACAGTCCGCTTTCGGGGAGCTTGATGATGAATTGGGCCCATGTGCACTTGGTTGTGAATCACGCGCCCGTCGTGGGCGGATTCTTCGTTTTGGCCCTCGGGGCGTGGGCCTTCGTTCGGCGGAGCGCCGAATTGAGGCGGGCGGCGCTCCTCGGCAGTGCGTTCCTGGCGCCAGCCGCCCTCCTCGCCTTCCTCTCCGGACGGGAGGCGGAGGAGGTTGTGGAGGCCTTTCCCGACGTGCCGCACGCGCTCTTGGAGGGGCACGAGGAGGCGGCCCTGGCCGCGCTCCTGGCGTTCGCCCTTGCGGGGGTGGCGGCGGCGGCGGTTCTCCTCCTTCAACGGGAGGGGGAAACGCCCGGCCCGCGCGCCACGGCTCTGTGTCTGGCCCTTCTTCTCGGGGCCGCCGGCCTTGTGACTTGGGCCGCAAACCTGGGAGGCCAGATCCGCCATCCGGAGGCTCGAGGGGGGTTCTTGGCCCAGGAGGATCCGGCGGAGGACGGCCGCGGAAGGGGTCGGAAGGACAAAGACTAATCCTGTCGGGAGGCCTCGGGGACCCTTCCCAGGGCTAGGTGGGCGAGGTTCTCGGAGACCTCCAAGGCCTTGGGCAGCATCCGCCGCACGCGATCGGGAGGGTATCCGGCGGACCGGAGGTCTTGTCCGAGCACGAGGAGCGAAGAGAATCGGCAGGGGATGCAACCGAATTGCGTGGCCTTCGAGAGGGACTCCGCAAGGGCCAGGAGGCTGTCCCCTTCGCTGGCCGCGATGCCGTGGGCTTCCGCGGCTCCGAGGAGGGCGAACTTCACCGAGTCGAATGCCGAACGGGCGCCCTCGAAGACGCGGCCCTCCGTCGCGGACCGAAGGCAGGCCTCCCGGGCCGACGTCGCCCGCTCGAGCCACTGTGCCACCCTCTCAGCGGTGCGGCCCTCGGTCACGGACGGCCTACCCGATTCTCTCGGGAAATTCGGCGCGGAGCCGCTCGAAGAGGCCCTGGAGGTCCTCCGGGATGACCCGGAGCTTGCCGAAGAGCGTCGTGAAGTTCGTGTCTCCGGTCCACCTGGGCACGATGTGGAAGTGGAGGTGGTCGATGATACCGGCCCCGGCCGCCTCGCCCAGGTTGAGCCCAACGTTGAAACCGTGGGGATTGTAAACCTGCCTAAGCAGGTGCTCGCAGTAAGCGACGGTCTCGATGGCCGATGCCCGGGCGGCGGCGTCCAGGCCAGTGAGGGTGTCCACGTGGGCTCTGGGAATGACGAGAAGGTGGCCGTTGGTATAGGGGAACTTGTTCAGCATGACGGCCGTCGCGTCGTCGCGGTAAACCACCAGGTTGTCCAGGGAGGGAGGAGCCGTGAACGCCCTGCAGAATACGCAACCGCCGGCCTGCTTGTCCGGGTCTTTCACGTACTGAAGGCGCCAGGGCGAGAAGACGATCTCCATGGTTGCGCCCCCTAAAGGGCCAGCCGGGGCCTCGCGGTGACCCCGGGCGGCCGCGCGGCGGGTAGGGCAGGGGGCCGGATGACCCCCTGCCCCCCGCGCGGATTCAGTGTCGGTTGACCGCTTCCTTGAGTTCCTTGCCCGCCCGGAAGTAGGGGACCTTCTTCCGGGAGACCTGGACCTTTTCTCCGGTTTTCGGGTTGCGGGCCGTGCGGGCCTCCCGTACCTTCATGCGGAAGCTGCCGAAGCCGCGGAGTTCGACCTTCTCCCCGCTTTCGAGGGCGTCGGTCACGGCCTTGAAGATGGTGTTGACGATGATCTCCGCCGGTTTTTTCGGCAGGGTGGACTGCTTGGCCACCAATTCGATCAGGTCAGCCTTCGTCATGACCTCACTCCTCTCCGTTCTTCTGGAAGCCGCTGAAATCCAGGACGTCTCCGAGGCTCACCCGGCCGTCCTCGGCGGGTCGATACTGCGGGTCGTCCTCACGCTCCCTCTGCTGCCGCTCGCGCCTCTGGCCCTCCTTGAGAGAAAGGCCGATGCGCTTTTCGTGGGGCTCGAGGCGGATTATTTTGAAGGGATAGCTCTGGCCGACTTCCACCACTTCGGAACAGCTCGTGATGTGCTTGTCCGAGAGCTCGGATATGTGGACGAGCCCCTCGACACCGTCGCCGAGATCCACGAAGGCGCCGAAGTCGACGATCTTGGTTACGGCCCCGGGCACCACGTCGCCCACGTAGTGGTTCTGGAAGAACTGCTCCCAAATGTCGGGCAGGAGGGCCTTGATGCTCAGGGAGAGGCGCTGGTTCACGGCGTCGATGTTGGTGATGACCGCCGAGACGTCGTCGCCCTTCTTCAGGATTTCGCTCGGGTGGTTGATCCGCTTCCAGGAAAGGTCGGAGATGTGGACGAGTCCGTCCACTCCGTCGAGGACCTCCACGAAGACCCCGAAATCGGTGATGTTGCGCACCTTGCCCGTCACGCGGTCGCCTTCGCGGAAGGTCTCCGTGATGATGTCCCACGGGTTGGGCTCGGCCTGCTTGAGTCCGAGGGAGATGCGCTGGGCCTCCACGTCCACGTCCAGGATGACCACTTCCACCATGTCCCCCACGTTGAGGACGGCGGAGGGGTGTTTCACCTTCTTGGTCCAGGACATTTCGGAGACGTGGATCATGCCCTCGATGCCGGGCTCCAGCTCCACGAAGGCCCCGTAGTTCGTGAGCGAGATCACCTGTCCGCGGACCTTCATGCCGATGGGGTACTTGTCCCCCACGTTGGTCCACGGGGAGGGCTCGAGCTGCTTGAAGCCCAGCTGGAGCTTTCCCGTCTCCTCGTCGAAGTTCAGAACGAGGACGTCGATCTGGTCGCCCACCTGGAACATCTCGGAGGGGTGGTTCACGCGCTTCCAGGACATGTCCGTCACGTGGAGCAGTCCGTCGATTCCGCCCAGGTCCACGAAAGCGCCGAAATTCGTGAGGTTCTTGATGGTGCCGCGAAGGGGCACGCCCTGCTGGACGGCCTCGAGAATGCGCTCCTTCTGAACGGAGACCTTCTCCTCGAGGTAGGCCTTGCGGGAGAGAACGATGTTGCCGCGCTTGCGGTTCACCTTGATGACCCGCATTTCGACCTCCTGGCCCTTGAGGGCTCGGAGGTTGCGGATGGGCTGGAGGTCGACCAGGGAGCCGGGGAGGAAGGCGCGGACGCCCACGTCCACCGCAAGGCCGCCCTTCACGCGGTCCAGGATGATGCCCTTGATGGGGCGGCCCTCCTTGTAGGCGCGCTCGACCTCTTCCCAGGCCTTCATCTTCTGGGCCTTGACCTTGCTCAGAACCACGTGCCCGTTCTGGTCCTCCAGCCGCTCCAGGAAGACCTCCACCTCGTCCCCCGGCGCCACGGCGAGCTCGCCGCGGGCGTTGAGGAACTCCTCCTTGGTCACCACGCCCTCGCTCTTGAGCCCCACGTCGATGAGAACGTCAGTGGGCGTGATGGCGACCACGCGGCCGCGGATGAGGTGCCGCTCGCTGTGATCGGCCACCTGGGACTTGAGGAGCGCCCCCATGTCCACCTGGCTCTCTTCCCCGATGTTGTCGGAGTTCAGGTCGAGCCACTCCTGGGGCACCGCAAAGGGCGCACCTGGACCCTGATGGTCCCGTTCTTCCGTAACCGACATGTACGTGTACCTCCCGATCTTGGATTTGATCCCGCCCGAAGACGAAACCTGGACGCATTGTAACCCGGAAGGCGCCTGCTGTCAACGAGATGGATGCGGCCGCGGGAAGGACACGGGCCCCTGGACACCGGGGCGGGAGGCCGGGGCGTTCGGTTCCCGGCAGGAAGGTGCGTCAAGCCGCCCGTCGCGTCAGTACTCGATGCCCTCCCGGGCCGGGACGCCGGCGTCGAAGTAGTGTTTCACCTTCTTCATCTCGGTGACCAAGTCCGCGGCGTCGAGGACGGACTGGAGCTTGGTGCGGCCCGAGAGGACGAGTTCGGCCCTCCCTTCCCTTCGCCAATCTTCCAGGAGCCCGAGGATGTCCTCCTCCCGAATGAGCCGGTACTGTTGTGCGGAGAGGACTTCGTCGAGGATCACCAGATCGTGGTTCGGGGACCGCACCGCTTCCCTCGCCAGGGAGAGTCCCCGGGATGCTTCCTCCAAATCCGGCGGGGTCACTCCGAAGCGGAACGTTCCGTCGGGACGTATCCGCTCGCAGCCGGTGGCGTCCAGCCTCAGGAGCGGAAAGGTCCGAAGGACCTTCCGCTCGGCGTAGTGCTCGTTCGTCCCGTCGAAGCCCTTGTCGAACTGGATCATCCACACGCGGCGTCCGGCTCCGACGGCGCGGACGGCCAGGCCGATGCACGCCGTAGTCTTACCCTTGCCGTCGCCCGTGTACACGTGGAGGCGGGGGTCCTGCGGGTGTTCGGAAACGGGTCTAGGCGCCATGGCGGGCCTCCTCCTCGCGAAGGGGGAAGCTCGGTCCGCAGGGTTTCATCCCCGGGTCCCTCCCCCCGAAACAGGGGCGGGAAGGCCGACCACGAGGAGCTGGTCTCCTGGCCGGAGGCCGTGCTGGGCACAGAAACCTCCGTTCACCTCGAGCACGTGGCGGATGGGGACCGAGGGCGCAAAGCTCGGACAGGGGTCGGCGGGACAGGGGGGCACCTCGGGCGTAATCTCCACGATTCGAAACCCCCCGTCGAGCCACACGAGGTCGAGGGGGATCCTGCAGTTCTTCATCCAGAAGGGCCGCGCCTCCTCCGTGTCGAAAAGGAAAAGCATGCCTTCGTCGGGGGCGAGGAACTCCACGAACATGAGGCCCCTGGCCTGCTCCAGCGGGTTTAGCGCGGGTTCCACCCGAACCGTGAAGCCGTCCGGCAACACCACCGTCGTCGGGGCAGGGGAGGAGGACACGGGGGAGGTACCCGGTCCGCCCGCGCAGGCGAGCCCGAGCGCGGCGACGGCCAGAAGCGGACGAAGGCGCCTCAAGCCTGGGTGTGCGTCCACGTCCGCATCCTCCAGAAGTAGTGAACGCCCGAGTACACCGTGAAGAAGGCCACGAGCCACATGAGCGCGGATACGAACCTGGGGTCGAACCAGTAGGCATTCTGGATCAGGACCGCCACGGCATAGGAGATCTGAACGACGGTGGTGCACTTTCCAGGAAGCGAGGGCGGGAAGCTCTTGATTCCGTGGGTCAGGTTCAGGATCAGCGCCAGAGTTACGATCACCACGTCACGGGCGATGGTAAGGATGGGTACCCAGACCGGAATGGGGTGAGTGATGCCCGTCTCCGGGAGGGCGAGGGCGACGTAGGTGGCGGTGAGCATGAGCTTGTCGGCCATTGGGTCCAGGAAGGCTCCCAGCTCCGACCGCTGGTTGAAGAAGCGCGCAATGAACCCGTCGAGGGAGTCCGTAATTCCGGAGCCGAGGAAGATCCAGAGGGCGAGCCGGGGGTGGCCGTAGGCCACCGCGAGGATGAATACGGGGATGAGCGCGATGCGCAGGATGGACAGCATGTTGGGAACGGTCATGCGCTCGCCCCGGCACGGGTGCCGGCTCCTTCGGCCTATTCCAGAACGTCGCCCACCTGGGCCTGGCCGCCTCCGTCCACCACCCCGATGGACAGGTGCTCACCCACGATCTTGGTGACGGTCAGGGTGCCGATGCGGGATTTCTCCTGGCCAAGGACCTTGCCCGTATCGGGGTCCGTGATGGTCTCTCCCACGCGGAAGAGCCCGAACTGCTGTCCCTCGCGGATCCCGTCCGTGCTGCCCAGATTGATGTAGGCCTTGCCTTCGCCTACTTTGGCCACTTTCCCCGAAACGAGCGCCGCGGCGCCGAGCCCCTCCTTGAGCGCCGAGGTGCTGTTGACGATCTGCTGGGCCAAGCGGTCCACCGCCGGTTGGAAGATCTTCCGCGCCTGGGACTCGTCCCAGTCGGTGCCGCCGCCTATGCCGGCGATCCGGAGTTTGCCGAAGGAGTCCTTGCCGGATTCGCTGCCCGTGAAGAGGATCTCGGCCGTCGTCGTGTTGACCAGGCGGAGGCTGAGGGTGCCCTCGGCCGTCGTTTTGCTGGCGTCGACGCCCAGCCTGAAAAAGGCCTCCCCTCCGGCCTTGCGGATGGAGAAATCGGTGACGGCGCCCATGACGACGAGTTGGCAGCCCAGGAGCTTGCCCACCTTGACCGCGGTCTTGTCGTCGATGGCCCCGCCCAGGGAGAGCTCCTGCTCGGCGAGGACCGACTCCAACTCCTTCCGCTCGATGACACGGAACTGGCCCGATTGGACGAGCTTCTCCACAAGCCAGTCTTCGATGGCGGGGCCCAGTCGCCCGTGGCCATACTGGGATTCGTTCTTGATCTTGAGCACGGCGATGCGGGGCTTTTGGGCAAAGGCCGCCAGGGATGCGGCCGAAAAGGCGAGGGCGAGCAGCACGGCAACGGCGCGTCTCATTGGGATTCCTCCTAAGGACCCCAGGATAGCGGTCCTAAAAGGCCACTGTCAAACGGTTGGCGCTCTGGGAAGTGACCTTGGCCCTCGGCCAGAGCTTCCGGATCTCCTGGGCCAGATCGGAGGCGTCGCCCTGCATGGACACGTGGAGGGTGGCGCCGGAACCGTCGGCGCTTCTGACGATCACCTCCTGAACTCCTCGGCCTTCCCGCTCCAGTCGGGACGCCACTTCGGCGGCTCGATGGGCCGTCCCTCCGGCGATCTCCAGGAGAAGGGCCCGGGTGGAGGAGGATTCGCGGGCCCACTGGGCGGTGATCTGGCGGACCACGTCGGCCCCCGCCAAAGTGGCCGCCTGGCGGGCGGCCTCCTGATATCCGGCATCGCCCACGTGAACGGAGGTGCCGTTTCCCGAGGCGGTGGCCATGATCTCTCGGGTGTCGGCTTTGACGGCCTTCAGGTGGACCGACGCCTGGTAGGACGTCAGGTTGGAGCCGCGCACGCTCCCTCCAGCGCCGCCGGAGGCCGAGCCGAGAATCGCCACCTCGGCCCCGTAGCGCCGCAGGAGATCCGACTGGGCGCCCTGGTCCATGGACCAGAACCCGGCTCCCCCCGCCTCGTCGGGCGTCTCGACCAGAAGGAAGCCCTTCTCCCTCAGAACCTTCTGCACGAGAGCGGAGACGGTTCCGTCGTCGTTCTTCAGGACCACCGCGACGCGGGGCATCTTCATCCGCCTCAGGAGGAGCCCGAGGCCTCCGAGATCGTCCGCGAGGCTGCCCTCCCGGACCTCCGCTTCCACCTGCACCGTATAAATGTTCGAGTCCCGGTCGGTGCTTTCGGAGAGGATGGAGTAGTTGGAAACGTACCCCCGAGTCTGGGTGTAGATCCGATCCGAGAGGAGCTGGTTGTTTTGAACCAGAGTCTCCGAATCCACGAGGGTTCCGATGACCTGCTCCACGGCCGTGCGGAGCGCGGCCTCCACGGCTCGGTCCCGGGCCCGCGCGGCATCTCCGGAAAGGATGGCGGCCGCGCCCGTGGCCGTCACGCGGGATTGGGCGAGGGCGGCGCCACCGCCGAGGAAGAGGAGAAGAGCCGCCAAGATTCCAGTCAATCGTCTCATGGAACACCTCCGTGAGTCTGCGCGGGGTTGGGATCGGACGGGGGCTCCTGTTGGGCGTCCCCGCCGCCGGGGTGCCGCCTTCCTCGAACGCGCAGGATGGTGATCTCCTCGCTCTTGCCCTTGACCCGGACTGGATCGAGGGCCTCCGTATCGTACGAATCCTGGAAACCGGGGATGCGCGCGGCCAGCCCCGCCGGCACGATGACGTCGTCGGATACGGCGAGTCCCTGAAGCCTGGAGGCCAGGTTCACCGTGTCCCCGATCACGGTGTAGGCAAAGTTGTTTCGGGATCCGTTGTTTCCGACCACCACGGGGCCTGACGTGACGGCGATCCCGATGTGCAGAGGCGGATTTCCCTCCCGGGAGAACCTCTCCCTTAGAACCCTCGCCCGCTCCTGCATGGCCACGGCGCAAGCAAGGGCCCGGGCCGGGTGGTCCGACTGGTCCACCGGATCGCCGAAGAATGCCAGGATCGCGTCCCCGATGAACTTGTCCAAGGTCCCGTCGTGGGCGAAGAGGACGCCGGTCATCTCGGTGAAATACTCGTTCAAAAGGAGGCTCACCCGTTCGGGGGGGAGGTTCTCGGAGAGGGTCGTGAATCCGCGGATGTCGGAGAAGAGAATGCTCAGGTCCTTCCTGCGCCCTCCGAGTTGGACGACGCCCGGGTTCCGAAGGAGGGTCCTGGCGATGTTCGGCGAGACGTACCGGCTGAAAAGGCCCTCTACGGCGCGGCGCTCGCGATAGTCGCAGGCGCGGTGGTAGGCGAAGGAGCCGCCCGCAAAAAGAAGCGCGCAGAGCGACAATCCGAAAATGGGAAGGGGGCTTCCCGCGCGCACGGCGGCCACTCCGCCCCACGCGAGGGAGGCGAGGACCAGGAGCCATATGGCGAGGGCCGGACCGGGCCGGATGGCGAGGGAGGTGAGCGCCGCGCCGAGGGCGGCGAGGAGGGCGAAAAGCGCCCAGGCCGGCGCTCCCCGGACGGGCACCATCTCCTGGCCCGCCAGGAGCGCTTCAAGGGCCTGACCGTGGACCTCTATCCCCGCCATGGTGTGGCTCGACACGTTGGCATGTCCTGAACCGGATTGCCGTGGCAAAGGAACGGAGAAGAAGTCGTGCTGGCTGGGACGCGTAGATCCCACGAGGACGATCCGGTCCTTCACGTGGGGCGGAGAGTCGATCCCCTTCAGTAGGTCGAGAAAGGAGACCCGGGGCAGGGTTCCCTCTCCCCCGAAATAGGGGATCCACCAGCCGGTCCCGTCGGTGACGAATCGCCGCTCTCCCAAGCGGAGCGTCCCTCCCTCCAGGCGCGCCTCGGGGGGCCTTCCCGGAAACCAGAGGAGGCGAGCGCATTCGAGGGCCATGGGCAGATGCCGGATTCGGGGCCGTCCCGTGGAAGCCTCGATATAGGGTGCGGGGATTCTCCGGAAAATGCCGTCGGGGTCGGAGAGCAGGTCGATGGAGCCGAGGCCCACGGCCTGTGCGCGGAATCGCTCCAGTGGAAAGAGCCCGTTGCCGGGGCTGCACGCGAGGACGCAGTCGGCGCGGGAGAGGGCATTTTCGAGGGCCGCGTCTTCGGACTCGGATCGGGGCTCGAGAAACAGGAAATCCAGGGCCACGAGCGCGGCGCCCGATTCCCAGAGGCGCTCCACGACCGCGGCCAGCTCGGCGCGGCTGGGGTTTCTTCCTCCGAGCGCCCGGAACGTGGCGTCGTCCACGGCCACCAGCGTGACCCGGCCGGAGGGCGTCCAGGCCCGCGTGCGGAGGAGGAGGTCGTACACCCTGCCCTCGCCCGCGGAGGCGAGTCCGAGGGCCAGGGGAACGGCTCCGAGGACCGTCAGGGCCGCTCCGAGAATCAGTCCGCCCCGGCGAAAGCGGGGCCAAGCCAGCGCCACGATGCCCCCTTTCAGCGTCCCACGAGCCAGAGATCCGTTCGGTGCCGGAGGAGGCCTCGACCCTCTACCCCGCCCACGTCGGGGCGCACCACCACGCGGACCCGGCCCTCCGAGAGCGCTCCCGACCAGGCTTCCGCCTCGCGCAGTTTGCGGGCTTCGTCCTCCGTGACCAGGATGTCCGCCCCAAGGGATCCCGACGCCCCGACGGCTTTGACCTCGATGGCCGATTCCTGTCCCCTGGGACGGACGGGGGCTTGGCGCTGGGCCCATTCGCGACCGGGGACGGCCACGAGGGCGAGGGGGAGGGCGGGGGAGTTGAAGAGGTCCGTGAGGCGAAAGCCCCCGCCTGTCGTTGCCGGCCGGGTCACATAGCGGGCGAGCATCCCTTCCTTGGCGCGAAGGGGCTTGATGGTCTTGATCCCGTAGACCTCCCTGCCGGAGGGGTCCAGAATTCGCGGCTGGAGAGCGGGGCGGACCCCCGCTTCCCGGGCATCCACGGTGACGGTGGCGAAGGAGGACAGCTCGCGGGGCGGCGGTGGGGCCGGTTCGGCCCGGGGGGACGGCGCACTCGGGGGCATCTCTCGGCGCGGCGAAGGCTCAACCGGGGGCGGTGGAAGGGTGACCAGGGCCACTTCCGAGGCGATGCCGCGGACCCCGTTGATGGGAACCCCGAGGGTCAAGGCGTACCGTCCGCCCCGCTCCTCCTCCGAGAGGATCCGGCCGCCCGAAACGATTCCCCGGACCCTTGACCTCAGCGCCTCGAAGGATTCAAGCCGGCGCTCCGAGTCCACGGGAAGACGCATGGCGATGCGGAGCGCGGCGGCCTGGGCTTTGAGCACGGCGATTCGCCTGGCGTCCACGCGGGCTTGGGCGGAGGAGGGTCCGGGGGCGGGCATCGGAACCTCCGCGTCCGCGTGAATCCACCCCTCATCCCAATCCACGCTCCCTCCGGACACGGCCTCGCGAAACGGAGTTTCGGGGCTGGCGCCGCCCAGGGCGGCGAGCGTGATGGTGCAGGTCACAAGCAGGACCCTCTTCCAGGACGCGTCGTTCATGCATCCCTCCATGCGGAGGGAAGTGTATCACGCGGAAGCGCTGCGCTCCCGTCAGGAGGGGGTCTTGAACAGGAGGATCTTGCGGCCGAGAAGCCGAAGGAAGCCTTGGGTCTCGAGCTCCTTCAGCAGGCGGTTGACGGTCTCGCGGCTGGTTCCGATGAAGTGCGCGATCTCCTCCTGGGTCGGTCTCGTGATCAGGACGGAGCCATCCGCCAGCTGGCGTCCCTCCCTCTCGGCCAGGTCAGAGATGAAGCGAGCGAGACGGCCAAAGGTGTCCATCAAGACCAGGCTTCCCACCCGCTGCGAGGTTTCCCGGAGCCTCTGAGAGAGGGTCCGGATCACGGAGAGGGCCAGAGACGGGTTGGAGGCGAGCGCCTCCAGGAACCGCTCCCTGGAGAGCCAGACGCACTCCGTCTCCTCGACCGCTTGGACGGATGCCGAGCGACGCTCCGCCGGATCGAACAGGGCCAGTTCGCCGACCATTTCCCCGGGCCCCAGGAAGGCGAGAGTGACCTGGCGGCCGTCCTTGCCGTTGATGTAGCACTTGACTCGACCGGAGAGGAGGATGTAAAGCGCCTCTCCGGGATCGCCCAGCTCGAACAGGACCTCGCCCCGGGCGAAGGTGCGTCTCTCCGAGAAGCGGAGAACCTCCTCGAGGTGGACGTCGTCGAGTCCGCTGAAGCACGTGATCCTTTTGAGCAGTTCCGTCTGGTCCAACCCTCACCCCATGCGGCCGCGCCCGGGGGCCGGTCCGCGGAAGACTGGGAGGGGGGCCTCCAGGCCCCCCTCCCACTTCCCATTCACTGGGATTCGTCGTCCTCGGGAACCGGGTCCTCTCCCTCGGGAGAGGGGAGGACCGCTTCCATGGGCTCGTCGCCCTCCCCGCCGGACATTTTCTGCATCACGTGGCGGGGAACCGAAACGTTTGTGATGGCGTGCTTGAAGACGATCTGGTCGTAGTCTCGCCCCCGGATGTGGATCGTGTAGCGGTCGAAGCCGAGGACCTGGCCGACGAACTTCTTGCCGCTGACCAGGAAGATGGTGATGAGGGAACGGTCTTTGCGGACGAAATTGAGGATTTGGTTCTGGATGTTGATTTCACGTGTGAGCGCCGGTTTTCTCGCGCCATCTTTGGATGAGTTCGAGGGCATCATCGCGCCATTCCTCCTCTTGGATTTCGAACCAATGAATTCCTTCTTCTCTCTTGAACCATGCCTGCTGGCGCTTGGCCAAGTTCCGGGACCGCTGTTTGATTCTGCGGACGGCCTCCTCCAACTCCATGGAACCCTCGAGGTGGGCCGCCAATTCCCCATAGCCGATGGCCTTGGAGGCGGGTCCCGAGAGCCGGCCCGAAGCCTTCAGTCGCCGGACTTCATCCAGGAGACCCGCGGCCATCATCTCCTCCACCCGGCGCTCGATCCTATGGTAGAGGAAGGGCTTGGGGGCCGTCAAACCCACCGTGAAGCCCGGAGCGACTCCCGGCTGGTTTCCTCCCAGGCGAAGCCACCCCGAGAAGGCCCTGCCGGTCGAGAGGCGCACCTCGAGAGCCCTTACGATCCGAAGAACGTCCCGGGCGCCCACCTCGCGCGCGCGGTCGGGGTCCAGCCGGGAAAGGACCCGGTGCAGCCGTTCTGGGCCTTTCGCCAGGGCGCGGCGGTTGAGCCTCTCCCGCAGCACTTCCTGCCGGCCCGGCGCGGAAACGAGCCCGGTCGTGAGGGACCGGTAGTAGAGGCCGGTTCCGCCCACGAGAACGGCCATCCGCCCGCGGGACCAAATGTCCCGGAGGACCCTCAGGGCGTCGGCACGGAAGGATCCCGCCGAATAGAAGGTGCCCGGTTCCGCCACGTCGATGAGGTGGTGGGGCACCCCTCGGCGCTCCTCGGCGGACGGCTTGTCCGTGCCGATGTCAAAGCCCCGGTACACCGCCATCGAATCGCAGGAGAGCACCTCCCCGCCGAGGCGGACCGCCACCTCCACGGCGAAGCGGGTTTTGCCCGTGGCGGTGGGACCGACGATGGCGAGGAGGGGACCTTCCGGGAGGAGGGCGATGTCAGGAGGGCTCACGGAAGAGGTCTTTTCGCGTGTGGCGGAGGGTCTCAAGGACGCGGGTCTCGTGGTCCGGCCCGAGGGTCCTTCGGATGGCCAGGAGCACGCTGTAGAGGAATTCGTTGAGGGACTGCACCAGGATGGCTTGGCGATCGCCCTGAAGGGCCCGCAGGTTTTCGATCAGTCTCTCCTCGGAGAGGGAACCGTTGCTTCGGATGGTGACTCTCCCGAAGACTTCCGGCTGAACGGTCTTGAGGCGCCCGAGGTACTTCTCCAGGATGTTCTCCGCGATGGGTCCGACCTCCCGGAGAAGGTAGTGGTAGAGGAAGGAGAACATCTCGTTGTAGTTGCGGATCAGGCCGCCCAATTCCTTCAACTCGCGGCGCTCCTCCTCGAAGCGGTCCTTCCGGCCTTTGACGTGGAGGAATCCGATGGAGAAGAAAATGTAAAGGGTCTTGAGCGTCTCGAACTCCCCGATTTCGCTGAGGTCGCAAACCTCCTGGACGCTGCGCGCCCCGTCCACCAGGCGGAAGACGTGTTTCTCGTACTCCTCGAAGTGGAGGCCCTGGGGGCGGTGGGCCGGAAGGACCCGCTCGAAGATCACGTCCTTGTTGGGCATGTACCGCTCGAAGAGGGCTGGATCCTCGATGCGCCTGAGCCCTTCCAGGAGCAGTTCCGGAACGGAAATGGCCGTGGTGATGTTCTCGCCCGCCTTCTCCTCCCCCTCGAAGAACTGGAAGGAGCCCGAGTCCCACCGGAGGATGGAGAAGGCGATCTCCTGTACCTGCCGTCGGACCTCGTTCCAAAGGTCCTTGGGGCTGAGGGCCTTCATTTCCACGAGGATCTTGCCCAGCCGCTTGCCCCTGGTCACGTGACGGCTGGCCTCGTCGAACTGGGCCTGACTGATCCTGCCCTCCCGCAGGAGCATGTCGCCGAAGCGCTCCTCGGGCACGTTGGAAGTCGCGAAGGTCACGACGCCGTTCTTGAAGTGGAGGGTTTTCGTCACGGTGCCGTTCCGTACGAGAAGGACCCCCGTTTTTCCCGTCGTCTTGAGGAAGTCCAGGATCTCGGGAAGTCCGAGCTGGGAGTAGTCGCCCTGGAGGGGTAAGGCGCCGAGGCTCATGGCGGCTCTTTCCACGGCGCCGCGGGCCCGCCGGCCTGGGCCAGGCCCCCCGGGGCGAGGCCCACCGCACGCCGCTCCTGGACGCGCAGGAGAACCCGGCCGTACACGCGGTCCATGGGAAAGGGACCCAGGTGCCGGCTGTCCAGGCTCTCCGCCGCGTTGTCTCCCAGGCAGTAGAGGAATCCCTCGGGGACCTCCACGGGAGACGCGGTGGCCGCGTCAGGGCGGTCTCCCGGAAGCCCGGCCACACGCTTGACGAGGAACCCGTTTCCGGAGGGGTCCCTGAGGATCACCAGGTCTCCTCGCCTGGGGCCGATCAGGCGAAAGGCCCAGCGGTCCACAAGGAGGAGGTCGCGGTCGGCGAGGGCCGGCGCCATGCTCCGCCCCGACACCCGAAAGGGCCGGAAAAAGACGAGCAGGAGCACGAGAGAGACCAGGACCGACACGGCCGCCCAGAGAAGGTACCTCGGGAGCAGCTTCCAGGCGGACCTCATTCGCGCAACCCCTTCAAAGAGCATTCATAGTAGAACGGAGGGGGGATTACCGCAAGCCAAGGTGCCCATCGCTAAATCCGCGACTTGAAGGGGGAAACCCTTCGGAAGTCCCGAGGGAAGGTCGTTTCGGTGAGCGACGGCCTTCAACCTCGCAGGGGTTGGGTGGCCGCCGAGTCCGGCCAGGTGCCTGGCGAGGAAGCCCCGAGGACGGGGTGCGGCCCCGGAAGGCCATGTGGCGACTCGTCTGGCTCGGCCTGCGAATCGCAGGTCGAGGCCCACGGCCCTCCCCGTCCAACGGACGCCCCTTTCCTCCATGGAGCCGAAACCCGTCCGAAGCCCCCCGTGTTGCCGTCTCGGCATGTGGCGCCTTTGGAAGGGTGGCCTGTGCCCGACGGCGGACACAGGGGCGGCGGGACGGAACCCGAACTCGCGCGATCGGTTTGAAGCTCCCCACGAAACTCGCAAAGGCGCCGCGATTCCGGCGCCTTCGCTCACGTTTCCGGCTGGTGGGGGGTGAATGGGTGGTGGGCCATGTAGGACTCGAACCTACAACCTTGGGATTAAGAGTCCCCTGCTCTACCGGTTGAGCTAATGGCCCATCCAGCCAAAGCAGTTTGCCCGAAAACCGGTTCGAAGTCAACCCGCGGAGGGCCAGTGCGCCGTGGGAAACGCGTCCAGGGTTGGACCGTTCAGGCCCATCGAGCCTCGTCCGTCAAGAGCTCGGAAGGCCACCATGGCCGCGTTGTCCGTGCAAAAACGGGGGGAGGGGAAGCCCGTTGGCACGCCCAATTCATCGCCGAGGTCCATCAGCCTCCTCCGCAGGAGGCGGTTGCAGGCGACCCCGCCGGCCATGGACAGGGACGCCGGCCTTCGCTGGAGGGCCGCCTGCCGGATCCTCTGGATCAGGTGGTCCACCACCCGCTTCTGGAAGGAGGCCAAAAGGTCGTATTCCCAAGCAGGGAGCGCCTCCGGATCCTCCTCGAAGGGTGGGCCGTACCCGCAGGTCTTCATCCAGTGGAGGGCGGCCGACTTCAGGCCCGAGAAGGAGTAGTCGAGACGGTTTCCCGAAGACATGCGCGGGAGGGGAAAGGGCACCGCCCGGGGATCTCCGCGTTCGGCCAGGCGGTCGATCACAGGGCCCCCGGGGTAGGGCAAACCGAGATGCTTGGCAAGTTTGTCGAGGGCCTCGCCCGCCGCGTCGTCGCGCGTCGCGCAGACCCGCCGGGGCTCCATGGGGGAGCTGCACCAGAAGAGGTGGGTGTGGCCCCCTGAGACCACGAGGCCAAGAGTGGGGTAAGGGAGAGACGAATGCTCGATCCAGGGGGACCGGAGGTGCGCCTCAATGTGGTTTACGCCCCGAACCGGAAGGTTTCGGGCCCAACCCAGGGAGTTGGCGAAGGCCACTCCCACAAGGAGGCTGCCCAGGAGACCCGGGCCGCACGATACGGCCACCTCCTCGACGTCGGCGAGTGTGGATCCCGCGTCGGCCAGCGCCTGCTCCACCGTGCCGGGGAGCCGCTGGAGATGCGCCCGGCTTGCCAGCTCGGGGACGACGCCCCCGTAAGGAGCATGGACCTCGTCCTGTCCGGCCACGCGGCAGGCGGCCACTCTCCCGTCCCGGAAAAGGAGGGCCGCCGACGAATCGTCGCAGGAAGTCTCGATCCCGAGGACGAGGCTCATGGCCTCAGGCGCGCCAACAGGTCGCCCACGGTGCCCGCGTCCACGGGTTTCACCGCCCCCGCTTCCGTGAAGAGGGCCGTGATGAGCTCATGCGGGGTCACGTCGAAGGCGGGGTTGAGGGCCTCCACTCCGGCGGGGACCAGCACCCGGTCGCCCCACTTGAGGATCTCCTGGGAGGAGCGCATCTCAATGGGGATTCCGGAGCCGTCCCTGAGTTCCGGGTCGAAGGTGCTGAGGGGGGCGGCCACGTAGAAGGGCACGCCGTGTCGATGGGCCAGAACCGCAAGGGGATACGTCCCGATCTTGTTGGCCGTGTCGCCGTTGGACGCGATGCGGTCGGCCCCCACCACCACCAGGTCGATCTTGCCGGAGGCGAGGAGGGAGGCGGCTGCTGATTCGCAGATGACGGTGACGGGGATGTCGTCTTCCTGGAGCTCCCAGGCGGTGAGGCGGGCACCCTGCATGAAGGGCCGCGTCTCGTCCGCGAAGACCCTGGGATTCTTGCCCGCTTCCCGTGCCGCGCGCACGACGCCCAGCGCCGTTCCGAACCCCCCGGTGGCCAGGGCCCCGGCGTTGCAGTGGGTGAGAATGGAAGCCTTCTTGGGCACGAAGGCCGCTCCGATCTTTCCGATGGCCTTGCACGCGCTGACGTCGTCCCGGTGAATCTGGACGGCCTCCTCCTCCACGGAGGCGGCCACATCCTCTGGATCCGCCCCATTCTTGGCGAGATCCGTTGCCAGGCGGAGCAACCGATCCACGGCCCATCGAAGGTTGACGGCGGTAGGCCGAGCAGAAGCCAGGACCTCCGCCTCGGAGGTCATCTGGCGTCTGAAGTCGCGACGGTTTGCGCAGGATACGCTCGCCGCCCGGGCCGCCAGCGCCATCCCGTACGCCGCCGATACCCCGATGGCGGGCGCGCCCCGGACGACCATGTCGCGAATCGCAGAGGCGACCTCGGACGCGCTGCGGCATTCCTTGAAGACGATCTCGGAAGGCAGGAGCCTCTGGTCCAGAAGCTCAAGGCAGCCCCTCCCCGTCCACCGGATGTGCGCGCGCATCGGCCCCCCTCAGGACGCGGATTCCCGTCTCAGGTGCTCCTGGATCATATCCAGATCTTCGGGCTCGATCTTCTGGAGCCGCAGGTCCGTCTCCAGTTCCTGGACGGACCGGGTCACGGCATCCGCGAGCAAACCGGCGGACCGCTCCTGAGGAATCGCCTGTGCCTCCTCGAAAAGAGGCCGAAGAACCCAGACGAAGGCGGCGACGGCGAGGACGAGGGTCGCGAGCAGGGCCGCCATCAGAACCTCCGCATGGGCACGAGGGCCGTGGTGCCGCCAATGAGGACAAACAGGCCGCCGAGCCAGAGCCAAGCCACCATGGGGTTCACGTAGGCCCCGATGACGGCCGTGCCGTCCTTGGGGTCGAAGCCCGCCAGGAGCGTGTAGAAGTCGTTCATGAGGCGGGAGTGGATGGCGACCTCGTAGGTGGGTTGTTGGGGGTTCGCCGCGTAGAAGACCCGCTGGGGCCTGAGGTGGGCCACGAACCGATCCCCCTTGAACACGTGGAGGTCGGCCCAAACCCGGGCCTCGTTGACCTTCGTCAGGTCGGCGTTCAGGTCGTCGTGGTTGAGCCCCGCCATGCGGACGGTGTAGGGACCGAAGCGAACGGCGTCGCCAGGGCGCATGGTCTCCTGGTATTCCTTTTGGAAGGTGCCGGAAAAGGCCACGCCCAGGAAGAGGCAGATCATGCCCAGATGGACGAGGTAGCCCCCGTACCGGCGCGGGTTGTCGCGGAAGGGCGAGAGCAGGGCGGCGGGCATGGACGCCCTCCCGTGGGCGACCGAGGTCTTGACGGAGCGGGCGTACTCCTCTGCCAAGATGGCGGCCACGAAAAAGGAAAGCGCGATGCACGCGAAGAGGTACACGTAGGTGAGGGGCCGGAGAGCGAAGTCCGCCCGGGAGGCGGCTCCTCCGTAAAGGAAGGCCGCGAGCGAAACGGCCAGCGCGGAGCCACCGGCGAGGGACGGGAAGAGGAGGTGCCGGCGGTAGCCCGCCCAGCCGCCGCGCCGCCAGGGGGCGATGGATGCGATGCCCATGACCAGGAGGATCGCAAGCGCCACCGGCAGAATCCTCGGATTGTAGAACTCGGGGCCGTGGCTTACTTCCTTCCCCGTGGCCATGCGGACGAAGATCGGGCTGGTCACCCCGAAAAGGACGATCAGCGTCATCAGGCCCAGGAGCAAGTTCCCGTACAGAAAGAGGCTCTCGCGGCTCCCGGCTGACTCCAGCTTCTGCCCGCTCGTGAGAAGGCCCCGCCTTCTGAGGATGAGGACGACGCCGAGGGCTAGCATGCCCAGCATGAAGGCGATGAAAATGTTCCCGATCTTGAAGTACCAGGGGATCGTCGGGTCCTCCTGTCCGAAGGCGTGGACCGACTGCAGGATGCCCGACCGGGTCAGGAAGGTCCCGTAGATGCACAGCAGGAACGTAGCCATGATGAAGAAGACGTTCCAGAAACGGTAGATCCCGCGCTTTTCCTGCATAAGGAAGGAGTGGAGGAAGGCCGTCCCCGTCACCCAGGGCAGGAAGGAGGCGTTCTCCACCGGATCCCAGGCCCAGTACCCGCCCCAACCGAGCTCGATGTAGGCCCAGTAGCCGCCCAGGAGGATTCCGATGCCCAGGGTGAGCCAGGAGTACATGGCCCAGTTCCGTGCCGACCGCATCCAGAAGGTGTTGCGCTCGCGGTGGGCCAGAGCGCCCAGGATGAAGGCGAAGGGGATGGCGAAGCCCACGTACCCCTGGTAGAGCATGGGCGGATGGATGGCCATGTAGACGTTCTGGAGGAGCGGGTTGAGGCCGTTCCCGTCGATCCGGGCCAGCATATCGGGGGAGTAGGTCTTGACGGCCAACCCCCCGGAGTCCATCAGGGGCTCGAAGGGGCTTGTCTTGAAATTGAGCAGAACGAGGAAAAAGAACAGCGTGAGGAGCAGGACAAAGCTGGTGAAAGGCAATAAGCGAAGGTTGTTCCTGCGGTTCAGGACCACGGCCAGAGAGCAGAATACAGCCAGAAGGGCGCACCAGAAGAGGATGGAGCCGTTCATTCCCCCCCAGAGGGCGGACAGCTTGTAGATAAACGGTTGCGAGGAACGGGAGTACTCCCAGACGTACTTGAGCGTGAAGTCGTTTTTCAACAGGGCGATCCAAAGCGCCGCCACGGCCAGGAGGGACATGGCCGTGATCCCGTGGATCGAGCGTACGGCGCTCCGGAGATATCGGAGGTCGTCGGTCCGGTAGGCCACGAAGGCCGCCAGGGCCCCCCAAAGGGCCAGGCCCAGTGCGATGAAGAGAGCGTAGGTCCCGAGCGTCCCCATGGGTCAGGCCTTCGGGAGACCGTCGGTGGATTCGTACTTCGAAGGACACTTTACGATCAGCTCGCGTCCCTCGAAGGTGCCGTCTCCGCCCATTCGGCCGTCCACCACCACCTCGAGGCCCTCCTTGAAGGCGTCGGGAACGGCCCCGCGGTAGTGAACCGGGATCTTCCTCTCACCGTCCGAGACCTCGAACCAGAGGTCCAGCCGGTCCGCAGAAAGACGGACGCTTCCCGGCTCGATGACGCCCTTGAGCTTGAGCCGGTCGGACTGGACGGCGGGGTTCGCCATGTACTGAGTCGGACTGTAGTAGTAGACGGGCTTGCTCGTTCCCGCGTTGGACAGGAAGAAGAGACCCACCGCGCCTGCGATGATGATGAGGGCGACGGTCAACTTGACCTTCATAACGGCACCTCCAGCCGAAGAGCCCGGGTATCCCCGGCGCCTTACAATCTAAAATGGAACGCCGCCCCCGTCAAAAAATTCGAGAATCCCGGGGAGGCGGTCACCCGTTACGGGAACTGCCGGCGAATCTCGGCGACCGTCTCGGCCGGGTTGCAGGCCTCGGCAAAGAGGCGGATGGCCGCCAGACCGGCGGCCCCGGCGGACCGAATCCGATGAATTTCCTGGATCCCGATCCCTCCGATCGCGATCACCGGTATGGGTACCGCCCGGCAGGCTTCTTCGAGGCCTCGAAGGCCCAGCGGTGCGCCGAACGCGCGCTTGGAGGGCGTATCGAAGACAGGACCTAGGGTAACGGCGTCGGCGCCCAGGTCCGCCGCGGCCTGCGCCTCCTCCACCGAATGACAGGACCGGACCACCAGCAGGGGAGGGGGGCAAAGGCGGCGCACCTCCCCCGTCGGGAGTCCGGTGGCGGGAAGGTGTACGCCCGCCGCTCCCGCCGCGAGGGCCAGATCGGGCCGCCCGTTCACCAGCATCCGCGTCTCGAACCGGAGGGCCTCGAAACGCAGGGCGGCCAGGACCCCGTACAAGGATCGGTCCGGGAGGTCCTTCTCCCGGATCTGAAGCCAGTCCACTTCCGAGCGGATCAGGCGCGAGGCCTGGCCCAGGAGGCCCTCCTCGGAGAAGGCGAGGCGGCGGTCGGTGACGGCGTACAGGATCACGTCTGGAACTCCCGGATCCGGCCTGTCAGCCAGGCACCGGCGGCGATCCGCAGGCGTCTGGTCGAGAGGTCGCCCTCGAAGCGGGCCGGTTGTTCGAAGGAGGAGAGGCCGGCGGTCACGAATTTCCCCTTCAGCTGGCCGACGGCTTCAAGGGTGGAGCAACGGGCTTCTCCCTCAAGCGAGCCGGTCTGGGCCACCGTAAGGCTCGAATCGGTCTTGAGGGTGCCGGCCAGACAACCGTGGATCTCCACGTCTGAGCGAGTGACCAGATCCCCTTCTAGAACGGCCGTGGGCGAGAGGACGGTTTTTGGGGGAGGCGGCGGCGGTGTCTTGCTGAACCAGGCCATGGCATGCTCCGCGACGGGAGAGGGAGTCTAGGGCAAGGAAGGCGCCGATGCAAGGTGACGGAACCCCCAACCCCCGCACTTGAGAATGGGAGGGCCTCCAAGAGTCCGTACGGAAGTCCGATTCTGCGGGGGACGCAGGGTCACCGCAGATCGCGGGTGCCACTCGGCCGTGTGTCAGCCGTCCTCCCTTTTCACGGCGCGGGCGAGGATGAGGAGGAGGACGGCGCCGCAGAGGATGAGGGCGCCGACGAGGGCAAGCCAGACGTTGCGTGAGCCCGTACGCGGTCCGCCCGACTCGGCACGTCCCAGCGCCGCCGCCTGGCTGGGCATGGCGAGGATCTGGGATTCCAGCGAGGCGAGGTCGTAGCGCGGTGCGGGCAGGCCCGGTGAGCCGGCCAGGAGGCGCACGGGGTCCTTTGTGTTCATGAAATAGAGCGCGTGTCGGCGCCGCCAGACAACGGCGTCCACGGCGGGGAGGGGTGGGTTGTCTCCGTCCTGGAAGACCACGCGGAGGCGGCCCCGGGGGCCGGCGCCCCAAAGTGGCACCACGATCCGGCAGGGCAGGGCCGAAGCGCCCGCGCATGTCCAGTCGCCGTAGGTGACCTTCGCGGCGGCCTCGACGCCGGGCCTGTCGCCCTCGCCCGAGAGGCGGACGGTGACGGGTCGGTGGAAAGCCGAGGCGGCCACGCGCAGTTCCAATGCCGTGAGGGGCAGATCGGGCGCCGTCTCGGGCAGGAGGATCTCGCTCTCGCCCCGGGTGCGGCCGGGCGTCGGCGCGAGGCCCCGCCATTCCCCGGCGATGGCGGGCTCGGCGGGCGAGTGAAGGAGGTAGGGGACCTGGTGGCCACCCGACTCCAGGCGGAGGTCCGCCAGGTCCTCGCGGGCGGCTCCGTAAACGGCCTCGGGCAGGTCCAATCGCGCCAGTTCGCCAGGTTTCACTCCGTGCTCCACGGGCCATGCGGCGGCGAAGGCCGCCGGGGGCATGGCGGCGCCCAGGCCCGCGCGGGCGGCGGGAAGGCCGGGGGGCGCCACTTCGCGCTCGGGTCCCAGGGCCAGGGAGGGGAGGGACTCGGGCGCGGCGGGCAAAGAGAGGGAGGGGTAATCGGGAGGCGCCATCCCCAGGCTTCCATAGGCAATGCGGTACGCGCCGGGGGTCTCCGCATGAAAGAGCACCGCCTCCACCTCGAAGGCGCCCCAGATTGCCGTGAGTTGGGGCCCTGGCAGGGTCCCTGAGGCGACCTCGAACCGCAGTGTGGGGGTTTCAGCGGCACCCTCCTCCACGTTCACTTCGGGCCAGGCGCCCGCCGGATCGCGGGTCAGGGTCCCCTCGGCGAGGGCTTTCCAAAGGCCCTGGCGCGGGGCAGACAGCCGGTAAGCCATGGCGCCGGCCCCCACGGCCGAGAGGCGGAGACGCCTGAGCCCCACGCCCGATCCCGGGAGGGCGAGGGCGTAGACCCGGCCTCCGGGGAGATCGCTCTGGGGCTGGAAGGGCAGGGCGAGTTCCAGGACCGTGGCGGGCTCGGGAGGTGCGGGAAGGACTTCCGCGCGCCGCACGTTGGGGTAATCGCCCCCCCTGGGCCAAAGCAGACGCAGGTAGCGATCCGGCGTCGGAGGGTAGGAGAGAGAAGTCCTCGACAGGCCGGCACCCTCGCCGATTCGGAAGAGGTCCCCCCGGGCCAGGGGCTTCCAAGAGGCGCCGTCCTTCCCCGACTCCAAGCGGCACCCCGTCACCGAAACGGGGTTGGCGAACTCGAAACGGAAGGCCTGGTGACGGGGGGGCGAGGGTCCGAGGTCGAAGACGAGTTCCCACCCTTCGTCGGCCTCGCGGACGGAGAGCGCAGAGGCGGGGACGGCCCCGGCGGACTTGGGGGGCCGGAGGAGCAGGTAGGGCACTTCTCGCCCCGAGGCGTCGAGGATCCGAAGGTCCCGGGCGTCGGGTGTCATACGTCCCCGCGTGGCGGGGTCGAGGTCAACGCGGTACCAGCCCGCCGAGGGCGCCTGGGCCGCGCGTTCGTACCGCTCCGGCGGCACCTGCGCGGCGAGGGGAAAGGCGGCGACCATCAGAGCGCCCGCAGCCAGACGAAGGCTCATTCCTCCCTCCGTCGGAGCACGAAGCGCATGTAGAGGAAAGCGATGAAGAGCAGGCTCGCACCCAGGCCCAGAAAGGAAAGCGCCCGCAGGAGGGTATCCTCGAGGTGGGCCAGGTCGTACAGGAAGATCTTCCCGATGGCAAGGATCATCACGGCGAGGGAAGCGTAGCGCAGGGCCGCGGAGCGCCGGGCGATGCCAGCCCCCAGAAGGACCAGCCCGAAGAGGATCCACCCCGCCGAGTAGGCGTAGTTCTCCGCGTTGGTTGCGCGGCCTGCCTCCAGCAGACTTCCCCGGAAGGCCTGGCGGATCTCCAAGGTCAGAAGGAGGAATAGGAGGACGACACCTCCCGCCCCCAGGACGCGAGAAACGGTCTTTTCGCCGCGGCCTCTGAGTTCGGCGGCGCCCAGAAGGACCAGCAAGGCGGGAACGCCGTAGACGAAAAGGAGGGCGTTGAGGACGGGCGTCTCCCCAACGGGATGATGGCTCCAGGCCGGGTTCGCGGCCAGGCAGGGTCCAAGCCCCGCCACGGCTAGCCCAGCCAGCAGGAGCAGGCGTCCGCCCCAATCCAGGGCGCGCAGAGGCCAGCGGCGCGAGGCCACGAGGAGCCCAAGGCCCAGGGCCATCCAGAGAACCACCCACGCGCCCCACTCGGCGAAGTCCACCTTGGGTGCGTCCAGACGCCCCGGGTGGAAGTAGTGGCGGACCTCCAGCGCGAGCAGAGCCGCGGCGAGAGCCGCGGCCGCCCACTGGAGGGCTTCCGAAAGAACGGTGTGCTCGCGGCGCGCGAACCAGGCCGCCGCCGCAAAGGCCAACACAGGAAGGCCGTAGCCATAGAGAATCCAGTTGAATACCGGCGTCTGGCCAGAGGGATAGGTAAGAACGAAGGGGTTCAGGAGGAGACGGACCGCGACGGCAGCAGCCACGGCCCAGGCCAGCTTGGCGAGCGCATCCACGCGCAGCCGCCCGGCCAGCCAGCACAGGGCCGCCACCTCCGTCGCCCAGGCCACGGCCATCCACTCGCGCTCCAGCTCCAGCGGCACCGCCAGGCTTACGAAAGCCGTCACGGCGGCGGCCATGGCCGCCAGGGCCTTCTCTCCGCCTTGCATGGTCTTGCGGCGAGGGACCAGGGGCATAGCGCCCGCCAGAAAGAGCAAGGCGAGGACGAGAGCGGGCGGACCCCAGTGAATCTCCTTCGCTAGCGCCGCGTGGGTGCGCCACGCCACCAGGAGGAAGGCAAGCGCCGAGAGGGCCGAGAGGGCCGCCCAACGGCCGGGCGAGGGCGCGCCCCAGAGGCAGATGTAGGCCCCGGCTGCGTAAAGAACGCCCAAGGCCCCCGCCGTCACCAAGTAGTTGCCGAGGGCATCGGGGGGAAGGCCAGCCCCCCAAAGACCGAGAAGGAGCGTCGTGAGGACCTGGGCGATCCAAGCCGTCCCCTCGAAGGTCGAGTTCAGGCGGCCCATGGCCAGGCACGCGGCGCCGAGGATGCCCAGGAAGACCCATTCGATCGCGCCAAATCCGCTGACACCCACCAGTCCGGCGAGCAGACCCAGGCCCGATCCCAAAGCGGCCCATCCCAGGCCCAGCGGGACCCGCGCGTTCCCCCACGCCTCGGCGGCCCTCCCAACGAATCCGGTGGCCAGAAAGGCCCCCACGCTGGCCAGGAGGAAGAGCCCCACCCAGAGGCTGTCCTCGCGTTGGAACGGAAAGGCGAGCCAGAGGCCGGCCCAGACCATGCCTGCGAGGAGCGTCAGGCCCGCCAAAGGCCACCATCGGCGCAGACGCGTGACGGCCAGCAGGCCCACTTG
Source organism: Acidobacteriota bacterium (assembly GCA_040758175.1). Lineage (GTDB taxonomy): Bacteria > Acidobacteriota > UBA4820 > UBA4820 > DSQY01 > JBFLVU01. Next base: position 1,282 of record JBFLVU010000010.1, on the reverse strand, counting down.
GAGAAGCAGCAGGTAGCCGAAAAGCGGCCCCGGGCGGTGGGAGCCCGTGCTGAGCCAGTAGGGGGCGAAGAAGCCGCCGACGAGCCCCACTACGGCCACAAGGGGGCCCTGACGCAGAGAGAGCGCGACGCCCACGGCAGCCGTTAGGCCCATGAGGACGAAAGCCAGGAGGTTGGGAATGAGGTGGTAGAGGTTGCTGGCGGCCAGGAAGCAAGCGAAGAGGTCGGCGACGCCCGCCGCCGAGCACGCCTGGGCGAGGAGCCGGTAGCCCCTTCGGAGGAACTCGCCTGTCAGCAAAAGAGCCACCCCGAAGAGGATTCCCAGTGTGATGCGCACGGGCGGGCTGATCCAACCCTGGTCGATGGAATACTTCACGAAGAGGGTACCGGCCAGCGCCAGAGCCACGGCGCCCACCCACACGAAGAGCCGGGCCCCCAGTTTCTCTTCCAGGCCCAGGGAGGGCCTCGTGAACGGCTCTGGGGGCGGCGGCTCCAGCGGAGGCGAGGGCGGAGGAGGCGGCGATGCCGCCGGAGGCAACGGCGACGGGGATAGGGCGGCGGCCGGAGCCTCGGGCGGCGAGGGCTCCGCGATGGGGGCCCTTGTGGCATCCGACGATGGAGTCGCCGCCCTAGAGGCCGCCGGAGTCACGGGATCCGGCTTGCGGAAAACGGAACGCGGCCCGGCGTGGGGAGGTTCGCTCCGGCCGGCCTCGGACCGGAGCTCCGTCAACTGAATTCGCAGGTGCTCTAGCTCGCGGCGCTGGTCCTCCAGGGCATCGGAGAGGTCACGCCGGATCCGGGTTCCCCGAACAAGGGCCGCGACCGCGAGGACGAGGGCAAGAAGTGGCGCACCCAACAGGATCGCGACAAGAAGAACGAGCACGAACTCTTCCATGTCCCCTCCGCCCAAGCCACGACACCGGAGCCGCGCCCTCTCTGAGGCGGTGGCCCCACCGGCCCCGAGCCGCTTCAACCGAGGGAAGTCCGAGCCCCAGAGTATGCCATAGGGAAGGAGGCCGCAATGGAGGTAGTGTTCTTGCCCGGATCATGGCCGGCGATTCGAACCGACGGGCAACGGGGGAAATCCGTCCGCTTGCGCGCGCAACGGCGCCTACGGTTCCCGGGGCGGGTGTCTCGCCGGGCGTTGGTGGGCTGCGAACGCTCCCTCTTCGGTCGCGTTCTCGCGGCACCGCCTCGGCGTGTCCCGCCCTTCTCGCCCCTTTCGCCTCCGGTTCCGGAAAACGAAAAAGGGAGGCGCAGCCTCCCTCGGGGTTTCGTCTGGA
>JBFLVU010000009.1:15970-27255 GCA_040758175.1 Acidobacteriota bacterium | reverse complement strand
GCGGGTGGCCCTTTTCGCGGGACATGGGTTGGGGCGCATCTCACCGGACTCCCGCCCGTCCGCGGAACCCTTATCCGTTCTTGGGGCGGAGGATCCCCTTCTCCAGGAGTTTCCGAAAGGCCTTGAGCGCCTCGGGCTGTGTGAGGGGGGAGACCTTGAGGATGGAAGCCACGTCCCACGTTCCGTTGACGCGGGAGGCCAGAAACCCCTCCTGGGGAGACAGGTCTTCGGCGGCGAGACGGTCCAGGGGAACGGCCAGGACGAGGACCGTGGAGAGGGGCACCACGTCGCGGAAGTAGACCTGGCACGCGCCCCCTTCGGCCATGGAAAGGCCCCGGTGGACCTCTTCGTCGTCGGGCATGGTCCGCAGGAGGTAGCGGTAGAGGTGAACTGCCTCCTCGAACCGCCGTTCCTCCAGAGCCAGGGCGGCTTCCTCGAGGAGCCGTCTCTGGATCGAGGTGTAGGTGATCTCATCCGGCGATTCACGAGAGCCGGCCGCCTCGAGAAGGCCCTTTGCGTGGAGCCGGAAGGCCGCCTCCGAGACCTGGAACTCCGTGGCGTGCAGGTCGAGCGCCACGTCGGCGAGGCACTTCTGGCCGTCGAAGCCGTTCCAGACCCGGTGGAGAAACGACCCCGAGGGCGCGGTGGCCGTGTCGGGAGGCGCGCCGCTCCGGCGCAGGACCGTCCGGTTCGTGGGAAAGACGGAGCGGATCCGGCCCCATTCGTCCTTCCGCCTTATGCCCTCCATGATCAGAGAGGTGACGTCCAGGGAGATGTGGAACATGTCTTCCTCGGCGGCGTCGGCCTCCTCGAAGACGAACTGGCCGTCCTCCCATAGAAAGAGACCGTAGAGGGTCTCCTCGGCCTTCAGCGTCAGCATGGCCGCCAGCTCCGCTTCCTCCAGGATGCCCACCATGACGAGGATCTTGCCGAGCTTGATCCCCGTCTGGAGCTGGGTCTCCATGGCCTTGTTGAGCTGTTCTTCGGACAGGTAGCCCCGGCTGATGAGGAAGTGGCCCAGGTACTCTCGGGGATCCGACGAGGCCGTGGAGATGATCGCGCCGTCCTTGAAGTAGATCTTCTTGACGACACCCTGGACGTTGCGAACGTGCAGAATTCCCGACTTTCGGCTCGAGGAGAGGAGCTGGAGCACGTCCGAGAGCACGATGGTCCTGAGATTGCCTTCAAGGCCCATGCGCCCTCCCGGCTGACCATAGTAAACGCCGCGGAGGGCCCGCGCAATCCGGATGCCGATTCGGCGCCGATGACCTTTTCATTTCCCGCAACCTGCGGTATTCTTAGGGCTTTAAAGGAGCCGAGGCATGCTGGAAGAAACGCCGTCCCTCGCCCTGACCTTCGACGACGTCACCCTGGTCCCCTCGCATTCCACCGTGCATCCGCAACAGGTGGACACGGGCACCTTCCTGACCCGGAAGATCCGCCTCAACATCCCCCTCGTCTCCGCCGCCATGGACACGGTCACGGAGGCGAGCCTGGCCGTGGCCATCGCCCGCCAGGGCGGGATCGGCATCATCCACAAGAACATGAGCCTCGAGAGGCAGGTGGAGGACGTGGACCGCGTCAAGCGCTCCGAGGCGGGGATGATCACCAACCCCATCACCATCGGCCCGGAGCGGAAGGTCAGCGAGGCCCTGGACCTCATGCGGAAGTTCCGCATTTCGGGCGTGCCCGTGACGGCCCCCGACGGCCGGCTCCTGGGCATCCTCACCAACCGGGACCTCCGGTTCGAGGACCGTACGGACCTTCCCGTGAGCGACCTCATGACGAAGGAGAACCTCAAGACCGTCTCCGTGGGCACGACCCTCGAGGAGGCGCGGAGGCTTCTCCAGAGGTACAAGATCGAGAAGCTCCTCGTGGTGGACAGCCAGTACCATCTGAAGGGCCTTATCACGGTCAAGGACATCCAGAAGAAGATCAAGTTCCCCAACGCCTGCAAGGACGAAATGGGCCGACTTCGGGTGGGAGCGGCCCTCGGGGTGGGGCCCGACATCGTGGAGAGGGCCCAGGCCCTCCTCGGCGTGCATGTGGACGCCCTGGTACTCGATTCTTCTCACGGCCATTCCCAGGCCGTCCTCGACGCGGCCGCCCTTCTAAAGGAGGCTCTTCCCGAGGCCCAGCTCATCGTGGGCAACGTGGCCACCCCCGAGGGCACGCGCGCGCTCATCGACCGGGGAGCGGACGCCGTAAAGGTGGGGATCGGCCCGGGCTCCATCTGCACGACCCGCATCGTCACCGGGGCCGGCGTGCCACAGATCACCGCCATCAGCCAGTGCGCCCGGGAGGCGTCCAAGCGCGACATCCCGATCATCGCCGACGGCGGCGTGCGGTTCTCGGGCGAGGTGGTCAAAGCCCTCGCGGCGGGGGCGCACTCCGTCATGATCGGCAGCCTCTTCGCGGGGACCGAGGAGGCGCCGGGGGAGACCATCCTCTACCAGGGTCGCACCTTCAAGGCCTACCGGGGCATGGGCTCCCTCTCGGCCATGAAGGCGGGCTCCGCGGACCGTTACTTCCAGGAGGGCGAGGCGCCGCTTTCCAAGCTTGTGCCCGAGGGCATCGAAGGGATGGTCCCCTTCAAGGGCACCCTCGAATTCGTCGTGACCCAGCTCATGGGCGGCCTGCGGTCCGGCATGGGCCTGACGGGCAGTTCCACGGTGGAGGAACTCCGCCGGAAGTCGCGCTTCATGCGGGTCACGACGGCAGGGCTGAGGGAGAGCCACGCCCACGACGTGGTGATCACCAAGGAAGCGCCCAACTACATGAAGGACGAATACTAGGATTCCGTCGGCGCCGGGCAAGAGGTCCAGCGCACCAGAGGTGGACGATGATTCTGGAAGAGCACAAGCAGGAGTACCGGACCCTCCGGGAGAAGTCCATCGACCTTCGGGGCTGTCTTTGACGAAGCCGGCACCCGTTCCCGCCTCGACTCGATCCACGCCCTGACCGCCGCCCCCGACTTCTGGAACGACCCCCAGCGGGCCGCCGTCCTCCTCAGGGAGCAGCGGGCCCTCGAGGGCCGGGTGGGCGACCTGGCGCGGCTGGAGCGCCTCCTGGGCGACCTCGACACGCTCCTGGAGTTCGAGGCCGCGGGCGAGGACGCGGGCGCCGAATTCGGGTCCACCCTCGAGAACCTTCGCCCCTTCGTGGAAGAGCTCGAGGTGAAGGCCCTCCTCTCCGGCGAACTCGACATCAACAGCGCCATCGTCACGATCCACCCCGGGGCCGGCGGGACTGAGAGCCAGGACTGGGCGCTCATGCTCTACCGCATGTACGTCCGTTGGGCCGAGCGCAGGGGATACGGAGTGGACCTCTGGGACTACCAGGATGGAGACACGGCGGGGATCAAGTCCGTCACGTTTCTCGTCAAGGGCGACTACGCCTACGGGTACCTGAAGGTGGAGAGCGGCGTCCACCGCCTCGTGCGCATCTCGCCCTTCGACGCCGCCGCGCGCCGCCACACCTCCTTCACGTCGGTCTACGTCTCGCCCGAGGTGAACGAGGAGATCGAGATCGACGTGGCCGACAAGGACGTTCGCGTGGACATCTACCGGGCGGGGGGCCACGGAGGCCAGAACGTCAACAAGGTCTCGACGGCCGTGCGCATCACCCACTTTCCCACGGGAATCGTGGTCACCTGCCAGAACGAACGCAGCCAGCTCCAGAACCGCGAGACCGCCTGGAAGATCCTGAAGTCGAGGCTCTACCAACTCGAAATCGAAAAGCGGAACAGGGAGCGCCAGGCCTTGGAGGATACGAAGAAGGACATCGCGTGGGGCAGCCAGATCCGGTCCTACGTCCTCCAGCCCTACCGTCTCGTCAAGGACCACCGGACGGACACCGAGGTGGGCAACGCCGACGCCGTGCTGGACGGGGCTATCGACTCTTTCATTCTGGCGGCGCTCAAGGCGAAGTTGGCCTGAAACCGGAGACTCCCCAGGAGGCCCCATGAACTCCTCGGACGCCTTCGCACCCGTGGATCCAACGCCCCGGTCGAGGGCCCTTGGCGCCTACTTCCAATTCAAGGGCCTGGAGTGGTGCACCGGGGGCGCCCTCCTGCTCCTGGCGGCGCTCCGCACGGGCCACTTCGGCGCCTCGAGCCCCGTCCGGCTCGTCGCCTACTTTCTCCTGCTTTTCGCCGTTCCGGCCGTCCTGCTTTTCACGCTGGGGATCGTCGTCCGCATGAGGCACCCCGCGGGATGGTGGTGCGGGGTCGCTTACGCCGCCGCCGTGGTCGTGTCGAAAAGCGCCGTGGGGATCTCCCAGGTCCCTTTCCGGATGTGGTACTCCTTTTCCGACCGGCTTCCCCCCGCCACCCTCCTGGGTCTCAAGGTCTTTAATGTCATCACCGCCGTGGTGCTTGCCCTGGACGTGGCCGCGCTCCTGGCCCTTCTCTCCATCAAGGGCCGCGACTGCTTCCGCATCGGGTGGAGGAAGGGCCGTCCTCCTCAGGACCGGCCGGTGGATCTGGAGGAAGGCGAAGGGTGAAACGAATCGCGGGGATCCGAACGAATCGCCCGGGGTTCGCGCATTCCGCCGCAGAAACCGGGGGCCTTCAGTCCTTGTCCCAGGCCAGGACCACCCGACCCCGGCCCTTCTGCTTGGCCCGGTAGAGGGCGGCGTCGGCCGAACGGATTAAGTCGTCCAGGGTCAGACACTCGGGCGTCAGGGCGGAGAGCCCCCCGCTGATGCGGACCACCCGCCCGCCCGTATCCTCGGGGGACAGGGAGGCCACGGCCTCCTCCAGCCGGCGGGTCACCGCCAGGGCCTTCTGGGGAGCCGTCTGGGGGAACAGGACGGTGAATTCGTCCCCTCCGTACCGGGCGAAGACGTCGTACTTGCGGAGGTGGACCTGCGCCGCCTGGCAAACGGAAATCAGGATCCGGTCTCCGAGTTCGTGGCCGCCGGTGTCGTTGATCTGCTTGAAGTGGTCCACGTCGAAGATGAAAAGGGACAGCTGAAGATCCAGACGCCGGCTGCGCTCCATCTCGGCCTGCGCGAGCTCCAGGAAGTGGCGCCGGTTATAGATCTTGGTCAGGCCGTCCGTGGTGGAGAGCTCCAGGAGGAGGGCGTTCTTCTGCCTCAGCTCGTCCTCGAGGATCTTCCTTCTCAGGTGCGCGGCGGCCCGGGCCACGAGTTCCCCGGGGTGGAAGGGCTTCACGATGTAGTCTTGGGCTCCCGCCGAAAGGAGCTTCACCTTCTGGTCCACCTCGCCCACCGCCGTGAGGATGAGCACGGGGACCTTTTCCAGCTCCGGGCGCGAGGCCCGCATCTGCAGAAACTTGAACCCGTCCATGGCGGGCATGACCAGGTCGCACAGCACGAGGTCCACGGGGTTGTCCAGGAGAGTGCGGAACCCCTCGATGCCGTCGCCCGCCTCCAGGAAGACGGTCTCGGGGTCCTCCGCCTTCAGGATCTCCCGGATCTCCGCGCGTAGGCCCTGGGAATCGTCCACGATGAGGATGCAGGGAGGTCGCCTTCCGGTCATGGCTTCAACCTTTTCGAAACCTCGGCCAACCTGGACGAGGCCTCCGCAAAGGCCTGACTTCTGCTCGCGGAGGCCAGCGCCCGGAGAACCTCCTCCTGAGGATACACCACGATGGCCGCATCCGCTCCCGCACCCAAACACGTTTCCAGGCGCACGGACAAGGAACCCATCCCATCCAGCGCGCCCATGGCCAGGTCGTCGGTGAGGAGGATGCCCTTCACTCCCATGGAGCGCAATTCCGCGTAAACCTCCCGGTTCAGGGAGGTGGGGGAAGGGTCGCCGTAGCATTCGGCAGAGGCGTGGGCCACCATCACGGAAGGCGCCTCCGCTGCCAGACGCCGGTAGGGCTCGAAATGGTCCCGGCGGTCGTCGGGTCCCCCTTGCAGGAGGGGAAGTTCCACGTGGCTGTCCACGAGGGACCCGCCCAGCCCCGGATAGTGCTTGAGACAACCTCGCACCCCGGCCCGCTCCAGCCCCTTGAGAAAAGCCCGGCAACAGGCCGTAACCACCCCGGGGTCCTCACCGTAGACCCTCCCCTCCAGGCCCGTGCCGGGGAGGGCGGGGCCCAGGTCGGCCACGGGGGCGAAGTCGTCCGTGAATCCGAGGTCCCTCAGGTGCTCGCCCATCTCGAAGGCGAGGGCCTCCACGCGCCGAGCGTCGCCGGCCATGTCGGAAGCCCCGGGGTAGCGCGCGCCGAGGGCGGAGAGGCGGCTCACCCTCCCGCCCTCCTGGTCCAAGGCGATCCTGGGCGGCGTCCCCGGAAGGACCTGCCGCACGCAGGCGCACAGTTCGCGCACTTGGGACGCGCTCTTGAGGTGGCGGGCGAAGAGGAGGACTCCGTGTGGGCGGACCTCCCTGAGAAATCCTTCCAGCCCCCGTCCCGGGGCCCAACCGTCCGGAGTGACGAAGAGGGGAGCTGGGTTCACTTCGGAGCCCCTTGCGGCAGCGCGGGAGGCAGGTCTACGGCATGGAGGGTGGGCGTCCGGGAGTCGCCCCACGCCAGGACCCAGACCCGGGAGCCCTCCAGGACCGGTTCGACGAGGAGGCTCCCTTCGGGGCACCGCCACGTCCAGAGGACCTTTCCGTCCACCGGGGAGAGCAGAACCAGGCGGTCACCGGCAGCCTCGGCCAGGAGGAGGCCCTGGGGAGTCTTCCAGGGGCCGAAGTCGGGCCGCCCTTCGGTGCGGTAGTGCCAGACGACCTGCCCTGAGGCCCGCATGGCCCTCAGGAAGTGGTTGGAGGTCGCGAAGAAGACAAGTCCGCCCGATGCCACGGGAGGTCCGGTCAGAGCGCCGCCCGTGCGGTATTTCAGGATGAACCGACCGTCCCGGTCCCTCAGGGCCACGAGCGCGCCCGAGGAGGTCCCCGTGATGATCCGATCACCGGCGAGGACCGCGCTTTCGGGGGATCCCTTCCTGGGCGTCCACGTCCAGCGCAAATCTCCCTCGGGCCCGAAACGCGCCGCCTCCCCCGCCCCCCTCACCCACCAGCCTCCGTCGCCGAGCGCCTGGGCGGAGACGGGCGAAAAGGACAAAGGCCGAACATCCCCCGAGGGCAGAACCAGTCGGTCCCTGCAAAGCACGGCGGGACGCGGGCGGCCCGGGAGAAGGGCGACCGCGCCCTCGAAGCCGTCCCCTTCGATCTTGGGTAGGCCCGCCTCCATCCGCCAGAGGAGGCCCTTTCCGTCCACGACCCACACGGCCCCGGCACAGGATACGGGGGCCGCCGCCGGCTCCAGACGGGCCGTTGAGCACTGGGGCGCCGCCTCTCCGGGGGATAGAACCTGCACCCTTCCCTCTTCTCCAAACAGGTAGAGGGTTCCGCCCAGGGCTACCGGAGGCCAGCGAACTTGGAGGTCCAAACCCAGCCCGGCCGCCGAGGCCGCCGAGGCGAGGAGGAGGCAGGCCGTCCCGAAGAGGAGCCTCCGCTGACGCAGGGGAGGTCTCATGGTCCGCACCGAATCAGGAGCGGTCGGCCGGGTCGAGCTTCTGGATGAGGGACGTGTTGAACTCGATGGCCTTCTCCGCCTCCAGCTCCTTCCTGCGGGCCTCCAGGTAATCGTCGAGGAATTGGGTGGCGGCCTCCCGGCGCTGGGTCCTGTCGAAATCGGGCCGCTGCTTTTCAAAGGCCGCCATGTCCGCCGCCTGCCTCTCGGTCACCATGCCCACCACGTAGGCGAACTTGGTCTTCACCGGCCCGACGACGTCGCCCACGCTGGCCTTCATGAGGGCCCCATTCAGTTGCGCATCGAAGCCCACCCCAGGGAGGCTGCCCTTGGCATTGATGAGCCCCGAAGCCTGGGCCGACAGTCCGGCGGCCTTGGCTTCGGATTCGAGGGCCGAAGCGCTCGAGGCCCCGGCGCGCAACTGGTAGGCCTTCGTCTTGGCGTGTTCGAAGGCCTGCTCGTCCTTCCACTGGCGCTCCAGGTCCTGGCGCACCTCCTCGAAGGCGGCGGGGTGCGGGGGCTCCACCTTGAGGACCTTGAAGCGGACGAAGGTGTCCCGGACCTTGACCTCCTCCGACCACTTGCCCGCCTCGGCCTTGAAGACCGCTTCCGACAGCTTGGGGTCGCGGCCCAGGGCGCCCATCGTGTCCTTCTTCGCGAAGGGCTTTTCGATCTTGATGACCTCCAGGGAGAACTTGGCGGCGGCCGCCTTCACGCCGGCCTCGCCCGCCGCCTCCGAGAGGGCCTTCCGGGCCTCCTCCAGGAGGGTCTTGGTCTGCTTCTGATAGGCCGGGTCGCCGAGGATCATGGCCTGACGGACCTGCTCCTTCACCTCGTCGAAGGGCTTGGCGCCGCCGCCGATCCCCGTGAGCCGGATCACGTGGTAGCCGAAGGCCGTCTCCACCGGACCCAGCACCTCACCCACGGTCTTGGCCTGGTCGAAGACCGCCGCGGAAAAGGCGGGCACCATCCTCTCCCGGGGGAACCACCCGAGATCTCCGCCCTGGCCCGCGTTGGACGTGTCTTCCGAGAACTGCCGGGCCAGGACCACGAAGTCTCCTCCGGCGCGGACCTTGGAAAGAACCTCCTCGGCCTGCTTCCGGGCCTCCGCGCGCTTGGAGGGCGGCTCGCCCTCCGAGGAGCGGATGAGGATGTGGCTCGCGCGCCTTTGGTTTGCGGGCGTGGAGAACTGCGCGAGGTGTCCCTGGTAATACTCCTTCAGGCGGGCGTCGTCGATGCGGATGGCCCTGCGGATCGAAGCCTCGGAGACCTGAACGAACTCCATGGACCGCTTTTCCGGCGCCTCGAGTTCCTTCTTGCGCGTCTCGAAGTACGCCTTGAGTTCAGCTTCCGACGGGACGGGAACCAACTGGAGGAATTTGGCCGAGGGGACGAGGGCGAGCATGGCGTTGACCTTCTCGTTTTCCTCGACGAAGCGGCGTTTCAGCTCCTCATGGGACACGTACGAGGCGTCCGTCAGAAAGTTCCGGAGCTTCTCCACCACGAGTTCGTTCCGCATCACGGCCTCAAATTCCGAGGCGGAAATTCCCATCCTGGCCAGGGTTTCCGGATACTCGGTGGCGGGATCCTGAAACTGGTACATGCGCTGGATGGCCTCGGCCACCTCCTTGTCGCCCACGTGCAGGCCGTACTTCCTCGCGAGCTGGGCGAGGATGATCTGGTCCGCCATCCCGTCGGCCACGCGCTGGGGCGCGCCCTTCAGGAAGTTGTCATTGAAGTTGTCCCCGAGCATCCGTTTCATCTGCTCGGTGTAGAAGCGGTACTGCAGCTGAAAGACTCCGGGCGGCAGGCTGTCCTCGCCGACTTTCACGGCGAACTCCGGCCCGAACATCGAGGCTCCCCTCTCGGCCTCCAGGCCGCCCCCCCACATGGTGAACATGGCGGCGATGAAGGCGAAAACGAGAACCCAGAGGAGGATCTTGAGCGATCCCATGGTGCGCATGGTCTTGAGCACGTTCATCGAGGCGGTCCTCCAAAGTGCAAGAACTTCATTCTACTCGCCATTCCGGCCCCGCGCAAGGCTGGCAAGCGGTTGCGATGCTCCCCGCAGGTCGCGTCCCCAGCGCCGCGGCCTCGGGCTCGAGGCCCTCGGGGAACTCTCGGCTCGCTGCTCTCCGGGCATTGGACCCCGTTTGTGAGCGCGCCTCGGCGCCCTTCCGGCGAGCCGTCGTAGTGCCCCCGGCTTTCGAAGGCGCCTGGCACCTGCCACGACCGCACCGTTTCGTTGATTCGCCGCATCGTTCCTCCTACACTGGCTTCGGAGGCCCGATGGGGAACGCGCGGAACATCATGGTGGTGGCCGGAGAGCATTCGGGCGACCGGCACGCGGCGGCCCTGGTCCGGGCCTTTGGGCAAACGGGCGCCACGGCCTCCTGGTTCGGCGCCGGGGGACCCGCTTTGGCGGGCGCGGGTGCCGAGATCCTCGTTCCCATGGAGCGCCTCGCGGTGGTCGGGATCGGAGAGGTCCTGACCCGCCTCCCCTCCCTATGGCGGGACATGGGCCTCCTCAGGGAGGCGCTGAAGGCGCGGAGGCCGGACGCGGTGGTTCTGGTGGACTTTCCCGATTTCAATTTCAGGCTGGCCCGCAAAGCGAGGGCCCTCGGGATCCCGGTCGTGTACTACATCACGCCCCAGGTCTGGGCTTGGCGAAAGGGCCGGACGCGGTTTCTGAGGGACACGGTGGACCTCTGCCTCGTGATCTTTCCCTTCGAAGAAACCTTCCTCAGGGATCGCGGCGTCCGGGCCCGGTTCGTCGGCCACCCGCTCGCGGAGCTGACGGGACCACCCTCCGCCCGGCTGGCCTTCTTCGCCCGGCACGAACTCCCCCCGGACAGACCCGCCGTGGCTCTTTTGCCGGGAAGCCGGGCCTCGGAGGTCCGGCGCAACCTGCCGATCCTGGCCGAAGCGGGAGCCCTTCTCGCAGGCCGCCGGCCAGGGATCTCCCTGCTGGTCCCCTGGGCCGAGGGGCTCCACGAATCCCTTTGGGAACCTTTCGCCGGCGGTCTGCTCCGACGAGTGGTTGGCGAATACCTGGACGTGTTAGGCCACGCGGACGCCGCCGCCGTGGCCTCGGGCACCGCCACCCTCGAAGCCGCCCTGATGGGGGTTCCGCAGGTCATCGTCTATCGGGTGAAGGGGATCACCTACGAGGTGGGTCGCCGCCTCGTGAAGATCCCGAGGGTGGGGCTGCCGAACGTCGTGCTGGGGCGGGACGCCGTCCCGGAACTGATCCAGGACGCCTTCACGGGCCCGAAGGTCTGCGATGAGTTGGAGCGGATGCTGGAGGGCGGGGCGGAGGAAAGGAACCGAGCCGCCGCCATTGCCGCCGAGGTCCGAAACAAATTGGGCGAAGGCCAAGCCTCCGCCCGTGCGGCACGCGCGCTGGTCGAATTCGTGGAGGGGATCAGACGGCCTTCTGGACCTTGCCGGCCTTGATGCACTTGGTGCAGACGCGCAGGGTCTTGGTGGTCCCGTTGACGTCGGCCTTCACGTTCTGGAGGTTGGGCAGCCAGCGCCGCTTGGTGAGGTTGTGGGCGTGGCTGACGTTGTTGCCCACGGAGGGCTTCTTTCCGCAGATATCGCACACCTTCGCCATGGTGAAACTCCTTCGCGAAAGCGCCTTTATACCAGAAGGCGCGGCGAAGCGCAAGGGGACGTAGAGGCCCCAATCCCGCGAGCAAGCGAGAAAAAGGACGCGGAAGGCGCGTGGACCAATGAACCGAAAAAGAGAGGTTATTCACATGTCAAGGGATTGGGGTGCCATCGAGCCTTCGGCGAGAGGGCGCCAAGGGTGGGGTGAGGCTCCACGGGCTCTGC
>JBFLVU010000009.1:0-15960 GCA_040758175.1 Acidobacteriota bacterium | reverse complement strand
GGGGGGCCGCCCCGCGCCCCCCCCCCCGCCCCCCGGGGAGGGATTGGCCCCCCCCGTCGAGGAGAAAACGGGGCTTCCCTCGTGGAAGACAACTTTTCTCGAAGGCTTTGCCATTTCCATCGGCGAATCGGGCGGAGGTTGTGACGCGGCGAGAGGGCCGGTCCGCGAAGGCCCTCGGGGAGATCAGGCCATGAACGACGAAAGCGCCTTCGAACGGGGGATGCGGCGGCTGAGGGAAGTGGACGGCGAGGTGGGCGTGCGCGCCGTGGAGCGCCTGAGCGCCATCTCGCCCGACCTCGCCCGGTACATCGTGGAGTTCGCCTTCGGGGAAGTTTACTCCCGGCCCGGCCTCGATCCGAGATACCGGGAGGCGGCGGCCCTCGGCGCCCTCACCGCCCTGGGCCACACGCGGCCCCAGCTCAAGACCCACGTGCACGCCGCCCTGAACGCGGGACTGTCCCGGGAGGAAATCAAGGAGATCCTCCTCCTCATGGCCCCCTACGTGGGGTTTCCCTCGGCCCTCAACGCCATGTTCGCCGCCCAGGAGGTCTTCGACCGCGCGGAGGGAGACGGCGAGGCCGCGCCGTGAGGCCCCGGTGGGCCCTCAGATCCGCCTCTCCACGCGGGCCTCTACCCGGAGAATCTTCTCCGCCCTCCGAAGCGTGAGGAGGCGCTTCTCACCGGGACGCCCGCGCAGGGCGTCCACCACTTCTCCCTGGGTACGCCCTTGCACCTCGAGGCCCCCCACGCTCAGGAGGACATCTCCGGCCCGGGCGCCGGAATCGGGGGCCGCCTCCAGTATCTCGAAGGTTCCTTCCCGGCTGGGGCGGAGCGTCAGCCCGACGAGGTCCATGTCGTGGCGGTTGTCCTCACGCCGGCGCTCCAGGTAAAGGGCGCCTCCCCGAAAATCGATGCCCACGCGAAAAGCCATAAGGGCGTTGGGGCCCAGGAGTCCCGCCACGGGCGCGGACGTCTTTTGCGAATACCACTCGAAGAGTCCCCCTGGAAAGCCGGCGACGCCAGCCCCGGCCACCGTCACGGGTCCGACGCTCATCTCCGGGGGCCGGAGAAGGGGCATCTCGGGCTCCCGCTGCATCCCCCACAGGTTGGCGCATCCCACCAGGCCCGCTCGCGAGGGCCAATCCGGGTGCTCCCGGCGCCACCGAGCCACCAGCCTCTCGTCCACCAGGGTGTATGTGGCGCCGTTGTCCAGGGCGAAGCTCGACGCCTCACCGCCGATTGTCACCTGCGTCTGAACGATTCCGGAGGTGGGGTCCGCAATGCAGGGGACCCGATCCCCTCGAAAGACGAGCGTCCCCGGGGCGCCCAGGGTCATGACCATCCCCGGATAGTCGAAGCAGACGTCGAATCGCCTGAGGAGCGTGGAGGGGAGGTTCGCCTCGGCGGGCACCGCCGGGAAGGGCCTGGTCCACTCCGGAAACACCGCGCAAGAGACGCCGTCGAGGGGCAGGGAAACTCGGCCGAAGCGCATTCCCGATGGAGGGGAGGCATCCACCTTTCCGCCGGGGGTCCTCGGCGCCTGCTCGTCCCATTCGACGCCGAGGTCCTTAGCCAGAGGCCCGCCAAAGACGAGTTGGGGGTTCCCCGTATCCACCCATGCCGTCGCCTGCCTCCAGGAGCCGTCGCTCCTTCGGAATTCCACTTCCACGAGCATCCGGTTGTGGTCGAGGCGAATGGGGAGGGTCTCGCCGTCGCCACCGGTACAAGAGAAGACCGCCAACGCCAAGACTGCCGCGGCGGCCGACCCGATCCGGGCCATCTTCTTCTCCCTCCTCGGCGCCCCCTCGGCGGCATCCCCGGGCGGCGTCGTCTGTGGGTTCCACGGAGGAATACGCGCGTCTCCGGCGAGGAGTTTCTGCGCGGCGCAGACTCTTCCCGCCTCCCCCCGGACCGTAGGCAAGCGCCAGGCGGCCCTTTCGCCCTCCCCGGGGCGCGCCATGCCGGGGGGACTTGACGGGGCGCGAGGAGGTCTGCTAGAGTTTTGGTCGAAGCGCCGATTTGAGATCCAGCTTGCGGGCGCTCTAGAAATGCGGCTAAAGCGGAGGGGGAGAGGTCCCGCCGGGCTTGATGCCGCGGCGGGTTTTTTTTCGCGCGGGGAGGGAGACTCCGGGGTCGGACACCACAACCAGGCCGGCGCCGATTTGAGCCGCAGCTTGCGGGCGCCGGGACCGGCCCGGAGGGGCCGGCTCGCAGTACTTCGGCTAAAGCGTGGACGGGCCCGTCCGGCTTTCGCCGCGACGGGTTTCTTGCTTGAAGGACGGGCCCGGGAGGTAAAGCATGAGGTCCTGGCACTTCGACACGCGATGCCTTCACGGCGGATACGAGCCTGGGATAGGGGAATCCCTCGCGGTCCCGGTGCACCGCTCGGCGGCTTTCCGGTTCCAGGATCCGGACCACGCGGCGCGCCTCTTCTCCCTGGAGGAGCCGGGGCACATCTACGGCCGCCTCTCCAACCCCACCCAGGAGGTCCTGGAGAATCGCCTCGCGGCCCTGGAGGGAGGGACAGCGTCCGTGGCCGTAGCCTCGGGAACCGCCGCGGTCTTCTGCGCGCTCGCGAACGCCGCCGCGCCAGGAGGAGAGATCCTGGCCTCGAAGGCGCTCTACGGAGGCACCGTGGCCCTTCTGCGGGAGTCTCTTCCCTCCTTCGGCCTGTCGGCCCGCCTTGTGGACACTTCCCGGCCCGAAGAGGTCGAAGGGGCTTTTTCGGACCGAACGCGGGCCCTCTTTGTGGAAACCATAGGGAATCCCACCCTAGAAGTCGCCGACCTTCCCGCCCTCGCCCGGGTCGCGCGGAGTCGCCGGGTGCCCCTCATCGTGGACAACACCTTCGCCACGCCCTGCCTGTGCCGGCCGCTGGAACAAGGCGCGAACGTGGTGGTCCACTCCCTGACCAAGTGGATCGGAGGCCATGGGACCTTCCTGGGTGGAGCCGTCGTGGACGGAGGCACCTTCGACTGGCAGGACGAGCGCTTCCCCGCCTTCGACGCTCCCGACGCCTCTTACGGGGGCCTCCGCTTCGGGCACGATCTCGGCGCCCTTCAAGACCGGGCCTTCGCCCTGAGGACTCGGGCCGTCCTCCTGAGAAACCTTGGGGCGCCCCTTTCCCCAGACTCCTGTTGGATGGCCTTGCAGGGGCTCGAGACGCTTCCCCTTCGGATGAGGCGCCACTGTGCCAACGCCCTCGCCGCCGCCTCCTTCCTGGGAGGCCATTCAAAGGTGGAGTTCGTGCGCTACCCGGGACTGTCCGGCGACCCCTCCCACGGGACGGCCCAAAGGGTCCTCTCGGGCGGCTTCGGCGGAGTGGTGGTTTTCGCCCTGAAGTCGGGCCTCCCCGGAGCCCGCCGCTTCCTGGAATCCCTCCGGCTGTTCTCCCACGCCGCCAACGTGGGAGACGCCAAGAGCCTCGCGATCCTCCCCTCCGCCACCACCCACGCCCAGCTCTCCGAGGAGGACCGAATCAGGGCGGGAATTCGGGAGGACTTTGTGCGTCTGTCGGCGGGCCTCGAACACGCGGATGACCTCGTGTGGGACCTGGAACAGGCGCTGGAGTCGGCATGACCCGTCCACCGAAATTCGACGGACCGCCGCACGGGCCCTCGGTGTACCTCCACGACGGGCCCTTCCCCCTCGAATGCGGCGCCTCGCTCCCCCGCCTGGAGATCGCCTACGAAACCTGGGGCGACAGCGCCCGGGCAAACGAGGGGGCGGTTCTCCTGGTGCATGCCCTCACCGGGGACGCCCACGCCGCCTCGGGTGGCTCTTCGGGAGACGAGCGCCCCGGATGGTGGGAGGGCCTCGTGGGCCGGGGGAGAGCGGTGGACCCTTCTCGATGCTTCGTCCTCAGCGCCAACCTTCCGGGGAGCGGCTACGGATCCACCGGCCCGTCCAGCCAAGATCCAGGAACGGGGAGGCCTTATGGACCCGGCTTTCCCGTCCTCACGACCCGGGACATGGCGAGGGCTCTGTCGGCCCTCGTGACGCACCTGGGCCTCGGACGCCTCCGGTGCGCCGCGGGCGGATCCTTGGGCGCCATGGTGATCTGGGAGTTGGCCGTGGAGTTCCCCGGCCTGCTCCAAACCGCCGTGCCCATCGCGGGGGACGCCGCCGCGGGGGCCTGGATGGTCGCCTACGACCACCTGGGCCGGGAGGCCGTCCGACTCGCGGCGCGGCGGGGCGACGCCTCGGCCGGCCTGGACCTGGCCCGCCGCATCGCCATGGTCTCCTACCGCACGCCCGACCTCTTCGATTCTCGCTTCGGCCGGAGACGGCGCGGGCACGCGGGGGAGGAGCCGGTCTCGCCCGATCCGCCCTTTGAGGTGGAAACCTACCTGGCCCATCAGGGCCGGAAGCTCGTGGGGCGATTCGATGCCGACGCCTACCTTTCCCTTCTGCGAGCCATGGACCTCCACGACATTGGACGGGGACGGGGAGGGTTGGACGCCGCCTTGGCCCGCGTGAAGGCGGAAGTCATCCTGGTCGGCATCACGGAGGACCTCCTCGTCCCCGCCGCGGACCTGCGCCGAACCGCCGGTCGGCTCAAGGCCGCTGGGGGTCTGGTCCGGTGCGAGGAGATTCGGTCG
Organism: Acidobacteriota bacterium; assembly: GCA_040758175.1. Taxonomy (GTDB): domain Bacteria; phylum Acidobacteriota; class UBA4820; order UBA4820; family DSQY01; genus JBFLVU01. Next base: position 11,359 of record JBFLVU010000009.1, on the reverse strand, counting down.
CCCTTTGGCCACGATGCCTTCCTGGCGGAGCCCGAGGCCGTGGGTGCCATCCTGAGTCAACACGTGTTCGGAGAGGCGCCATGAAGGTTCTGAAATTCGGGGGCTCCTCCGTGGGCACGCCCGAACGGGTCGAGCGGGTACTGGGCCTCCTGCGGCGCCACGGTCCGCCGCCCTCGGTGGCCGTCTTCTCCGCCTTCGGGGACACGACCGATGGCCTCGCGGAGGCGGGAAGGCTCGCCTCCCGGGGAAACCTGGCCGAGGCGCAGCAGGTCTTGGCAGACATCGCACGCTTTCACGAGGCCCATAGCCGGTCCCTCTTCGCGCCCGGACCGGCGCTCGAAGAGTCCCTCGCCCTTGTGGAGGAGCACTTCCGCCGACTTCAAGCCATGGCTGGCGCCGTGGCGGCACTGGGAGAGTTTTCCCCCCTCGTGCGGGACGCCTTCCTCGGAACGGGCGAACGGCTCTCCAGCGCACTCATGGCCTCCCTCCTGAGGGAGCGGGGCCTTCCCGCCGCCTGGGCCGACGCGCGGGAGGTGATCGTCACCGACTCCGCCCACACGGCGGCCTCCCCCGACGTGGCCGCCACGCGCAGGGCGTGCCGGCGAAAGCTTCTCCCCTTGTTGAAGGCGGGCCGTCTCGTGGTCCTGCCCGGCTTTCTGGGACGCGCCGAATCCGGAGAGGACACGACATTGGGCCGCGGCGGCTCGGACTTCACTGCCGCCCTCGTCGGCGCCGCTCTCGACGCGGAGGAGATCCAGATCTGGACCGACGTGGACGGCATCCTCACGGCGGACCCGTCCTTCGTCCCGAAGGCCCGGAGCATCCCCCTCCTGAGCTATCGGGAGGCGTCGGAACTGGCGTTCTTCGGAGCGCGCGTGCTGCACCCAAAGACCCTGGAGCCGGCCGTGGCGAGGGGAATCCCCGTGCGCATCCTCAACACCCTGCGCCCGCGGCACCCCGGGACGCGGGTCCTCGGCAAGGTCCCTCCTTCCAAGGCGCCGCTCAAGAGCATCGCCTACAAGGAGGCCATGTGCGTCGTCAACCTGTCCACGCCGAAGATGTTCAAGGCGCCGGACTTCCTTTCGCGCCTCTCGGCGATCCTGGTCCGCCACGAACTCGCGCCGGACCTCATGGCCACCTCCGAAGTCTCCGTGGCCCTCGCCTTCCAGGAGGGTCCCGCCGTAGGCGCGGCCCTGACTGAACTGGAGAGGCTCGGCCCGGTGGAGCGCCGCACACGAGCGGCCCTCGTGTGCCTCGTGGGGGAGGAGCTGAGGAACCGGCCGGGCCTTGCGGGAGCCATCATGGAGGCCACCGGCCCGGCCCGCGTCTCCATGGTCTCCTTCGGAGGATCGGGCATCTGTTTCGGGTTCCTTGTGGATGAGGAATCCCTGCCGGGAGTGATTCGGCGGCTGCACCGCAGGTTCTTCGAACGAACGCCCTCCGGGAGGAGGGACGGGACACATCGGGAGGCCGGTCATGGAGCGGAGTTCGATTCGGTACAGGGCGGCCGTGCTCGGGGCGACGGGAATCGTGGGCCGGCGGCTGGTTGGCCTGCTGAAAAGCCATCCGTGGTTTGAAATCGGGGCCCTCTGCGCCTCCGGGGCGAGAACGGGCCGGTCCTACCGGGAGGTCGTGGGGGGACTCTGGGAGGATCGCGACGGGGCCGGCCCCCCGGACGTGCCGCTCCTGTCCGGACGGCCGGAGGAGATCGACGCCGACGTGGTCTTCAGCGCCCTGGAAACGGGCGCCGCCGCATCCGCGGAGCCGCTTTTTCGGAAAGCCGGATTCCCTGTCGTGACCAACGCCTCGCCCTTCCGGATGGACCCGGAAGTGCCCCTCGTCGTGCCCGAGATCAACGCCGGGCACCTTGTCCTGGCGGATCTCCAGCGGCGGCGTCGCGGAGGGTTCATCGCCGCCAACCCCAACTGCAGCACCATCGGCCTCTGTCTCGCCCTGGAGCCCATCCGTCTCGCCTTCGGGCTGGAGCGCGTGGACGTCACCACCCTCCAGGCCCTCTCCGGCGCCGGCCATCCAGGAATCCCCTCCCTCGACATCCTGGACAACGTCCTCCCCTTCATCCGCAACGAGGAGGAGAAGCTCGAACAGGAACCGAACAAGATCTTCGGGCGCGCGGTCCGCGGCCGGGTCCGTCCCTCCGCCCTGGAGCTGACGGCACAGTGCAACCGGGTCCCGGTGCGCGAGGGACACCTCCTCAGCGTTCAGGTGGAGACCCTCCGGCTCCTCTCCCACAGAGCAGCGGTAAAGGCCTTTGAGAACTACCGTTCCCCCCTCGCCGGGATCGGCCTTCCCTCGGCGCCCGAACGGCCCGTTCTCCTGAGCGAGGAAGAGGACCGCCCCCAGCCCCTCTTGGATCGGGGCGCCTCGGCCGGAATGGCCGTCACCGTGGGGCGCCTCCGAACGCACGGACACCGGTGTCTTCGCTTTGTGGCCCTCGTCCACAACACGGTCCGGGGCGCCGCGGGCGGGACCCTCCTCCTTGCCGAACTCCTGGCGTCCACTGGCCGGCTCTCCCAACGCCGGCTCCCAGTGAAGTCCCGTGGGGCGCGCCGTGTTATAAGGGCGTTGGATTCCGGACGGAGCGCCCCGTGAACGACCGCACCCTGGCCCTTCTCGAACTGCTCTCCGAGCGAATCGCCGTCCTCGACGGCGCCATGGGGACGGAGATCCAAGCGCGGCGCCTGACCGCCCGGGACTTCGGCGGGGAGGAATTCGAGGGCTGCAACGAAGCCCTCGTGCTGAGCCGCCCCGACGTGGTCCGCTCGGTCCACGACGCCTACCTGGCCGCCGGAGCAGACATCGTGGAGACCGACACCTTCGGCGGCACGCCCCTGGTCCTGGGCGAGTACGGCCTCGCCGATCGGGCCTTCGAGATCAACCGCCGGGCCGCCCAGATCGCCCGGGAGGCCTGCGCCGAGGCCTCCACATCCGATCGGCCGCGTTTCGCCGCCGGCTCCCTGGGGCCCACCACGCGCTCCATCAGTCTCACGGGGGGCGCCACATTCGCCCAGATGGCCGACCACTACAGGGTCCAGGCCCTCGGGCTCCTGGAGGGAGGGGCCGACCTGCTGTTCCTGGAGACCGTCCAGGACGCCCTCAACGCCAAGGCCGGGCTGGCGGGGATCCGGAAGGCCGTTGAAGAAACGGGGCGCGAGGTTCCCCTCGTCGTATCGGCCACGGTGGAACCCTCGGGAACGCTGCTGGCGGGGCAGAACATCGAGGCCTTCTACGCCTCCGTGATGCACGCGCCCCTCCTCGCCGTGGGCCTGAACTGCGCGACGGGCCCGGACCTCATGGCCAGCCACCTCCGGAGCCTGTCGGAAATGGCCCGCGCCCGCACGGTCTGCTTTCCCAACGCCGGCATGCCCGACGAAGGAGGCCGCTACGGGCTCTCGCCCGAGTCCCTGGCGCATGCTCTGCGCCGCTTCGCGGAGAGCGGATGGCTCAACGTGGCCGGGGGGTGCTGCGGCACGGGCCCCGCCCATGTGCGGGCCGTGGCCCAGGCCCTGGAGGGCTTGGCGCCCCGCAGGATCCCGGACCACCACCGCGTTTTCCTTTCGGGAATCGACTTTCTCGAACTGGAGGAGGACAACCGGCCCGTGCTCGCCGGAGAGCGCGCCAACGTCCTCGGCAGCCGCGCCTTCAAGCGCCGCATCGCCGAGGGCCGCTTCGAGGAGGCCGCCGAAATCGCCAGGGATCAGGTCCGCGCCGGCGCCCAGGTGATGGACGTTTGCCTCCAGGACCCCGAGCGCGACGAAGCCTCCGACCTAGCCGAATTCCTTCTACGCGCCGGCAGGGTCGTCCGGGCGCCCCTCATGATCGACACCACCAACCCCGCCGCGGCGGAGGGCGCCCTTCCCCTCTGTCCCGGCCGATGCATCCTCAACTCGGCCAACCTCGAGGACGGCGGGGAGCGATTGGCACGAATGGCGGAGCTGGCACGAACCCACGGCGCCGCCCTCGTGGTCCAGACCATCGACGAGGACCCGGACGAGGGGATGGCCCGTACCGCCGCCCGGAAGATCGAGGTGGCGCGGCGGGCCTTTGCGCTCCTGACGGATGGGTGCGGCCTTCGGCCCGAGGACATCTTCTTCGATCCCCTGGTCTTCCCCTGCGGCACGGGCAGCCCCCGCTACCGGGGCGCCGCCCGGGAGACCCTGGCGGCCCTTCGCGCCATCAAGGCGGAGTTCCCCGACTCCCGGACCCTTCTGGGCATCTCGAACGTCAGCTTCGGACTGCCCGCGGCGGCGCGGGAGGCGGTGAACGCCGTGTTCCTCCACCACGCCACCCGGGCCGGGCTCGACGTGGCCATCGTCAACGCCGAGAAGATCCTGCGCTTCCCGTCCATCCCCGAGGAAGAGCGGGGCCTTTGCGAGGACTTGCTCTTCGACCGCGGCCCGGACCCCTTGGGGGCCCTCCTGACCCATTTCAAGTGCCGGGCGGCGGCGTCGGACAGTGCCCCAGAGCCCACTCCCCGTCCCGAGGAGGCCCTCCTTCGCTGCATCTCCGAGGGGAGCCGGCGAGGGCTCGCGGAGGCCCTGGACGCCCTCCTCGCCGCGGGCGCCTCTCCCCTGGACATCGTCAACGGCGTCCTCCTGCGAGGCATGGACGAGGTGGGGCGGCGTTTCGCCCGCAACGAGCTCATCGTCGCCGAGGTCCTTCGGTCCGCCGAAGTCATGAAGGCCGCCGTCTCCCACATGGAGGGCCACATGGACGGCGCGGCCCCCTCCCGCGGAACCGTCGTCCTGGCCACGGTGCGCGGGGACGTCCACGACATCGGCAAGAACCTGGTGGACATGATTCTTTCCAACAACGGGTACCGCGTCGTCAACTTGGGTACGAAGGTGCCGCCGGAGCGGATCGTCGAGGCGTGCAGGCAACACAGGCCCCACGCTCTGGGCCTCTCGGGCCTCCTCGTCCGAAGCGCCCACGAGATGGCGGCCACGGCGCGGGAGGTGACCGAGGCGGGCCTGAACCCGATCCTTCTCGTGGGCGGCGCGGCCCTGTCGGAGCGATTCACGGATCGAACCATCGCCCCCGCCTACGGCGGCCTCACCGCGTACGCGGAGACGGCCATGGAGGGTCTCGGGCTTCTGAACCGGCTCCTCTCCCTCGAGGAGGGCGAGGCCGCACGGGAGGAAATCCGAAGCCGCCGAGCCAATCGGCTCGCCCGGTCCGCGGAGCCTCCGAAGGACGAGGGCGCCTCGGCCCCCGCGGAGGCCGTCTCCCCCGCCGAGGCCCTTCCGCCCCCCGACCGCGGCGCGCACCTCCTGGAAGACCTGGATCCCTCGGCCCTCTGGCCCTACGTGAACCTCCAGATGCTCTACGGGAAACACCTCGGCCTTCGGGGCCCCGCGGCTCGACTCCTGGAGGCGGGCGACCCGCGCGCGCTGGTGCTTCGCGAGATCGTGGAGGAGATCCTCGATTCCGGCTGGATTCGCCCCAAGGGAATCTACCGGTTTTTCGGGGCCGAGTCCCGCGGCGATTCTCTCCTTCTCGATGAGGGGGACGGGACGCGGGCCGAGTTCGCTTTTCCCCGCCAGCGCTCGGGCCAGCGCCTCTGCATCGTGGATTTCGTCCGCCAGGCTTCCCTGGGAGGCGGGGATTCGGTGGCCCTCCTCGCCGCCACGGCGGGGGAGGGCGTGAGGGAGCGCGCCTCCGCACTGAGGAATCAAGGCCGCCTGCTGGTCTCCCACGCCCTCCAGGCCGTGGCCCTGGAATTGGCCGAGGCCGCCGCCGAGTGGATCCACCGGCGCATCCGGGCGGACTGGGGTCTGCCCGATCCCGAGGATCTCTCCATGGCGGACCGCCTGCGAGGGCGCTACCACGGAAAGCGATTCAGCTTCGGCTACCCGGCCTGCCCCGGCATGGACGGCCAGGATCTGCTTTTCCGTCTCCTGAGGCCCGAGCGCATCGGCGTGCGCCTGACGACGGGCCGGATGATGGATCCGGAGGCCTCCGTTTCCGCCTTGGTCGTTCACCACCCCGAGGCACGTTATTTCTCGGTTTGAGCGATCCGGAGGAGGCGCGAGAGCCATGACGAACCGCCGCGAGGCATGGAAGAACTGGATGGCTGAATCGGTGATCGTGGCCGACGGGGCCATGGGCACCCTTCTTCGCGCCCGGGGACTGCCTGCCACGGCGTGCGTGGAGGAGGCCACCCTCAGCCGCGGGGACCTGGTCTACGACGCCCACCGGGATTACCTGCACGCCGGCGCCCAAATCCTCACCACCAACACCTTCCGCGCCAACCGCCTCCATCTGACGGTCCAGGGCCACGCGGACAAACTCCGCGACATCAACGCCCGCGGCGTGGAGATCGCCCGACGCGCGGCCCACGGCGCCCCCGTCTGGGTGGGCGCCTCGGTGGGCCCCCTCAAGGTCATGCTCAAGCCCTACGGCGACGTCTCCGAGGACGAGGCGCGCGAGGTCTGCCGGGAGCAGATCGCGGCCCTGGCCGACGCCGGTCCGGACCTCTTCATCCTCGAGACTCAGCAGTCGGTGGTGGAGGCGCTGTTCTTCCTCGAGGCCTGCCGGGCTCTGGCTCCCGACGTGCCCGTCCTCGCCTCCCTCACGGTCAGCCGCGACGGAAGGACCTTCTTCGGAGACCGTCCCGTGGAGGGCTGCCGCCGCCTTGCCGCGGCGGGAGCCGACGTGGTGGGCATCAACTGTTCGGTGGGTCCCGCCGATACCCTGCCCTTCGTGGAGGAGGTGGCGAGGGGCGTGGACCATCCCCTCGCCGTCATGCCCAACGGCGGCTATCCCGCCGAAATCGACGGCGGCATTGTCTACCTCTCAAGCCCCGAGTACGTGGCGGAGTACGTCCGCCGGTACGTGGACCTGGGCGTGAACGTGGTGGGAGGATGCTGTGGAACCACCCCCGAAACCATCCGCGCCGTCTCGCGCCTCCTCAAGGGCCGCCGGCCGGCGGGTCGCCAGGCCTCGGAGCCGGGAACCCTCGTGGTGGAGGCCTCCGCCGCCACCCCTCCTCCCTCGCACGCGGAGGCGCCGGGCGGCTTCTTTAGAAAGCTCGGTGCCTCCTTCGCGATCACGTGCGAGATCGATCCTCCCAAAGGACCCGACGCCGGCCCCGCCGTGGAGGCCGCCCGGCTCCTGAAGAGGGCTGGGGCGGATGCCGTGAACATCGCGGAGAACCCCATGGCCCGCGTGCGGGTCGCGCCCATGGCCCTGGCCCACTTCATCGAACAGGAGACGGGGCTCTCCACCATCCTCCACATGACCTGCCGGGACCGGAACCTCCTCGGCCTCCAGTCCGAGCTGTTAGGCGCGGCGCTCCTCGGAGTAGACGGCATCCTCGCCCTGTCGGGCGACCCCGCCTCCCTCGGCGATTTCCCGTCCGCCACGTCGGTGAACGACGTGAACGTCGTGGGCCTGGTCAAGATCGTGGCCTCCCTCAACCGGGGTCTTGACTTCTCCGACAACGCCACGGGCGCCTCCACGCACTTCGGCATCGGCGTGGGCGCCAGCCTCACCCCGCGCGACCCCGAAGCCGAGCTGCTCAAGCTGCGAGAACGCGCCGAGGCCGGAGCCACCTTCGCCCTCACCCAGCCCGTCTTCGACCTCGACGACGCCGAGCGCTTTCTGGACCGGGTCCGGAAGGTGCCGCTGGCGGTCCTTCCAGGCCTCTTGCCCCTGGCCGGTCTCAAGCAGGCCCTCTATCTCCACAACGAGGTGCCCGGCATGCGCGTGCCCGAATCCATCCTGCGCCGCCTCGAATCCCTCCCGGCCCGGGAGGACCAGATGGCCTTCGGCGTGGACCTTGCCCGGAGGCTACTGGAGGGCGTCCGCCGCTTCGCCCCCGGCGCCTACCTCACTTCCGGCGGCCGCCGGGCTTCCTCCCTCGCCGACGTCCTGTCCGGGTGAAGGCGGAATCGGAAGCTCTCCCTCCCGGATCCCCCGCCCTCTCGCCTCGGTCCACGTCTTCAAGGGGGGACTTGCGCGCATGGTCACAATTGACTATATTTGATCCTGAGAGCGGGCTCATCCGTGAGCACTCCCGCCAGGAGGTAAACCATGGACGTGGCCAAACGGATCACCGCATTGCGGCGCACGCGCGGCCTGAGCCAGGCCGAGGTCGCCCGACGCCTGGGCTGGAGTCCCCCCAACTACGCCCGCATCGAGAAGGGCCGCATCACCCCTTCCCTCCGGTCCCTGGAGGCCATCGCCGCGGCCCTCGATTCGCCCCTGGCGGCGCTGACGGGCGCCGACCCGCTCCCCCCGGAGGTCCCCGTGGTCGCCTTCGCCTCCGCCGGTCCCGGCGTGGAGTTCACGGACCAGGGATACCCCGCCGGCGGCGGCATGTACTTTCTGCCCCGGCCCCCCGAGTTCACCGATCCCAACGGCTTCGGCGTGGAGGTGGCGGGAGACTCCATGGTGCCCAAGTACGAGGACGGCCAGGTGGTCATGGTGGACACGCGCAAGCGCCCCGTCAGCGGGGACTACGCCGTTATCGGGCTCATGAGCGGGGACAAGTACGTGAAGCGCTACCGGGAGGCCGGCGGCCGCGTCCTCCTCGAATCCGTCAACCCTCTCTACCCCCCCGTGGTCGTGGAACCCCACGAGGTCCGCTTCGCGTACAAGATCGTGTGGGCGAGGGAGAGGTGAAGAGCAGGAGTGGCCGCGATGCGCCCTGACGAACTCGCACCTTCGACAATCCGAACGGGCCCCGCCGGATGGAGCTACCCGGACTGGAAGGGGGTGGTGTACCCGGCGAAGGCGGGGCGGTATTTCGACCATCTGGCCTACATGGCGGGGCTCTTCGACGTGCTGGAGGTGGACGGCACCTTCTATCGGATCCCCGAGCCCCTGAAGACGGGCGAGTGGCTGCGGAGGGTGGCGGACCGGCCTCGGTTCCGCTTCACGGTAAAGCTCTTCCAGGGCTTCACCCACACCCGCAAGGCCTCGTTGGTGGACGAGCGGGCCTTCCACCGGGCCGTGGAGCCCTTGGCCCGGTTCGGCCGGCTCTCGGCGGTCCTGGTCCAGTGGCCCTGGTCCTTCCGAAACACGCCGGAGAACCGGCAGGTCCTTTTGGACCTCTGCACACGATTCTCGGCCTACCCCCTGGCCGTGGAGGTGCGCCACGCCTCCTGGGGCCACAAGGACGTGCTGAAGCTCTTGAGGGAGCGGAACCTGGCCTTCTGCAACGTGGACCAGCCCGCCCTCGCCCAATGCCTGGGTCCCACGGGGGCCGTCACCTCCCGGCTCGCCTATTTCCGCTTTCACGGGCGCAACGCCGCGTCCTGGTTCACCGAGGGCGCGGGGCGCGACGAGCGCTACAACTACCTCTACTCTCCGGGAGAGCTGGCGCCCTGGGTGGAAGCGGTGCGCGGTGCGGCCTCCGTGGCCGAGGAAGTGGTTGTGATCTTCAATAACCACTTCCGGGGGAAGGCGACGGCCAACGCCTTTGAATTTCAGCACGCCCTTACGGGGACGCTCCAGCCTGTCCCCGAGCCCCTTCTCCGAACCTATCCGCGTCTCGAGCCCGTCTGCGGGACCGTCTTCCAGCGCTCGCTGTTTGCCGCCGAGGCGGGCCTCGCCTGGACCGGCTGAACGCCTCCAACCGGGCCGTCATGCAACCGAACCTTCACACGCAAGTCACGATTTGGTGCCAGTCCATTGGGCACCCCCTCGATTCCGACCTCCTATCTCCATGAAGAATCGGCCTCTCCCGCCAGGACCACTCTGGCAATCTCCTTGCATCCAAAGAAACGGAAAGGCCACGGCCGCGGGCCCATCTGCGGACGTTTGGGAAGATCCAGAGGGACCGGTTCGCGAAGGATCGCTTCTTTCCGGCCGGGCATCCAGGGAAGAGGAGTCGGTCCCACGGAACGTGCGATTGCCCTAACCCCTCTACAGGCGGGAGAGCCCTCTCCCGCCTCTTTTTTTGGCTTCTCTTGCGGGTTCGTGCGTCTCGAGGGCCAGGGCAGGCCGCCCAAGCGCTGGACGCGATTGGCTTCGGGCGGGAGGCGCCGGTCCGAAAGGCGACCGCTCTTTGCCCTCATCCCGAAAGTCTTCTTCGAAGGGCAACTGGCGAAGGGCCCCCCATCGAAGCCCGAATCCGACCCATCGGAAGCCGCCCAGGGATCGGCAAGACGTACCCGGACATAGCCGCCGCACGGATTCCAGGGGGAGGGGCCGTCAGACCCGAGCGCGGATGAACCCTCGCCGGTAGGCCCCTTCGGCCACCTCGGGAAACTTGGCGAGAATGGCGTTGAGGAGCCGTTCCTTGTGCTTGAGGTACGCGCGGTCCTCGGAGTCGCGGCAGTGGCGAACTTCCAGCCGCAATTCCTCGACCCGGTTGCGGATCACTTGGAGCAGGAGCGAAGCCTCTTCGGTTTCGAGACGGAGTTCCATGGCCGCCTCCTCGTCCCCTCGGGACTCTGAGGAAAATATAGCTCGTCCGGAGACTCTGTGCAGGCCTTCAAGCCAGAGCGCCTCCCACGGCCAACGTACTCTATTGCGACATCATTATCACAGTTGCAATATAGTCACTTATGACCATATTCTATGTGGGGCAGGCCCCCGCCCCTGCCGGAGGGGATTCATGGACTTTGCACCGCTGGTGAATCGCTCGGCCTTCACCTTCTACTCGGGGACCCTCACACCCGAAGCGTGGGCCGAGGCGTGCGTCCGGAAGGGGTACGCGGCGGCGGGACTCTGCGACCGGGACGGCCTCTACGGGGCGGTGCGCTTCTACAAGGCGGCGAAGGCGGCGGGCCTTCGTCCGGTCCTCGGCGCGGAGATCACGGATGGGACATTTCGGATTTCGGATTTGGGATTTGGGGAGCGCAAAAACCATGTAGCCTCTTCCGGGGCCGTCTCTTCCAATCCGAAATCCCAAATCCCCAATTACAAATCTTCCCTCTTCGTCTTCGCGCGGGATCTCGAAGGGTACGCCCGCCTCTGCGGCCTCGTGACGCGCCGGAATCTCGAATCCGACCGCTTCGACCGGGCGGCCGAGTGCGCGGCGGCCACCGCGGACGGCCGCGTGGCGCTTCTGGCGTCGGACCCGGCCCTCCTCTTCGCCCTGAAGAAGGCCGGGGTGAAACCCGGGAGCCTCTCCGTCCGCCTGTCAGGCGACCCGGGCGCCGACGCCGGCGCCCGCGCCGCGGCCCAGTGGCTGGGGCTCCCCCTCCTCGCCGCGCCCCAAGCCTTTTTTTCCGATCCCTCGGGCTACGCCGTCCACCGCCTCCTTCGGGCGGCCAAACACCGACCCCCGGAGGCGGCGCGGGGGGAGCACCTCCTTGCCCCCGCGGCGGCGCAGGGGCGATTCGGACGGGACCGGGCGGCCCTCGACGCCGCGGGCGAACTGGCGTCCTCC
>JBFLVU010000008.1:0-28468 GCA_040758175.1 Acidobacteriota bacterium | reverse complement strand
CCCGCGCCTTCCCCCTGGGCCCTTCCGACCGGTCGCGGCTTCTCGCCCGACCCTCAAACGGCGAAACCCCGGGACTCCGCCCGGGGCTTCGCTTTCCGAGTTGGCGGGACCGACGGGGCTCGAACCCGCGACCTCCGACGTGACAGGCCGGCGCTCTAACCAAACTGAGCTACGATCCCGCTCGGTCCATCAATATAACACCAATGCCCCCGCCCCTCAAGGGGCGGCGAACCCTCCGAGCCGGTGAGGGGCGGTTGACCCTCCGGCTCACCTCCGAGCCCTCTCCCAATCCTTGAGAAAGGCATCGAGGCCCAGGTCCGTGAGGGGATGCTTGAGGCACTGCTGGAGGACCTTGAGGGGGACCGTGGCGATGTCGGCTCCCGCGAGGGCCGCGTCGATGACGTGAAGCGGATGGCGCACGGAGGCCGTGATGATCTCGCAGTCGAAGTCGTAGTTGTCGAAGATGGCCCGGATCTGCTCGATGACCTCCATGCCCGCGTGGCCCGCGTCGTCGAGTCGGCCCACGAAGGGCGAGACGAAGGAGGCGCCGGCCTTGGCCGCCAGCAGGGCCTGGGCCGCGGAGAAGACCAGGGTGACGTTGGTCCGGATCCCCTCCCCCTTCAGCGCGTGGGTCGCCTTGAGGCCCTCCTCCGTCATGGGGACTTTGATCACGACGTTGCGGTGGAGGGCGGCCAGGGGCCTCGCCTCCCGAACCATGCCCGCGGCGTCCAGGGCCGTGACCTCGGCGGAGACGGGGCCGTCTACGAGGGAGCAGATCTCCGCGATGACCTCCTCGAAGACGCGACCGCTCCGGACGATGAGCGACGGGTTGGTGGTGACCCCGTCCACGACGCCCCAGGCAGACGCGGCCCGAATCTCCTCCACGATGGCGGTGTCCAGGAAGATCTTCACGGCTAGGCCTCCTTGGGGGGGGCCGCCGGCTCCGGCGAGGCGCCCTCCTCCCCTTCGGAAACGTGTTTGGCCACAGAAACGACCTTGTCTCCTTCGCCCAGGGAGATGACCTTGAAGCCCTGGGTGCGGCGCCCGATTTCGGAGATGCCCTTGACGGGGGTCCGGATGAGCTGGCCCTGGGCCGTCACCACCACGATCTCGTCCTCTTCCCGGCAGTGCAGCCCGCCCACCACTCGGCCGTTTCGGACCGTCGTCTGGATGTTGATGATCCCGCTGCCCGCACGCCCCTGGATCCGGTAGTGGCTGAGGGGAGTGCGCTTCCCGAATCCCTTCTCGGTAACGGTCAGGATGCTCCCCTCCCCCGCCACGGCCTTCCCGGCGCCATCTTCGTCGAAGGACTCCACCACCGCCCCGGTCAGGACCTCCATCTCGACGACCTCGTCCTCGCCCTTCAGGCGGATGCCGATCACCCCCTGGCTCGTTCGGCCCATGGGCCGGACGTCGTCCTCCGGGAAGGTGATGCAGTGGCCGGCCCGCGTGGCGAGAAAGACGTGGCTCCTCCCGTCGGTGATCCCGGCGCCCACGAGTTCGTCGCCCTCCCGGAAGGTCATGGCGATCTTCCCGTTGGCGCGGATCGACTCGAACTCGCTCATGGGCGTCTTCTTGACGATCCCGTTGCGCGTCGCAAGGACCAAGAAGTGGACCTCGTCGAAGCAGCCACGCGCCGACAGCAGCCCGAGGATCTTCTCTTCGGGATCCAGGCTCAGGAGGTTCACGAGGGCCCGCCCCTTGGCCGCCGTCCCCGCCTCGGGGAGCTCGTAGACCTTCAGCGAGTAGACCTTCCCCAGGTTGCTGAAGAAGAGAAAGCGATCGTGGTTGGACGCCACGAAGAGGCGCTCCACGAAATCGTCGTCCCGGGTGCCCATCCCGGAGCGTCCTTTGCCGCCCCGGTGCTGGCTCCGGTACTCCTGGAGGGCGGTTCGCTTGAGGTAGCCGCCGTGGGTCACGGTGATGACCATCTCCTCGTCGGCGATGAGCTCCTCGATGGAGATGTCGCCCGTGTCGTCCACGATCTGCGTCCGGCGCGGGTTGGCGAAATCGGCCTTCACCTGGCGCATCTCGTCGCACAAGAGGGCCCTCACCCTCGACTCGCTTCCGAGGATGTCCGTGAGCTCCGCGATGCGCTGGAGGACCTCCCTGTACTCGGCGAGGATCTTGTCCCGCTCCAATCCCGTGAGGCGCTGGAGGCGCATGTCCAGGATCGCCTTGGACTGGATCTCGCTCAGCGAGAAGCGCTGCATCAGCCCGGCCTTGGCGGCCTCTGGATCCTTCGCGGACCGGATGAGGGCGATGACCGCGTCCAGGTTGTCCAGGGCCACGGTCAGCCCTTCCAAGACGTGGGCCCGCTCGCGGGCCCGGTCCAGGTCGAAGCGGGTCCTTCGGAGGATGACCTCCTTCCGGTGGGCGATGAAGGATTCAAGCAGGCCTTTGAGGGTGAAGGTCTTGGGCTGGTTCCCGGAGATGGCCAGGAGCTGGACGCCGAAGGTCGTCTCCATCTCGGTGAACTTGTAGAGCTGTTTGAGGATGATGTCGCCGATCTCCCCGCGCCCCAGCTCGAGGACCACGCGAATCCCCTCGCGGCTGGACTCGTCGCGGATGTCCGTGATGCCGGTGATGCGCTTCTCCTTCACCAGCTCGGCGATCTTCTCGATCAGGTTGGACTTGTTGATCTGGTAGGGGACCTCGGTGATGACGATGGCCTCACGGTCCCGTTTGAGCTCCTCCACGTGGGCCCGGGCCCGCACCTTGATGAGGCCGCGTCCCGTCAGGTAGGCCTGCCGGATCCCCTCCCGCCCCAGGATGATGCCGGCGGTGGGGAAATCGGGGCCTGGGACGAGCTTCAGGAGGTCGGAGGGGGGAAGGTCCGGCCGCTCCACCAGGGCGATCACCGCGGAGGCCACCTCGCCGAGGTTGTGCGGCGGGATGTTCGTGGCCATCCCCACGGCGATGCCCGCCGAACCGTTCACGAGGAGGTTGGGGAAAAGGCTGGGAAGCACGACGGGCTCGGTTTCCTCCCCGTCGTAGTTGGGGACGAAGTCCACCGTGGACTTCTCGATGTCGGCGACCATGGCGTGGGCCAGCTTGGCCATCCGCACCTCGGTGTACCGCATGGCCGCGGGAGCATCCCCGTCGATGGAGCCGAAGTTGCCCTGGCCGTCCACCAGGGGGTGGCGCATGGAGAAATCCTGGGCCATGCGGACGAGGGTGTCGTAGATGGCGGAGTCGCCGTGGGGATGGAACTTCCCCATGACGTCGCCCACGATGCGGGCGGACTTCTTGTAGGGCCGGTTCCAGTGGTTGGACCCCATGTACATGCCGTACAGGATCCGGCGGTGCACGGGCTTGAGCCCGTCCCTCACGTCGGGGAGGGCCCGCCCGATGATGACGCTCATGGCGTAGTCGAGGTAGCTCTTCCTGAGCTCGTCCTCGAGGTTCACCGGCAGGGGCCGGTCAAAAAGCTGGGGTTCGGTCATGGCTCCCTCGTGGAACCGCCCTCGGGGTCCCCCCTCAGACGTCCAGGTTCGTCACGTTCAGCGCGTTTTGCTGGATGAACTCCCGCCGCGGCTCCACCGCGTCCCCCATGAGGACGGAGAAGAGGCGGTCGGCCTCCGCCGCGTCCTCCACGCGGACCTGGAGGAGCCGCCGCTTGGCGGGGTCCATGGTGGTCTGCCAGAGCTGTTCCGGATTCATCTCACCCAGGCCCTTGTAGCGCTGGACGTGGTACTTGGCCTTCACGGCCCCCAAGAGGTACTGAAGCAGGGCCTGCCGGTCGGAGACCTCGGCGTCGGAGTCCCCGTTGTGGATTTGGAAGGGCGGCCGGTCGAAGTCCTGCAGGCGTTCGTGGAGGCGCTGGGCCGTCAGGAATTCGGAGGCGTGGTGCAGGGCGTGGGAGACGAGGGCCGGGTGGGGGTTCTGCTCGCTCTTGACGGTGAATTCGTACAGGCTGTGCTCCTCGTCGAAGCGCATCTCCCCCGCCTCGTATCCCTTCCTCACGATGGCCTGCCGCAGGTCTTCGGCCTTTTCCATGGAGGAGAACAGGTCGCGGCACAGCCCCGCCCCGAAGAGGAACAGAAGCAGGTCCTCCGTGTAGCCCTTTCGGGAGAGCCTCCCGAGGAGCCGCTCGTACCGCTGGAGGATCTCCAGCGCCTTGGCCAGGTCCTCGCCCCGGTAGCTCTTCTTGAGGGACGGGATGGTGACGGAGTAGGCCGCCACCGCGCGGTCCACGAAGAACCGGGTGAGCTCCTCCTCGGTGGCGATGTAGTGCTCCTCCTTCCCCTTCCCGACCCGGTAGAGCGGCGGTTGGGCCACGTAGACGTGGCCGCGCTCCACGAGCTGGGGGAAGTGCCGGTAGAAGAGGGTGAGGAGTAGGGTCCGGATGTGGCTCCCGTCCACGTCCGCGTCGGTCATGATGATGGCCTTGTGGTACCTCAGCCGGTCCAGGTCCAGGTCGTCCTGCCCCGTGCCCGCGCCCAGGGCCGTGATGATGGTCCGGATCTCGTTGTTGGAGAGGATCTTGTCGAGCCGGGCCTTCTCCACGTTCAGGATCTTCCCCCGCAGGGGGAGGATGGCCTGGAACTTCCGGTCGCGGCCCTGCTTGGCGGACCCGCCGGCCGAATCCCCCTCCACCATGAAGAGCTCGCACTTGGCCGGGTCGCGCTCCTGGCAGTCGGCCAGCTTCCCGGGGAGGGAGTCCCCATCGAGGGCGCTCTTCCGTCTCGTCAGCTCCCGGGCCTTGCGCGCCGCCTCCCGGGCCCGCGCGGCGTCGATGACCTTCCCCACGAGGGTGCGGGCGATGCCCGGGTTCTCCTCGAAGTAGCGGCTCAGGAACTCGTTCAGGGCCGTCTCCATGATGCCCTTGACCTCGCTGTTCCCGAGTTTCGTCTTGGTCTGTCCCTCGAACTGCGGGTTGGGAATCTTCACCGAAACGACGGCCGAAAAGCCCTCGCGCACGTCGTCCCCGGAAAGGGCGAACTTGAGGTTTTTGGCGAGGCCCGTGGAGGTCGCGTAGGCGTTGATGGAGCGCGTCAGGGCGGCCCGCATGCCCGCGAGGTGCGTCCCCCCCTCGGAGGTGTGGATGGAGTTCACGAAGGAGAAGACCAGCTCGTTGTAGCCCGTGTTCCACTGGAGGGCGCACTCCATGAGGATCCGGTCCTTCTCACCCTTGAAGACGATGGGGTGGGGGTGAAGGACCGTCTTGCCCCGGTTGATGTGCTCCACGAAGGCCGCGATGCCCCCCTCGTAGTGAAACTCCGCCTTCCGGTCCTCCTCGCGCTCGTCCTTCAGGACGATCTTCAGGCCCGCGTTGAGGAAGGCCAGCTCCCGCATCCTCGTGGTCAGCGTCTCCCAGGAGAAAACCGTCTCTTCGAAGATCTCGGAATCGGGCTTGAAGGTGATGCGGCTCCCGTGCTTCCCCGCCGGATGGGGAGTGCCCGTCCGGGTGAGCGGTCCTTTGGGGACGCCCCGCTCGTAGGTCTGGACCCACACCCCGCCGTCGCGCCAGATCTCCAGATCGAGGCGCTCGGAGAGGGCGTTCACGACGGAGACGCCGACGCCGTGGAGCCCGCCCGAGACCTTGTAGGCGTTGTTGTCGAATTTGCCCCCCGCGTGGAGGACCGTCAGGACCACCTCGGCGGCGGGCCGCTTCTCCTCGGGGTGCATGTCCACGGGGATGCCCCGGCCGTTGTCCTCCACGGTGACCGAATCGTCGGCCCTCACCGTGACGACGATCTCGTTGCAGTACCCGGCCTGGGCCTCATCCACCGAGTTGTCCACCACCTCCCAGACCAGGTGGTGGAGGCCCGTGACCCCCGTGCTCCCGATGTACATGGCGGGCCGTTTTCGAACCGCCTCGAGGCCCTCGAGGACCTTGATGGATGAGGCGTCGTACCGATCTGTTCGTCCTGCTGACATGGGTGTCGTTCCCTCTCGGATTCCGGTTCTTCGTCCGGGCCCCGCCCGGCTTCAGGCCACGCGTCCCCCGGCCACCCGCCGGCGGTCGAGTTCCCCGTTCCAGCCGCACCACTCCCTCACGGCGGTCAGGACCACCTGGGCCCTCCTCTCCGTGAGGCGCATCAGCTCCTCGATGCGCCGCTGGTCCAACTCCGCCTCCGCGTCATCCACGAGAAAGAGGGGAGGTTCCGGGTCCCCTCCGGAGCGGAGGAGGACCAGGGACAATTTTAGCATCCAAAGCACCCTTCGCGCCTGTCCCGCCGAACCGTAGGCCTCCAGAGCTCTCCCGTCGAGCAGGATCTCCACCCGGTCCCGCTGGGGCCCCACCAGGTTGGTCCCCGCCCGACGCTCGGCCTCGGACGCCCGTTCCAGGGCGGCCCGGAGGTCCTCGCCGCCCGAGGGCCGGTAGACCAGGTGGACCCTTTCTTTGGCCGACGCGTCCCGGGCGAGGCCGTCCAGGAGGCCGTTCAGCGTCTCCGTGAGCCGGGCCCTCTCCCGTTGGATCTTCTCGCCCAAGGCGGCGTAAGGGTCGGTCCAGGCGGCCCTCTCCTTTCGGGAGGATTGGGGATCCCTCAGAAGGGCGGCCCGCTGGGCCCGGCAGCGCCCGAATTCCAGGACCTCCTTCAGGTACGAGGGGCGCCTCAACACCCCGGCCGTGTCCAGGAAGTTCCTCCGGTGCCGGGGCTCCCCCTTGACCAGGCTTCGATCCTCGGCGCTCAGCACCACCACGGGAAGGGCCGAAAGGTAGTCCGAAGGCCCGGCTTCCCGTCCGTCCAGCCGGAACCGCTTTTCCTTCGGCGTCAGGGCACACTCCAGGCGGTGGGCCACGGCACCGGAGCGCACCTCGCCGGCTACGGAGGCCGCGTCTCTGTCGATGGAGACGAGGTGTTCGATGCGGTGGTCCCGAAACGACTTGCTGGTGCCGAGCAGGTAAATGGCCTCCAGCACGCTGGTCTTTCCCTGGGCGTTGTCTCCGAAGAGAAGGGTCAGGGGGCTGCCGAACACCAACCGGACCTGCTGGAGGTTTCTGAACCCGTCCGCCGAGATCTCCAGCAGCCTCAATCAAACCTCAGCGGCATGAGAACGTGCTTGTGGACCCCGGACCCCGTGGGGCGCTCCGGCTGTAGGAGGGCCTGGTAGTTGCTCTCCCGCATGGAGAAGACCACCTTATCCTCCCCGCACGCGGCCAGGAACTCGAGCATGTAGTCCACGTTGAACACGATGGAGAGGGCCTCTCCCTCATAGGAATCGCAGGCCAGATACTCCCTTCCCTCGTCTCCCGTCTCGGGGTTCCTGGCCAGGATCTCGAGGCTCCCCGCCGGATCGAAGGAGAGGGTGATGGCGCGGGTCTTGCTCTCCGCGACCATGGAGACCCTCTTGAGGCGTTCCGAGAGCGACCCCCGATCCAGGACGGCCCGCTTGTCCGACTCGGTGGGGAGGACCTTCTCCCAGGCCGGGAAGGTGGAATCCATCAGGCGGCTGTAAAGCAGGCGGTTCTCCGTCTCCAGGAAGATGTGGTTCTCACGGAAAGTCACCCGCACCGTCTCGGCGCCGTCCAGTTTCAGAAATTCCACGAGGGTCTTGCGGGGGATGAGCACACGGAGAGGTTCGGCCATCCCCACCGGCCCGACCCATTCGGTGTAGCTGAGCCTGTGGGAATCGGTGGAAATCAAGGCCAGGCGGTCGGACTCCAGCAGGAGAAGGCCGCCACGGATCGAGAACCGGCTCTCTTCGGCACCCACCGAGACCAGCGCCTCGGCAATGCATCGCTTGAAGGCCTCCGCGGGCAGGTCCAGGGTCTTTCCGTCCTGGGGGGCGAGGAGGGTGGGAAAGTCCTCCTCGGGGAGCGTCTGGAGGTGGTACTCCTGCCTCTCCCCCACGGGCTGCAGGAACAGCCTCCCCTGCGCCGTGGTCTTGAGGGAAAGAGGGCCCGAGGAGCCCACGAAGGCCCGGACGATGGCGCCGAGCTTCCGCGCGGGGACGGTGATCCCGCCCGGTTCGAGTACCTCGGCGGGACAGCGGCACTTCAGGGTCACCTCAAGGTCCGTCGCCGCCACCTCCAGGTGGTTGTCCTGGGCCCTCAAGAGAAGGTTGGAGAGGATGGGGATGGTGGCCTTGCTCTCCACGATGCCTTGGGCGAGGCTCAGGTCGGACAGGAGATCCCGCGCGTCGATCCGGATATCCATAGTTCTCTCCTCTTAGTGGAGGCAGTAGAAATAGTAGGACCTGTGGAAATGTGCATCTCCTCGAAAACGACGGCCAGAGCTATGTCCCGGCCATTCGGAACCCTGTGGACAACTGGAGGGGCGTAGGGGAAAAGAATCGGCGGAACATCCCGCGCCTCCTCCGTCGCCTCCGTTCCACAGGGTCTTTTGCACCGTATGCCCTCCCGCCTAACGAAATGACCGGATAAAGCTGTGGATTTGCTGTTGAAGCTGCGGATCGGACTTGCTCTGGGCCTCGATTTTCCGGATGGCGTGCAAGACCGTGGTGTGGTGCTTCCCGCCGAATTTTCTTCCGATCTCCGGCAGGGAGGCCGTCGTCAGCTCCTTGGCGAGGTACATGGCCACCTGCCTCGGGAAGACGATGCTCGCCCGGTTCGACTTGGCCTTCAAGTCCTGGACCTTCATCTTGTAGTAGGCGGCCACGTGTTTCTGGATGGCCTCCACGGTAACCGCGCGCCCGTCCTCCTTGAAGAGGCTCTCGAAGGTCTCCCGGGCCAGGTCCACGGTGATCGGCAGGCCCTTGAAGGAGGAGAAGGCGATGAGGCGCAGCAGGCAGCCCTCGAGCTCGCGGATGTTGCTCTTGATGCGCGCGGCGATGAAGAGCGCCACGTCCTCCGGAAGGCTGACGCGGTAGGCCTCCGCCTTCTTGTACAGGATGGCCACCTTCGTCTCCAGCTCGGGTGGTTGGATGTCGGCGATGAGGCCCCACTCGAACCGGGACCTCAGCCGCTCCTCGATGCTGTGCAAATCTCTCGGCGGGCAGTCGGAGCTCAGAACGATTTGCCTCTGGGACTCATGGAGGGCGTTGAAGGTGTGGAAGAGCTCCTCCTGGGTGCCCTCCTTGCCCGACAGAAACTGCACGTCGTCCAACAAGATCACGTCCGCCTTCCGGTAGCGGTCCCGGAACTCATGCTGCTGGCGGTGGGTGATGGACGCGATCATCTCGTTCATGAAGCGCTCGGTGGAGAGGTAACAGACCCTCAAGTTTGGGGCGGATCGCCTCAGCTCCGCGCCGATGGATTGCATGAGGTGGGTCTTGCCCAGGCCGACCCCTCCGTAAATGTACAGGGGGTTGTAGGAACGGGAGGGGTTCTGGGCCACGGCCTGGCACGCCGCGAAGGCGAAGCGGTTGGAAGGCCCCACCACGAAGGTGTCGAACCGGTACAGCGGGTTGAAGGGGGGCTCGGCCACGTCGGACCCGGAGGGGGCCCGGGCGGAGGACTTGGCCGGCTTGGGAGGATCGGGCGCCGAGAGGACGAGGTCCTCGGCGGCGCCGTCCACGAAAACGAAGCGGAGCTCCGCGTGGCCCGCCTCCACCGCCGCGTCCTCCAGGACCCCCCGGTAGTGGCTCTCGAGCCATTCCCGGAAAAGGGGATTCGGGGTCTGGACCGTCACGGAGGACTCGTCGATCTTCAAGGGCTTAAGCGGCTTGAACCACGCCGAAAAGGCGCTCTCCGGCACCTTCCCCTTCACCTTCTCCAAAATCTGCGACCACAATCGAACCGTCATGTTTTACACAGTCTTTTTCACAGGGTGTGGAAATTGAGCCCTCATCTCCGCGCCAGTATGCGACAGTTTTTCGTCGAAGGGAAGCCTTCCCGGTTTGCTTCGAATCGGCAATGGAAATATCATGGAACGTCCAAGGGAGTCCAGGTAGGGTTTGGGGATGGAGTGCGGAATGAGGGCCGACGTGCCAGCCGTTGAGGGGAATCCGGAGAAGCCGTCCCGCAGGAGGCGGGTCCCCTCGGCCTATCCCTACCGCTGCGCCTCCATCGACGTGGGCTCCAACGCCATGCGCTTTCTGGCGGCCGAGTTCTCGGGCCCCGGCGAGTACCGGGTCCTGGAGTCGGGCCGGAATCCCGTCCGCCTCGGCCACGGGGTGTTTCTCGGCGGGAGGCTTCACGGGCCCACGGCGGACCGTGCCGTGGAGGTCCTCTCCGAGTACCGGAGGAGATTGGACGACCTTCGAATCGAGGATTACCGGGCCGTGGCCACGAGCGCCGTCCGCGAGAGCCAGAACGGCAAGGAGTTCCTGCGGGAGGTCGAAAAGCGGGCAGGGATCCGCCTGGAGACCATCCACGGCTCCGAGGAGGCGAGGCTCATCTACCGGGCGGTTCAAAGCCGCGTGGACCTTTCGGGGCGCCGCTGGCTCCTGGTGGACCTCGGCGGCGGAAGCGTGGAGGTGACCCTGGCCGACGGGTCGGGGATCCTCTGGACCGAGTCCCACACCATGGGCGCGGTCCGCCTCCTCGAGGAGCTGACGGGGGGGGCCGAAGACCCCGGACGGTTCTTCTCCCTGGTGGGAGAATACGTCGGCACCCTGAAGACCAGCCGGGATCTCGGACCTCCGCCCCTGAGCATGGCGGCCACCGGGGGGAACATCGAAACCCTGGCCCAGATCGCCCTGGCCCCCGTGAATTCCGGAGGGGTGGCGCGGCTGGGCGTGGGGACTTTGGAAAAGACCGTTCGGCACCTGTCGCGGCTCAGCTACCGGGAGCGCGTGGCCACCCTTGGGATCCGGGAGGACCGGGCGGACGTCATCCTTCCGGCCGCCCTGGTCTACCTTCGGCTGGCCCGCCTGGCGGGGGCCCGGGAGATCCGGGTGCCCTTCGTCGGCCTGAGGGAGGGCATCGCCTTGGACCTCGCCGATTCCCGCACGAGCCCCGCCCCGGGGCCCGCCCACCGCGAGAGGCAGGTGGAGGAGGCGGTCCTCCCCCTGGGCCGCAAGTACGCCTTCGACGAGGGCCACGGGCGCCAGGTGGCCGCCCTCGCCCTGTCCCTCTTCGACCAGACGGCCAAGGTGCACGGCCTGGGGGACCCGGAGCGCACCCTCCTCCACGCCGCCGCCCTCCTCCACGACATCGGCTCCTTCGTGAGCTACACCCGCCACCACAAGCACACCCTGTACCTCATCTCCCAGAGCAACCTGGCGGGCTTCTCGGCCAGGGAGACCCTCTTGGTGGCGAACGTGGCCCGGTATCACAGGCGGAGCATGCCCAAGCCCACCCACGAAGCCTTCGCCGCCCTCGACCGGAGGGAGCGCTTCGCGGTGGCGGCGCTGGCGTCCATCCTTCGCCTCGCCGACGCCCTGGACCGGGAGCACCAGCAGCGCGTTCAGCGCGTGGAGGCCGAGGCGGCGGACTCGGTCCTCCGACTCCGCGTGGAGGGGACGGGAGACCTGCTCCTGGAGGGCTGGTCCCTGAAGCGCAAGGCGGATCTCTTCACGCAGACCTTTGGCCTCCGGGTGGAGGTCGCCCTCGCGGAGGGGGGTTCATGAACGAACGGCCCAAACCCGACTATCCCGGGAAGCTGGTGGCTGTGGAAGGCCTGGACGGGTCCGGCAAGTCCACCCAGATCTACCTCCTCCACCAGTGGTTGAAAGCGCGGGGCTACCGCGTGTTCTTCTCCGAATGGAACTCCTCCGTGCTCGTGAAGGAGGCCACCCGCAAGGGGAAGAAGCGCCAGCTCCTCACCCCGACGACCTTCAGCCTGATCCACGCCACGGACTTCGCGGACCGCTACGAGCGCCAGATCCTCCCCCTGTTGAGGGGCGGCCACATCGTCCTGTGCGACCGGTACGTCTTCACCTCCTTCGCCCGGGATGCGGTGCGGGGCTGCGACCCTGGCTGGCTGAGACGGATGTACGGGTTCGCCACGCGCCCCGACATCACCTTCTTTTTCCGCCTGCCCCTCGAGACGGCCCTGGGCCGCATCCTGGAGGGGCGCCCCAAGCTCAAGTACTTCGAGGCGGGCATGGACCTGGGCCTGAGCCCGGACCCCACGGAGAGCTTCAAGATCTTCCAGGGGCGGGTCCTCGACCAGTACATCGCCATGGTGGACGAGTTCGGCTTCACGGAGGTGGACGCCACCCTGACCGTCCACGCCCAACAGAGGACCATCCGGAAGATCCTCCAGGAGCGGGTGGACCTGGCCTTCTTCCACAAGAGGTACGCCCAATGAACCGCGGGAAGACCTTCTACCACCATCCGCCCGGCGGGGTGGACCCCCGAAAGCTCTCCGGGTGGCTCCTCGTCATCGAGGGCGCCGACTCCTCGGGGAGGTCCACCCACGTGAACCTCCTGTCCGAATGGCTGGAGGAGCAGGGTTACGCCGTGGCCCAGGTGGGCCTCAAGCGATCCACCCTCGTGGGCGCCGAGCTGGAGCTGGCCAAGCAGGGGAACGTCCTCAGCCCCCGCACCATGAGCCTCTTCTACGCCACGGACTTCTACGACCAGCTGGAGAACGTCATTATTCCGGCCCTCCGGGCGGGGTTCGTGGTGCTGGCCGACCGGTACATCTACACCCTCATGGTGCGCGACGTGGTCCGGGGCGCCGACCCGGAATGGCTCGCCTCCCTCTACGGCATGGCCCTCGTCCCCGACGCCGTCTTCTACCTTTCCGTATCCATGAACACGCTGGTGGAGCGGACCTTCCAGGCGAGGAACCAACTGGACTACTGGGAGTCGGGAATGGACTGCGGCCTCAGCCGGGACTGGTTCCAGAGCTTCCTTTTGTACCAGCGGAAAATCCGGAGGGAGTTCGCGGGCCTCGGGAAACGGTACGGGTTCCGCGTGGTGAACGGAAACCGGAGCATCCCGGCCCTGCACCGGGAGCTCGTGTCCCTCACGCGGGGGGTCCTGGAGAACCCCGCCTGAGGAAGCCCTTGCCGCAGGGCGAGGAATAGGCCCCGGCCCCCGGGCCGGGCAGGGAGGAGTCCTCATGGAAACGCCGAAGACGAAGACGGCCCGGCGGCCCCCAACCCCCAAGCCGTCTGCCCGCCGCGCGGGGAGGCGGAAGGAGGCGAATGGCGGGAAGGCGCCCGCGGGGAATCGTCCCTCGCCCGCCGCCGCCTTGGCCGGAGACGTGGCCCAACTGCGGCTGCTCCTCAAGGACGTCTCCGACTCTGTCTTCTCCCGGCTGGACGCGGAGGCCGCCGCCGTCCTGACGGCCCTCGACGAGGCGGCCGTTCCGGGCGACGCCCCCGCCCTTCCCTCGGCGGAGCGGATCCGGGTCCTGCGGGCCGCCGTGGCGGACCTCAAGGTCAAGCCCAGGAAGGGGCGCGTCAAGGACCTCGGGCGGCTGGAGGCGGTCCTGGAGGTCCTGACGGCCCGTCTCCTCCCATGAGGGTCGCCTTTCTCTCCGACGTCCACGCCAATTTCCCGGCCCTGTGGCGGGCCCTCGAAGGCGCCCGCCGGCACGGAGCGGACGCCGTGGTGTGCGCGGGGGATCTCGTGGGCTTCGGTCCCCACCCCGTGGAGGTCGTCCGGCTCCTCATCGAGCGCCGCGTTCGGTGCATCCGGGGGAACGTAGAACGAAAGCTCCTGGGCCTGCCCTCCTCCCCCAAGCGCCTGAAGAAGAGGCTCGACAAGAAGTCCTCGGCGGCCCTGGCCTGGACGGCGCTGGCCCTGGGAGAGGAGGAGCGCCGGTTCCTGGAATCCCTGCCCGAGCGGCTGGATCTCACCTTTGGCGGGTGCTCCGTTCTCGTGGTCCACGGGAGCCCCCTGTCGGATACGGACTACGTCTACCCCAGCCTGACCCGAAGGGCCCTGGAGGCCAAACTCGGCCCCCTGCGCCCGGGGGTTTTGGTCTGCGGGCACTCCCACGTCCCCTTCACCCGGCGGGTGGGGGGGGTCCGCGTGGTGAACTGCGGGTCCGTCGGCAAGCCGGTGGACGGCGATCCGAGGGGGGCGTACGCCCTGGTGGACTTTCTCGGGGGGCGTGCCGCGAAGACGCGCATCGTGCGGTTCGCCTATCCCGCGGAGTCGGTGGCCCGCGACATCGCGGAGCGCCGCGCCGCCGCGGCCCCCCCGGAGGAGTTCCTCTCGGGGCGGAAGCAATCCGATGGCTGAGCCCCTTCCGGACCCCGATCCAAACTCCGGCGGCTCGGCCCCGCCGGCGGACGCCGCCTTCCTCCTTCGCGGAGAGCCCTCCTGGGACCGCGCGCTCCGGGAGCTGAAGTCCGCCGGATACCTCCCCGGCCCGGCCGCGGAGACCCGCCTGGACCTCCTTTTCCTGGACACGGTGGAAGGGCGCCTGGCCCGCGCGGGATGGAGGCTGGTCCTTTGCACGGGTGGCCGAGGCGTGGAGGTTCGGACCCTGGACCCGTCGGGGTCCGAGTCCGGCACCGGGAGCCCCTTCGACGGAGACCCCGGCGCGGCCGCCTTCGACGCGCGCGCCCTGTCCCATGCGCCCGAAATCCTCGGGCGGGCGGCCAAAAAGCCCCTGGTCCGTATCCTGAGGCTGAAGGTCCTGCGCCGGGAGGTGGCGCTCCAATCCCCCGCCGGGCCGGTGGCGGCCCTCGTGGTGGACCGGTTCTCTCCGCCCGGGCCGGGGCGGAGGGGGACGCGGGCCCACCTTTCCCTCCGGCTCCCTCCGGGGGGCGACGCGGCCACGGGGCGTCACCTCCGCGTTCTGCTTCGAGACCGGGTAGGGCTTCCCGAGGCTCCCGGGGACCTGCTGACGACGGCCCTCCGCCTGGCGGGCCGGCCCGAGCCCGGCGTCCTTCCCCCCCTGGCCTGTCCCGTGCGTTCCGAAGACCCGATGGGCCTTGCCGCCCGCAAGATCGTGGCCCTCCAGGCCCATCGCCTGGACCTCCAGGTCCCCTGGGCCCTGCGCGACCTCCATCCCGAGTTCGTTCACGACGCCCGCGTGGCCACCCGCCGTCTCCGGACGGCCCTCCGGCTCCTGGCGCCGGCCCTGGGGCCGCGGCGGGCCGAATCCCTGCGCCGGGAACTGGCGTGGGCCGGTGGCCTCTTGGGCGCGGTGCGGGACCTGGACGTATTTCTGGAGGAACTTTGGGGCATGGAGCGCCGCCTCCCGGAGGGGATGCGCCTGCCCCCCGCCCTCGTGGAGCGCCTCGTCCGGGATCGCTCTGAGGCCCTGGAGGCCCTGGTCTCCGGCCTTTCGGGACGGCGCTTCGCCGCCCTCCTGGACCGGCTCGGGCGTTTGGCGGCCTCGCCCGTTCCGAAGGGGACGCGCCCGGCCCCCCCGCCGACGGCGGGGGAGGCGGCGCCCGTCCTTCTTCTCCGGGCCGAGAAGCGGGCGCGGAAGGCGGGAAGGGCCGTGGAGCCTGCCTCGCCCCCCGAGGCCCTCCACCGCCTGCGCATCCTTTTCAAGCGGTTGCGCTATACGGGGGAGTTCTTCGAAGACGTCCTCGGAGAGGCCATGGGGCCGTACCTCCAGGCCGTGGTGGCCCTCCAGGACACGCTGGGGGCGCACCAGGACGCGATCGTGGGCGCGCGCCGCCTGGTGGAGGCCTCCGAGGCGCTGGCCGGGGTGGGGGCGGCCTCCGCCGACTTGCTGGCCGTGGGGGCGCTCCTCCAGCAGTTCGCCGCCTCCGCCGGCGAGCGCCGCGCCGCGTTCTCTTCGAAATTCGCGGCCTTCGAGAAGGCCTCGCGGAGGCGGCGTGGCCGCACGAAGGGGGAAACCTTCCCCCGGACGCCTGCGTAAGGGGAGGGCATGGGCGCGATTCTGAGGGTAGAGGGGGCGAGAGCCACGTACGGTAAACTGGAGGCCCTGCGAGGGGTCTCCTTCGAGGTGGAAGAGGGCGCCGTGGGCCTCCTCGGCCCCAACGGGGCCGGAAAGTCCACGCTGATCAAGGCGGTCCTCGGGCTCCTGCCCCTCTCCGGCGGCCACATCTCGCTGATGGGAGAGGACGCCCGCAAGCTCGGCCCGGCCCTCCGCGACCGGGTGGGTTACGTTCCCGAACGGGAGGGGACGCGCCCGGGCATGAGCGGCGTCGCGTGGGTGGCCTTTCTCGGCGAGATCTCCGGGCTTCCCCGCAGCGCGGCCGTGGAGCGGGCCCACGAAGTGCTCCAGTACGTGGGCCTGGGGGAGAGCCGCTACCGGAACGTGGAAACCTACTCCACGGGCATGCAGCAGCGCCTCAAGCTGGCGGCGTCCCTGGTCCACGACCCGGCCCTGGTCCTTCTCGACGAGCCGACGGCCGGCATGGATCCCGTGGGGCGCGAGGAGATGCTGGAGCTCTGCGGGGACCTCGTGCGGCAGGGGAAGACGCTCCTCCTGTCCACCCACATCCTGAAGGACGTGGAGGCCGTCTGCTCCCGCGTGGTCATCCTCAACCGGGGCGAGATGCTCTCCTACGCCACGGTGGAGGACTGGACCCGGAGCGAGGCCCAGCACTTCCTGGTGCAGTGGGAGGGCGGAGGGGAGGCCTTCGAGGCGGCCTGCCGGAAGGCCGGTGTGGAGGTCTCCGACGGCCATCGAGGCCTGTACCGCGTGGTCCTTCCCCCGGGGGAGAGCCTGAAGGTCATCTTCGGCCTGGCCCTGGAGGCGGGCGGCACGGTCACGCGCCTCGTCCGGGAGTCCACCTCCCTCGAGACGCTGTTCCTCAACGCCCTCGAACAGAACGGAGGAGGCGGCGATGCCCGTATTTGAACAGGGGTACGCGCCCTACGACGGCCCCCGCCGGCCCCTCTCCAAGCGATGGTGGCCCGTGTTCCGGGAGGAGGTCCAGCCCTATCTCCGCAAGCGGCGCTTCCTCTTCCTCCTGATCCTCGCCCTCCTGCCCTGGGCCTGGGGGATCCTGCTGACCTTCTTCCACACCCAGCTCGGGGACTCGGAGAACGTGAAGGCCTTCATCGCGGAGCTTCCCAAGGTGGACGAGTCCCTCGTGGCCGTCCTCCTCGGCAACTTCTACAACCTCTTCCTCCTCACCATCGTCTCCATCTGGGTGGGCTCGGGCCTGGTGGCGAGGGACCGGCGGGACGGGACCCTGGCCGTCTTCCTCGGCCGGGCCCTCGGCCCCCTCCAATACCTCTGGGCCAAGGGCGCCGCCCTGGGCTTCTTCCTCCTGATTTTCTCGCTCCTGCCCGTCCTGGTCCTGGTCATCTTCCAGGTGGGCCTCACGGGCCAGCCCGCGTGGCTGTGGGAGCACGCGCGCGTCCTGTGGGGATCGGCCCTCTTCACCCTTCTGGGCCCCTTCACCCTCGTCCTTTTCCTCCTGGCCCTCTCCTCCATGGGCCGCAGCCCGAGGCTCGTGGGGCTGACCTTCTTCGGCATCGTCTTCTTGGGCCCGGCGGCCTGCGGGATTCTCTACGCCATCACGAGGAGCCCCCTGGTCTGGTTCCCCTCGATCTTCACCCAGCTCAAGGCCCTCGCCGAGCTGTGCCTGGGGGCGGAAGTCCATCCCGGCGAGCCCGGCCTGGCCCTGCCCCCCGCCGCCACGCTCCTCTTCTTCGCCCTCCTGGCCGCCTCGAGCGTCCTCGTCCTCGCGGCCCGCTTCCGGGGCCGGGCGGTGCTCAAATGATCCGGGTGCAAAACGCCTCGCGCTGGTACGGTCTCGTGGTGGGGATCAACCGGGTTTCCCTGGACCTGGAGCCCGGCGTCACGGGGCTCCTGGGCGTCAACGGCGCCGGGAAGAGCACCCTCCTCAACCTCATGGCGGGTCTGCTCAAGCCCACGGCGGGCTCGGTCACCCTCGACGGCGAGCCCATCTTCGCCCACCCGCGCGCCCTCGCGCGCATCGGGTACTGCCCGGGGGCGGACCGCTTCTGGGAGGACATGACGGGCCTGGAATTCGTCACCTTCCTGGGGCGCCTGTCGGGCCTCACCGCGGCCGCGGCGAAGGAGCGCGCCGGGAGGGCCCTCCAGGAAGTGGCCCTCGGGGACGAGGGCGGGAAGAGGATCCGGGCCATGAGCAAGGGCATGCGCCAGAAGGTGAAGATGGCCCAGGCGCTGGTCCACGATCCGCAGATCCTCCTCCTCGACGAGCCCCTCAACGGCATGGACCCGCCGAGCCGGGCCCACGCCATCGCCGCCATCAAGCGGTGGGGCGAGGAGGGGCGCTGCGTCCTGGTCTCCTCCCACCTCCTCCACGAGGTGGAGGCCATGACGAGCCGCATCCTCCTGCTCCACTACGGGCGGGTCCTCGCCTCGGGCGAGGTCCCCCAGGTGCGGGAGGCCATCGCGAGCCGCCCCCTGAAGGTCTTCCTCCGGTGCGCCGACGCCCGCACCCTCGCCTCGGTGCTCATCGCCTGGCCCACGGTGGCTTCGGTCACCTTCGCGGGCGACGGGCGCAACCTCACGGTGGAGGTCTCCGACGCCTCGGACTTCCGGGCGCGCCTGGGCGCCCTCCTGGCCGAACGGGAGGTGGGCTTGGAGATCCTCAACCCCCTCGACGACAACCTGGCGGCCGTCTTCTCCTACCTGGTGGCCTGACATGGACTCGCCGACGCGCGCCCTCTTCGGATTCACCGCCCTGCGGATGGCCCTCTCCGTGAAGGGCCTCCTCTTCGGCCTCATGGCCGCTTTTCCCTGGGGCGTGACCCTCCTCCTGCGCCTCCTCGTGGCCAAGGGGATCCCCGTGCCCCTGGGGGGCATCACCCTCTACGGGATGGTGGTTTTCCTTTACGTCTGCGGCTTCCTGTTGCCCCTCTCCACCCTCTTTTTCGGCGTGGGGCTCATCGCCGACGAGCGGGAGGGCGGGACCCTGCCCTACCTCTTCGGCCGGCCCGTGCCCAGGGCCCGCCTCTTCCTCGTGCGCTACGCGGCCATGTCCGCCGTCATCGTGGCGGGCTGTTGGGCCTCCGTCCTCGGGACCTACGTGCTGGGGGTCTCGGAGGCCGGCGCCGGAGCCCTGGGCCGGGAGGCCGGGACGCTCCTGTTGGACCTGGGCGTGGTGGGCCTGGGAGCCCTCGTCTACGGGGCCCTGTTCGCCTTCCTGGGCCTTTCTCTCAAGCGCCCCCTCTTCGCGGGACTGCTCATCGGCTTCGGCTGGGAAAACGCCGTGGCGTACATCCCCGGCTTCCTCAAGCGGCTGACGGTGCTCTTCCACCTCCACACGCTCCTGCCCCACGGGGGCGGGCCCACGGGGATCATCCAGCAGATGCTCTCCTCCAGCGAGAGCAAGACCGCCGCCCTTCTCTTCCTGGTTTTCTACGGAGTGCTCTTCGTGGGCCTCGCGTGCTTCGTCATCCGCCGGCTCGAGGCCGCCTCCGCCCAGGAGGCCGACGCCTGAACGAAGAAGGGCGGGCCTTCGCCCGCCCTCTCGCGTTGCCGATGGGTTGCTCGCTTCAGAACCGGGCGGGGATTTTGCCGGCGGAGGCCTCGGCGAAGCGCTTCTCCACCGCCTCCCAGTTCACGTTCTCGAAGAAGGCCTTCATGTAGTCGGGGCGGCCCGTGGCGGGGAAGTCCACCATGTAGGCGTGCTCGAAGACGTCCAGGACGAGGATGGGCACGAAGCCCGCCACGTTCCCGTCCTCGTGGAGCTGGATGAAGTGGTTCGTGAGCCAGCCCGTGGCGGGGTCGAGGTAGAGGGCGGCCCAGCCGATGCCGCGCGTGGCGCCGCACTTCACGCAGTCGTCCTTCCAGGCCTCGAAGGAGCCGAACTGCTCCGAAAGGGCCTTCCGAAGGGGCGAGGCGTCGCCGGGCTCGGCCACTCCGGCCTTCAGGTTCCCGAAGTAGTATTCGTGCAGGACCATGCCGTTGTACTCGAAGCCGAAGCGGCGGCGCCGGTCGGCGTAGAGGGGGGTGGCGCCCTTGCCCTCCTTGCGCAGGGCCTCGAGTTCGGCCCGGAGGGCGTTGGACTGGGCTACGTACCCCTCGTAGAGCTTCCAGTGCTGGGCGATCTGGTTCTCCGAGAGGCCCTTGAGGTTCGAGGGCTTGAGGTGGGCTTTCACTTCGTAGGCCATGGCGGGTCCTCCTCCCGTGCGTGTGGGCGGGGCCCCGGGGGCCCCGGTTTCGGCGATGGCGTCCGCCCAGGTGCCCGCCGCCTGAAGGGCGGCGGCGCCCGCGGCGGCCGCTGACGTCACTCGAACGAACGTCCTCCGGTCCATGCTCTCCTCCGACGCGGCCGGTGGAACCGGCCTCCAGGAACTCAACGGATGGACGTGTGGACTTTATTCTCGCCGGGGGAGGGACGGCGCGTCAAGGACCGGAGGGCGCCGCCCCGTGAAGAGCCGAAACTGCAGGCGCGCCTGGGCCTCCAGCATGGCCTCCCCGGGCACGGCCCCCAGGCCCCGGGCGCGGGCCTCCCGCAGGAGGGGCGTTCCCCCCTCCCGCACCACGAGGTCGAAGACGGTCCGGCCCGTGAGGGGAAAGGGATAGGGCGTCTCGTCCCCCTCCTGGCCCGAGGGGGTGGCGTTCACGAGGAGGTCCCACGGGGTCCGGCGGCGGTCCTCCCAAGGGACCGGTTCGAGCCCCAGACGCGAGGCCAGGGATCGGGCCCGCGCGGGGTCCCGCGAGGCGACGGCCACGGTTCCTCTCCCGCGGAGGGCCAGGGCCACGGCCGCCGCGGCCCCGCCCGCCCCGAGGAGGAGGACGCGCCCGAGGGGTCCGGCGCCCGCCAGGGCCCGCCGGACGCCGAAGACGTCGGTGTTGGCCGCGGACCAGGAGGGCCCCTCCACGTGCCGGAGGGTGTTGGCGGCCCCCGCCGCCCGTGCGAGACGGGAGGCTCCCGCGGCGCGGGCCAGGGCCGCCGCCTTGTGGGGGTGGGTCACGGCGAGCCCCTCGATGAAAAGGCCGGGAGCGGCCTCCAGGAGGGTTTCGAGGGAGGAGGCCGGGATCGGAAGGAAGCGGTGGGGAAGGCCCGCGGCCTTCAGCCAGCGGTTGTGGAGGGCGGGCGATCCGGTGCGGGCCAGGGGCCACCCCGCCACCCCGAGCAGGGGAGTGCGGGGGCCGATTTCCCGGCACCGGTACATCCCCACGGCGTCGGCGAGGGGGATCTGGCCCGGCGCCGCCGGAGGGCAGCCGGGCGCCGCGGCGTACAGGGCGCAGGAGCCCCAGGCCAGGGAGAGGACCCGGCTCATCTGGCCGGGGGGCCCCATGGCGAAGGCGCAGAGGTCTCCGGCACCGCCCCGCTCGGCGAGGAGCCTTCGGACGGCGAGGTTGTCGGCGAAGTCGAGGGCCGCGCTCACCACCTTGCGCACTGCCGCGGTACGCGAGAAAAGGGCGTCGCAGGCGGCGCCGAGGTCCGCCGGGCCCTCCCCGGAGGCGTGCCAGGAAAGGACCAGGCGCGCGGGGTCGAGGCCGAGGAGGTCCCCCGGCAGGTCCGTTGTGAGGGGCACGTCCACCCAGGCCCCCCGGGCCTGGAAGTCCCTCAGGAGGTCCGCCTCGCCGGGGCGCACCCGGTCCCTCGCCCCCGAAACGAGGAGGGGCGTCTCCCCGGCCAGGGCCAGGAGCGCGCGAGGGTCCTCTCCCGGGGCCAGGAGGTCGAGGCGGACTTCGGCCCGGTCGGCGCCCAAGGCCAGGGCGGCCCGCGCCGCTTCCGCCTGCCCGCGCACGGTGGGCAGGGCCGCCGTGGCCACGATGGGTCCCAGTCTCTCCACGGGGACCAGTATAATGGGGCCGCGGAGGTTTTCATGTCCGATCTTTTGGAAGGGGTCTTCGAGGCGGAGCGCCGCGCCGTGGCGGAAAACGGCCGCGCCCTGGAGGCGGCCCTGGAGTCCCTGCGCGGTCCGCTCCTGAGGGCCGCGGGAATCATCCGGGAGGCCTTGGCGGGCGGGGGCAAGGTTCTGACCTTCGGAAACGGGGGGAGCGCCGCCGACGCCCAGCACTTCGCCGCCGAGCTGTGCGGCCGCTACCTCAAGGAGCGCCCGGGTCTCGCGGCCCTGGCCCTCACCACCGACACGTCGGCCCTCACGGCCATCGGGAACGACTTCGGCTTCGACCGGGTCTTCGCCCGCCAGGTGGAGGCCCTCGCCCGTCCCGGGGACGCGGTCCTGGGGATCTCCACCTCGGGGAACTCGTCCAATGTGGTCCTGGGGCTCCGCGAGGCGCGGGCCCGCGGCGCCCGGACGGTGGCGCTCCTCGGGCGCGACGGGGGGGCCGCGGCCGCCGAGGCGGAGGTGGCCCTCGTCTACGGCGTGCGGGACACGCCCCGCATCCAGGAGGGCCACGCCGTCCTCATCCACCTCCTCTGCGCCCTCGTCGAGGCGTAGAGGGGGTCCGAAGGCGCGGGGCCCCGGCGGGCTTCGCGGCGCGAAGAAAAGGCCCGGGCAGCGCGCCCGGGCCTTCGTGCGTCTGGATTTT
The DNA here is from genome assembly GCA_040758175.1 of Acidobacteriota bacterium. Lineage (GTDB taxonomy): Bacteria > Acidobacteriota > UBA4820 > UBA4820 > DSQY01 > JBFLVU01. The sequence continues at coordinate 6,332 of JBFLVU010000008.1, read as the reverse complement.
TGCGCCGTTAGCGGCGGCCGTTCTTCTTCTTCTGGAAGAACTTGTTGAGGCCGAGCTTGTTCCAGTAGAGGACGTAGGGGCTGGCGACGAAGATGGAGGAGTAGGTCCCCACGACGATGCCCACCGTCATGACGAAGGAGAAGGAGAAGAGGACATCGCCTCCATAGATGAGCATGGCCACCACGACGAAGAAGGTCAGGACGGAGGTGATCATGGTCCGGCTCAGGGTCTCGTTGATGGCCTTGTCGAAGAGCTCGTCGTCCTCCTGCTTCTTCGTCAGTTTCATGTGCTCGCGGATGCGGTCGAAGACGACGATCGTGTCGTTGATGGAGTAGCCCAGCAGGGTCAGCAGCGCGGCGATGGTCGGCAGGTTCACCTCCACCTGGAAGAGGGAGAGGAAGCCGACGGCCATGAGGGAGTCGTGGACCAGCGAGAGGATGGCCCCCACGCTGAAGCGGAACTGGAAGCGGAACCACGCGTAGAGGAGGATCCCCACCAGGGACCCCAGGACCGCCTGGAAGGCCTTGTTCTTGAGCTCCCGGCCCGCCGTGGGGCCCACCGTGTCGATGCGCTGGATGGCGAAACTGCCCGCGACGCTCTGGCCCTCCAAATAGCGGTACATGGCGTCGGTCATGCCGGGGGCGGACTTGAGGGCCTCGAAGGAGGACAGGATGCCCCCGTGCTCCTTCTTGAAGTCCTGGATGCCCTGGGCCACGGTCCGGGCCGTCTCGGCGGTGCCCGAGATGGCGCCCGTCTGGAGGCCCCGGAGGATCACGTCTTCGATGGCCTTGGTGTTGGCCGTGTTCAGGTCCAGCTTCCCGGCGGCCATGGCCGCGAGCACCTCGGGCCTGCGGATGGCCTTGAGGATCTCCTGGCTGCGGGCGGCGATGGCCTGCTCGTCGAGGAGCTGGCCCTTGTCGTCGCGGGCGTCCATGCGGATGAGGACCTCGTTGTCCTCGGGCTGGCCGAAGCGGACCACGGTGATGGAGGCCTTCCCCACGCCGCCCTTGAGGGTGTCCTCGATCTTGCGGGCGTCGGGGGCCGACGTGAAGCGGACCTGCATCTCCTGGCCGCCCCGGAAGTCGATGCCCCAGTTGAGGCCGCGGGTGACGAGGCTGAAGACGCCCGCGACGATGATCGCCAGCGAGATGGCGAGGAGGAGAACCTTGTACTTCATGAAGGGGATCTTGGTGCCGCGGAAGGAGGAGAGGGGGCCGATGGAGAGGTCCGTCACCCGCTGTCCGCCGCGGGTCCGCACGGCCATCACGATGTCGTAGATGAGCCGGGAGCCGAAGATGGCCGTGAACATGGAGACGAGGAGGCCCACCGAGATCGTCACGGCGAAGCCGCGCACGGGCCCCGTCCCGAACTGGAGGAGGAAGAGGGCCGAAATGAGCGTCGTCACGTTGGAGTCGAAGATGGTGACGAAGGCCTTGCCGAAGCCGTTCTGGATGGCCGCGGCCACGGTCTTCTTCTCGAGGAGCTCGTCCTTGATGCGCTCGAAGATGAGGACGTTGGCGTCGATGGCCATGCCCAGCATGAGGATGATGCCCGCGATGCCGGGCACCGTGAGGGTCAGCCCGAAGGTGGACATGAAGCCCATGAGGACCACGAAGTTCAGCAGGAGGCAGAAGTTGGCGTTGAGCCCCGACAGGCGGTAGTAGGCCACCATGAACAGGAGGATCGCCGCCAGGCCCACGAGGCCCGAGACGGTGCCCTTGCGGATGGAGTCGAGGCCGAGGCTCGGCCCCACGCTGCGCTCCTCGGCGAAGCGGGGGATGGCGGGAAGGGCGCCGGACTTGAGCTGGAAGACGAGTTCCTGGGCCTCGCGGGAGGTGAAGTTCCCCTCGATGATCCCGCGGTCGCCGATCTCGGCGTTGATGGTCGGCGCCGAGATGACGTTCCCGTCAAGGACGATGGCCAGGGGCTCGTGGATGTACTTGCGGGTCAGTTCGCGGAAGCGCTCGCCCGCCGTCGCGCTGAGCTGGAAGCCCACCACGGGCTGGCCGAACTCGTTGCCCTCCACCCGCACCTCCTGGATGTCGGCGCCGGTGACGGGCGCCACGGTCTGGAGGGCGAAGTAGAGCTCGGCGCCGAACTTTTCGCGGCTGCCGGGATAGATGGCCACGTCGGGGGGAAGGGTCCCGCCGTACTGCTTGAGGATCGCGTCCCGCGTCGGGGCGCCCTGCTTGGGCTCCACGGCGATGTGCCACTCGAGCTGGGCGGCCTTGCCGATGAGGGCCTTGATTTCGGTGGAGTCTTCGACGCCGGGCAGTTGGACGACGATCTTGTTGGTGCCCAGGCCCTGCCGGTGGATGGCCGGCTCCGAGACGCCGTACTTGTCGATGCGGTTCCGGATCACCTCGACGGACTGCTGGATGGCCTTGTCCCGCAGGTCCTGTTCGAAGGCCCCGCGCATGGCCAATTCGAAACGGCCCGCGCCGAGGGCCTTGAACTCGTAGGCGCTGAGGTCGCGGTCCGCCATCTCCCGAAGGGCCAGGCCGAGGTTCGGGTCCGTCCCCTCCACCAGCATGGCGTTGATCTTGTCGTTGGTGGTGTAGAGGCGGCCGTAGGGGACGTTCTTGGACTTGAGGGCCTCCTCGGCGTTGCGGAGGTCGGTCTGCACCTTGTTGTAGACCGACACGTCCGTGTCCATCAGGAGGACGAGGTGGACGCCGCCCCTCAGGTCGAGGCCCTGCTTGAGGCCGTTCTTGAGGTAGAAAAAGACGCTCAGGGCCAGGACGGCCAGGACCAGGAGCACGCGCCACTTGATGGTGTCTTTCATGACCCCCCCCTCACTCGCTCTTGACCACGCCCGCGACGGCGGACTTGTTGAACGTGAGCTTCACGTTGTCGGCCACCCGGATGATCACCGTGTCGTTGTCCACGGCCGCCACCGTCCCGCGGAGCCCGCCGATGGTGACCACCGCATCCCCGGCCTTCAGGTCGTCCAGCATGGCCTTCTGCGCCTTGGCCCGCTTCTGCTGGGGCCGGATGAGCAGGAAGTAGAACACGACGATGATCAGGACGATGGGGATGAAGGCGGTGAGTGGATTCTGGTTCGCCGCGCCCCCGGGCTGGGCCATGAGCAGCAGTGCCGACATTCGGACCTCCTTGAACACACACAAAACCCACCGGAGGCGGAGGCTCCGCCCGCCGGTGCCGCTCGCGACTTCCTCGGCCATGCCGCTGGCTTCGAGAGGAAGGAAGCCCCCCGACGCGTCCGGGGCTTCGACCCCGTATTATGCCCTGAAGTGGCTGATAGGTCAAGAAGTTATGGGAAAACGGCGGGCGGAAAGGGGATGCCCCTCCCCGCCCGGAGGTCTCCGTCAGTCGGCCCGCGGGTTCGTGTCCGGCTTTTCCACCGGCGTGCGCCCCGCGGCCTCGATCTCCGCCTCGAGGTCGGGCGCCGGCGGTGCCGGCTTCACGAAGCGGGCGACGGCCTCGGCGGTGCCCGCCGCGCCCAACTGCCCGATGAGGAAGGCGAACTTCTCCTCGAGGGCCGCGCCCAGCTCCTCGCGGATCCCCGCCGGCAGGCCCCACCACTCGCGCTTGAGGGGGCCGCCGAAGCCCTTCTTCCGGGTCTTGTAGTAGAACTGCTCGTCCGTCTCGCCGGCCTTCCGCTCCCCGGCGCAGGCCTTGTCGAGGTGGGCGTAGACCCGGGCCTTGAAGTCCGCGGGCAGGGCCGGGTGGTCGTAGACGAGGTTCTGGAAGCCCGTGGCCAGGTGGACCTCCACGGCCCCGTTCTCGGGGAACTTGTGGAAGAGGTCGTCGGGGAGTGTGGAGGCCCCGTGCTGGACCGTCCCGCCCATGCCGTAGCGCGTGCGCGCGGCCTCGCTGATGGCCCTCAGAACGTCGAAGTCGAGCTTCACCGTGGCGATGGAGCCGTCGGGGAGCACCACGCCCCCGTGGCTCGTCCCCGTCTGGACCGAGATCTTCTTGATGGGCTCCACGCCCCCGAGGAGGCCCGTGTAGGCCTCCATGAAGGCCAGGAACTCCTCCACCGTGCTGTTGTGGCCCCCCACCTCGCCGATCTCGCCCCCCACGCTCACGCGCACGCCCGGCGGCTCCTTCTCCCGGAGGAACTGGGTCAGCTCGGCGCACACGGCGGCGTTGTCCCTCTGCTGGGCCGCCAGGCCCTCGCGCTCGAGGACCACCAGGGTGGAGGAGTCGATGTCGATGTTGTAGAAGCCCGCCGAGAGGGCCTCCTCCATGAGGTCCCGCAGGCCCGACAGCTCCTTCTCGGGGTCGGCGAAGTAGCCCTGGGCCTTTGCCTGGAAGTGGTCCCCCTGGATGAAGACGGGGCCCGCGAAGCCCTCCCGGAGGGCCGCCCCGAGGCAGACCGCCACGTACTCGTGGGGGCGCTGGCTCGTGTAGACCATCTCCGTGCGGGCGATCTCGAAGAGGTAGGCCCCGCAGCCCGTCCGCCTGGCCGCCCGGAAGAAGGCCCGGGCCGTGTCGTAGGTGAGGCCGCGCAGGTTCATGGCGGGGACCGTGAAGCCCCCCGCCTCGCCGCGCCCCACGGCGGCGTACAGGTCGTGGATGGAGGCCAGGCGGACGCCCAGGGCGTCGGCGGCCTGCTTGAGGAAGAAACGGGCCCAGCCGCGCACGTCGGGGCGGTCGGCGAAGACGGCGTTTTCCACGAGCTCGTCCGTGAGGGGGCCGCGGAAGGCCGCGGCGTCGCGGACCACGGCGCGGTTGCCGGGGGCCGGGTCCAGGATTCCCTTGAGGCGTCCCTCCAGGGCCATGCTGTTTTCGAAGATCATGCGCGCGCCCTCCTCATACGGTGCTCATGCCGCCGTTGAGCGGCAGGTACTGGCCCGTGATCCAGCCGGCCTCCTCGGTGCAGAGGAAGGCCACCACCCCGCCCACGTCCGTGGGGACCGCCACCCGCCGCAGGGGCGTCAGGGTGGCGATGAAGCCCTTTGTCTCGGCGGGCATGTGGGCCGTGGCGTCGGTCTCCACCAGGCCCGGCGCCACCACGTTCACCGTCACGCCCGCGGGGCCCGCCTCCCGGGCCAGCACCCTGCAGGCGCCGTCCAGGGCCGACTTGGCCGAGGCGTGGGCGCCGAAGCCCTCGCTGGCGAAGCGCGAGAGGGAGGAGGAGACGGCGACGACGCGGCCCCATTTGCGCGCCACCATGCCGGGGAGGACGGCGCGCGCGAGGGCGTGGAAGGCCCCCATCTCGCCGAGGAGCTTGGCCGAAACGGCGTCCCAGGGCTGCTCCCAGTAGGGGCCCATGGGGAAGGAGACGTTGGCGTTGTGGACCGCCGCCGCCACGGGGCCCAGGTCCGCCTCCACCTTCCGCACCATGGCCTCCACCTGGGCGTGGTCCCGCGCGTCGGCGGGGTACACGGCGCCCCGGCCCCCGGCCTCGGCCAGGACCTTGCGGGCCATCTCCTCGTTCTTCAGGCAGTTCACCGCCACGGTGAAGCCGGACTTCGCCAGCGACCGGACGATGGCCGCGCCGATGCCGCGGCTCCCGCCCGTGACCAGGGCCACCTTGCCGTCCATGGAGCACCTCCGCAGTGAGGCTCCACCATACCGGAGCCCCTCCCGCCGAATCAAGGCCGGCGCCTCGTCTCACGGCTCTCGCTTTCGGGACGAGGGGACTCGGGGACGAGGGGACTAGGAAGAACCAAAGGAAGGCCGGCGCGGGCGCCCGCCCCACGGATTCCGCTGTTGCCCTTGTCTTCAAATCCCAAATCCCCCCAACAATCCCAAATCCCAATTTCCAAATGCCCCTGCCCCTCCCGGCCCGGCGCCTTCGGCGCCTCCTCCCGAGGTCGGGTCCGCGCGTAGAAAGGCAGGCCTTTCTCCTCGCGTCCCACTCCCTCGGTCCGCCCTTCGGGCGGGCCGGGATTCTTATGTCCACGTTCAGCCCTATCTTCGAAGAAGCCCTGCGGGGGAGCGGCGCGGGTCTTGGTTCCAAGGAGCCCCGGCAGGACGCACTTCGAAGATGCCCCGGGTGCGCCACCGACGGCGACGGACCTATGGCGGCGTCAGGCTTCGCGGTCCGGGACGCTCCGCCGCCACGCTTAGCCCTACCTTCGACGAAGCCCTTCGGGGGAACAGCGCTGGGTCTTGGTTCCAAGGAGCCCCGGCGGGAGGACCTTCGATGGTGCCCCGGATGCGCCGGCCTCGGGACGCGCCTCCCTCCCTCCGGTCGGTCGGCCAAAGGCGTGCCCCCCCACGGACCCCACGGTTGCTGTCCGCCCCTCCCGTCTCACGTTTTTCGTCTCACGTTTCACTTCCCCGGAGGCCTCGCCCGGCGCCGATCTCCGTCGCCCCACAGCCCCCCCTCCTCGTCGGGGAGGGCCGCCGCGCCCTCC
>JBFLVU010000007.1:0-29171 GCA_040758175.1 Acidobacteriota bacterium | reverse complement strand
GCCAGGCACACCACCCACGCGCGGAAGAGAGAAAGGGGACCGTATGGCCAGCAGGAAACTCAGCAAGCAGGAAATGCGCCAGGACCAGTTCCGAAGCCTCCTGTCCGAGGCTTTCGTCGCCTCCATCCGGAGTCTGGAAACCCACTGGAAGGTCTATCTGGCCGGCCTGGCGGTTCTCGTCGCTTCGGCGGCGGGCGCCTTCGCGTTCTGGACCCATTTGGAGGACAAGAAGGCGGAACGGTCCCACCGTCTCAACGAGGTCATCGAAGCCTTCGCGGCCCCCGTCGGCGAAACTCCCCCGGCCGGGGCGGCTTCACGGCTCAGTTTCCCTGACGAGGCGAAGAAGGCCGCCGAAGTCGAAAAGCGGCTCAAGGCCCTTGAAGCGGAGGGTTCGGGCGGCTCTGGGAGCGTGACCGCCTTTTACCAGGCCATCTCTCTGGCCCGCCAGGGGAAGGCGAGGGAGGCCGCCGCCGCGCTGGAGCCCGCCGCGAAGGGCGGGGTGCTGGCGCCGCTGGCCCTGCCCATGAGGGGCGGGCTTTATGAAACCCTGGGCGATTTCTCCAAGGCCGAAGCCGATTTCAAGGCCCTGTCCCAGCTTGAGTCTGCGACCCTTCCCAAAGGAGAGGGGTCTTGGCAGCTGGGCCAGTACTACGAGCGGCGGGGAGAGAAGGCCAAGGCCGTCGAGGCGTACAAGAAGATCGAGGACTTGATGAGGGGGACGGAGGAGGGGGAGGAACCCTCGATCCTCCAGAGGGCCAAGAAGCGCCTGGAGGCCCTCGAAGGAGCCGCATGACCGACAAGGACGAGAGGAACCCGCTTCCCGAGGAGCCCCAGATCCCCGTGGCGCACCAGGATCTGGAAACGCTGTACCGCCTCGCCTACGTCGTCCACTCCTTCACGGATCTTCAGCCGCTCCTCGAGAACCTCGTCGACCTGGCGATTCAGCACCTCAACGCGGAAAGGGGAGTCATCTTCCTGCTCAACCCCCAGGGGGAGCTCTACCCGACCGTGGCGCGCTCTCTCTACCCCGACGAGCTCGTGGACGTTCAGCGCGTGGCCCTCTCGGTCGTCCACGCCTCCATGAAGAGCCAGGAGGGGATCTTGAGCGCCAACGCCCAAAGCGACCCGCGCTTTCAAAGCGAAAGCGCGATCCACTACAACATCCTCTCGGTGATCTGCATGCCCCTCAATTTCGCCGGGACGCTGCTGGGGGCCCTCTACGTGGACCACGGCAAGAGGCCCGGCGCCTTCAACGAGCGCGACCACAAGTTCCTCAAGTCCTTCGTGGACCTCGCCTCCTCCGCCATCAAGTCGGCCCAGGAGAAGGAGAGCTACCGCCTCGAAAACACCTACCTGAGGCAGATGGCCTCCGCCGACCAGGGCTTTCCGGAGATCATCTCCAACTCTCCGAAGATCATCAGCATCCTGGAGACCGTGGAACTCGTGGCGGCGAGCAACGTCTCCGTCCTGATCATGGGGGAGAGCGGCACCGGCAAGGAGCTCATCGCCCGCGCCATTCACTTCAAATCATCCCGGCGCGACAAGAAGTTCGTGGCCCAGAACTGCGCGTCGCTCCCCGAGTCCCTGCTGGAGAGCGAGCTGTTCGGCTACAAGAAGGGTGCCTACACGGGGGCTTCCCACGACAAGCCCGGCCTCTTCGAGGTGGCCGACGGGGGGACCCTCTTCCTCGACGAGATCGGGGACCTCTCCCTTTCCTCCCAGGCCAAGATCCTCCGCGCCCTCCAGGAGGGGGAGATCCGCCGCATCGGCGACAACAAGCCCCGCAAGGTGGACGTCCGGATCCTGTCGGCCACCAACAAGGACCTCCAGGACCAGATCCAGAAGGGCCTTTTCCGGGAGGACCTCTTCTACCGCCTGAACGTGGTCACGGTGAAACTGCCCCCGCTGAGGGACCGCAAGGAGGACATCGGGCTCCTCGCGCGCCACTTCCTGAACTTCTACGGGACGCGGATGGGCCGCCGGCACCTGGGCTTCGAGAAGGAGGCGGTGGACATGCTGTCCGCCTACGCGTGGCCAGGAAACGTCCGCCAGCTCAAGAACGAGATGGAACGCCTGGCGATCCTCTTGGGCGACGGCGAGATGGTGGCTCCCCAGCACCTGTCCGAGGTCATCCAGCAGGCGGCCCTCCTCGCCGCCACGCACACCGGGGCCAAGCTCAAGGACTCCCTGGACGCCATCCAGAAGAAGATGCTCGTGGAGGCCCTCCAGAAGTACCGCTGGAACAAGACCCGGGCCGCCGAGGATCTGGGAATCACCCGCAGGGGCCTCATCAAGATGATCGAGCGTTTCGACCTGGACCGCCGGAAGCGCCCCCGCTGAGGCCCCGGCCGGAGCTGGCGCACCATGCCCAAGAGAGCGGTCAACCTCCCGAACCTCCTTACGGCCTTCAGGATCTTCCTGGTGCCGCTGGTGGTGGTCGTCCTGCTCACGGAATTCCAGTTCGAGAAGTGGTTTTTCTTCAACAGGGAGATTCTGGCGGTGGGGATTTTCCTTCTCGCCTCCCTGACGGACCTCTTGGACGGATACCTGGCCCGGAAGCGGAACCAGGTGACGACCCTGGGCCAGCTCCTGGACCCCATCGCGGACAAGCTCCTCGTGGCCTCGGTGCTGATCTCCCTGGTGGAGCTCCAGCTCACGGCGGCTTGGGTGGTCGTGGTGATCGTGGGCCGGGAGTTCTCGGTGACCGGCCTCAGGCTCATCGCGGCCATCAACCAAGTCGTGATCCCGGCGGGGCGCCTCGGGAAGTGGAAGATGGTCGTGGAAGTCATCGCCATCTGCTTCATCATCTGGGGAAACCAGAAGGAATGGGACTGGGTCCAGATCACGGGCAACTGGCTCCTGTACATCGTTGCATTCATCGCCGTAGCCTCCATGGTCGAGTACTTCGTGGAGTTCTCCAAGAAGATCGACCTCTTCAAGGGGGAGGCCGCCGGATGAGCCCAGCCGCCTCGGGGACTGGACGGGTCCGGTGAGGGAGGCCCTCCTCACCCGCATCGCATTATTCTGCGCCCGCCATTACCGCGGGGTTTTCGCGGCCGCATCGGTCCTGGGGGCTCTGGCGCTCCTTCTCTTCACCCTCAAGCCGCCCCGCATCGAATCGGACATCCTCGACCTCCTCCCGCGAAAAAACCCCGCCGTCCAGGACTTCCGCCAGGCGACGGAGGACTTCAAGAGCCTGGATTACCTCTTCGTCCTCCTGGAGACGGCGGACCCTCAGGCGCGCCCCATCTCCGAATACGAGGAGTACGCCGACCAACTCGCGGAAGCCATCCGGGAAACGGGGCTCGTGGAGAGCGTCGAATACCGCCTCCACGACTTCGAGGGGATGGTGCAGGCCCTCCTCCCCTACACGCTCCTCTACCTTTCCCCGGAATCCCTGCCCGAGGTGGCCGACCGCTTCACGGACGAGGCCGTGCACGCCCAGGTGGAGGACAACCGCAAGCTCATTTCAAACCCCGCCTCCCTGGTCACCAAACAGCTCGTCCAGTACGACCCCTTTGGCCTCTTCCCGATCCTGAAGCGCAACTTCGCCGGCAAGACCCGCCAGCTCAAGGTGGACCTCTCGGACGGGTACTACCTCTCGCGCGACGGGACGGCCCTGCTCATGATCGTGCGCCCCAAGAAGCCCGCGCAGAACATTCCCTTCGGGAAGGACCTGATGGCCAGGGTGCGCTCTGCCGAGAAGGCCCTCCGGCAACGGTGGGTGGCCGACGGTGAGGAGGGCCTCGAAGCGTTGACGGTGCGGTACGGCGGGGGGTATCCCATCGCGCAGGACGACGCGGACCTCATCAAACGGGACGCGGTGATCAACACGGCCACCTCCGCCGTTCTCGTCATGGGGGTGTTCCTCTGGGCATTCCGGCGGAAGAGCGCCTTGGCCTACGGGTGGATGCCGCTGCTCTTCGGGATCCTCATGACCTTCGCTGCGGTCCACCTGATGGGGATCCACCTCAACAGCGCCACGGCGGGATTCGCGGCCCTGCTCATCGGTCTCGGGATCGATTTCTCCACCGTGATTTACGGCCGCTACGTGGAAGAGCGGAACGCCGGGAGGGGATCGGAGGAGAGCATCGCTACGGCCCTCGGCCGGACGGGAAAAGGCGTGTTCGTGGGGGCCGTCACGACCTCCTGCACCTTCGGCGCCATGATCGTCACGGAATTCACAGGGATGCGCCAGGTGGGCGTTTTCACGTCCGTGGGGATCCTTCTGAGCGCCGCGAGCGTGTTTTTCCTCCTTCCCGCCATGCTCCAGTTCCACCAGGTGCACAAGGAGAAGCGCGCCACGGAGCCCTCGTTCCACATGCACGCCTTCTGGGTGGACGGGATCGCCCGGGCGGCGCACCGCCGGCCGTGGACCACGCTCCTGATCGCGGCGGGGCTCACGGCGGTATTCGGACTTTTTGCCCTGGGGATCCGCCTGGACGACAACATCAAGAACCTCCGGAGTTCACGAAACCGCGGGATCAACGTCTCGTCGGAGATCGCGAAGAAGTTCGGCGCCTCCCTCACCTACATGATGGTGCTCCTTGAATCCGCCTCACCCGAGGGGATCGTGGCCGACGCGGAGAAGGTGACCGAGGCGGTCCAGCCGTTCGTCAAGACGGGGGACATCCTCTTCACCGACAGCCCGTCCACTTACCTGCCCCCCGTGGAGCGGCAACGGGCCGTGGTGGAAGAACTCCGCCGGCAAGGGGGGGCGGAATTCTCCTTCACCCGGATTCGGAGGACCTTCCTGGCCTCCTGCCGCCAGGAGGGGTTCAACCCGGAGTTCTTCCGGGAGTACCTGGTGAATCTCGGGCGTATGCTCCGCCCTGAAGGCCCGTTGACCTACGACCAGATTCGGCGCACTCCCCTGGGCCCGGTGCTGGACAAGTTCATCGTGGAGAAGGCCCCCGGCCGCTACCGGGGCGTCGTGTACCTCTACATGTCGGAGGAATTCAGGAGGTTCGAGCCCTCGGGCCTCATCGAGGCCGTCCGGGACCGGGTCCCCGAGGCGAAGGTCGTCGGCATCAACGTCTTCAGCAAGGCCCTCCGGACCCTCATCAAGAGGGATGCCCTCATCGCCTTCCTCGTCGGAAACCTGGTCGTGCTTCTCATCGTGGCCGCTGATTTCCGCTCCTTCCGGATGGCCGCCTACGCGCTCGTTCCGCTCTGCGTGGCCATGGTGTGGATGCTCGGTTCCCTCGCGATTCTGGGCGAGCCCCTGAACCTCATGAACATCTTCGTGACCACCCTGATCCTGGGGATCGGGTCGGACTACGGGATCTATTTCGTCCACCGCCACCGCGAGCCCGACGGGGCCCACATGGACCGCGTGATCCAGGAGGTGGGCTCGCCGATCGTCATCGCGGCGTTGACGACCATCGCCGGGTTCGGGTCCATGGTCACCTCCTCCTACCCCGGGCTGAGAAGCATCGGCTACGTCTCCCTTCTTGGGACGGTCTACAGCATGGTCACCACCCTGACCGTCCTCGTGGCCCTCTTGACCCTTTGGGACCGGCGGCGTCAGGCCAAAGGGCCGGCGGACCCCGCCGCGTAGCACCGGGACGGTTGCCTCGGGCGGACGCGCGGGCTACATTGGCAGTCGAACCGGAGGATCTCCCGTGGACGCGCTGGAAACCAAGGTCGAACGCCTGGAGAGGATCCTCGAGGGGCTCGAGGGAGGCGTCCTGGTGGCGTTTTCGGGCGGGGTGGATTCGGCCTTGCTCCTGAGCGAGGCCCATCGGGTTCTCGGTACGGTCTGCGCGGCCGTGACGGCCGATTCCCCCACCCTTCCACGATCCGAGTTGGAGGAGGCAAGGCGTTTCGCCGCACGCCTAGGGGCGGAACACATCCTCCTTCGGACGCGCGAGATGGAGGACCCCCGCTTTATCGAGAACGGCCCCCGGCGATGCTATTTCTGCAAGAGCGCGCTCTTTGAAGCCATGGAGGCGCTGGCGGGCGAGAGAGGGGATCGGTGGATCCTCTTCGGCGCCATCGCGGACGACATGGGGGACTGGAGGCCCGGCATGGAGGCCGCCCGGGAGCGGGGCGCGCGCGCTCCCCTTCTGGAGGCGGGACTGACGAAAGCCGAAGTCCGGGACCTGTCCCGGCGCAGGGGGCTCGCGACGTGGGACAAGCCCCAGGCGGCCTGCCTTTCCTCGCGGTTTCCGACGGGCCGGCCCATCACCCTCGATGACTTGGGGCGCGTGGAAAGGGCGGAGGACCTGCTGCGCGGCCTGGGGTTCAGGCAGTGCAGGGTACGGCTCATGGAGTCGGCGGCCCGCCTGGAGCTCGAGGGCGGCGACCTGGCCCGCGCGTGCGAAGAGGACCTGCGGAAGAAGATCTGCGAGGGCTTCAAGGGCCTTGGCTTCCAGTCCGTGGTCCTGGACCTGGAGGGCTTTCGGTCGGGAAGCCTGAACCCTTTGCGGAAGGAACGGACCGATGGGATCACTGGGAACTCCTGAGATCATCCTCATCCTCCTTCTGGCCCTGCTGCTGTTCGGGCCCCAGAAACTGCCCGAGCTGGGCAAGTCCCTGGCAAAGGCCATCAAGGAGTTCAAGCGCGCCAGCGCGGAACTGCAGGAGACGATCGAGAGAGAAGTGGATGACCTAAAGAGGGACTCCGACGTGCTCGGCGACCGCCCCACCGGCATGCCGCGCTCAACGCTCCCCCCCCCGCCGCCTCGGGTTCCCAAGTCCGCGCCCGCGGACGACGCCGGCGGGGCGGAGGGAGGAAGGGAAGGAGCCCCGTGACGGAGCGGAAGGGGGGACGGGGGGAGATGACCTTCCTGGAGCATTTCCAGGAGTTGAGGACGCGCCTCGTCCGCGCGGTTCTTGGGCTTCTCGTCGCGTTCGTGGCGGTGATCCCCTTCATGGACCGCGTCATGAGCCTCCTGGTGGCTCCGTACTACCACTACCTGCCCGAGGGCCAGAAGAGCCTGGCCTACACTCAGGTGACCGAGATCTTCTTCGTCTACATGAAGATCGCCATGGTGCTGGCGGTGTTCCTTGCCGCTCCTTGGATTTTCTACCAGCTCTGGGCCTTCATCTCACCTGGCCTCAAGCCCGCGGAGCGCAGGTGGGCCGTTCCCTTCGTCCTCGCCACGAGCCTCTTTTTCATGGGAGGGGTGGCCTTTTGCTACCTGGTGATCCTCCCCCTGACCTTCAAGTTCTTCTTCCAGTTCAACGAGGGGTTCACGAACGTCGTGACGGTTTCGTATTTCTGGAATTTTGAAATCGTCTTCCTTCTGGGCATGGGGCTTACCTTTGAAACCCCCGTCCTCATTTTCTTGCTCACCCGCCTAGGGTTGGTCTCCACCGGGACTCTGGCCCGGAAGTTCAAATGGGCCGTCCTGGGCGCCTTCGTGATCTCCGCCGTGATCACCCCCTCCGGGGATCCCGTCACTCAGACGGCCGTCGCCGTGCCCCTTGTCCTGCTGTACGGGCTGGGCTTGCTCATCTCCTGGGTGTTCCGGCGGAGGGATCGGGACGCGGCGGCTTGAGGGGCCGTTCCAATCCACCTGAACCTGTGGTACAAAGAAGCCAAGACGACCGTGAAACATGACGCTCCTTCCCCGCGTTTGACAGGGGGGGAGCGGGTGGGTCGCAGGGAGGAGAGGATTGAAAGCCACGGCCGTGCTTCGTGAGCCCGAACTGTCGGCCTTCCGGTCCGCTCTTGCCGCCTACGCCGGTGAAGCGGTCCGGCTGAGCGTTTTCACGACGGACCTCGAGGCGGTTCAATCGGTCTACATCATGGGGATGCCGGAGATCATGGCGGTGGACCTTGACCTGCAGGGCGTCATCGGCCTGGAAACGGTTTCCGCCCTCAAGAGACAACCCGGATTCGAGCGGCTGCCCATCCTGCTCGTCTCCACGGAGGACCACCGGGTGGACGCCTACAACGCCGGAGCCTCACTGTGCCTCATCCGGCCCGTGGGCGAAGGGAGCTTTCTGGAGGCCATCCGCACCTTCTGCGGGCGCAAAGGAGACGAGAGCGCCGCGCCGGCGCCGCCCCTTCGAGTGCCAGAGGAGTTCGATGGACCCGAGGCGAGGAAGGCCTCGCGGAAGCCCCTGCAGGCCGCCTGCATCATTTCCACCCTCGGACAGAAGTACAAGGGGCTGGTGCGGGACATCTCCCTTACGGGCGCGCAGATCCACCTGGACGGCAAGCTGGATATGAATGACCTCATCACTCTCATCATCGGGATCCCGGGCAGCGTCCCCCTCAAAATCGTGGAGTTCAAGGCCCGCGTCGTCCGCAACACGACCAAGGGGTACGGGGTGGCCTTCCGCCAGATGGACCCGGACACTCGCGCCTTCGTGGCGGCCTACACGCAGAAGGACTGAACCGGACCCGGGCCGGGAGGGGTCAGCGGGAGTGTACCCCCGTGCTTGGCAGGCCCCCCTCCTCGAATCCCTTCCTTGCCAAGCGAAAGTCAACGGCCGCCTTCGGCCCCGATTTGGGCGCCCCGCAGGAGTTCCCGGGCGTGACGGAGGGCCGTTTCTGGCACGCGCTCCCCGGCCAGCATCCTCGCGAGTTCTTCGGGTCGTTCGGCTTCCGACAATAGGCGGGCCCGGACCACCGTGCGGCCTTCCGCCTGCACCTTTTCGACCCGGATGTGGTGCTTCGCGAAGGCGGCGATCTGAGGAAGGTGGGTGATGCAGAGCACCTGACGCCCCGAGGAGAGCTCGCGGAGGCGGCGCCCCACGTGCTCAGCGGGGCGTCCGCCGATGCCGGCATCCACCTCGTCGAAGACGGCGGTCGGGGGGCCGCCGCCGGAGGCGACGCTCACGAGAGCCAGAAGGGTGCGGCTGAGTTCGCCGCCCGAGGCGACCTTGGACAAGGGCTTGAGGGGTTCCCCCGGATTCGCGGAAAAAAGGAAGCGGATCGCCTCCTGCCCCCATGGCGTGGCATCTTCAGGCAGTCGGAGCGGGCGGGATTCCACCTGCACCTCGAAACGCGCCTTTTCCATGGCGAGGGGGCGAAGTGCCGCGGCCACCCGGCTGGCGAATGCCGGGGCGGCCTTGGCCCGAGCTCGGCTCAGGGCGCCCGAGGCGCGGGCGTAGGCTTCGAAGGCCTCCTCCAAGGCCGCCGAGGCGCCCTCCACCGTTCCGGCCCCACCAGAGAGGAGGTCCTCCTCCCTCCGAACCTGCTCGAGGCGGCTCAGGACGTCCGCCAGGGTGGGACCGTAGCGGCGCTTGAGGCGGTCCAGGTCCGACAGGCGGGCCTGGATTCGGTCCAGCCCCTCCGGATCGTTCTGGATGGTGGATTCGGTGCGCTCCGCCTCGGTGGCGATGGTGGAGAGGACCCCCGCAGCCGCTTCGAGGTCCTTGAGATAGGGGGTCCAGGCGGGATCTACCTCCGAAAGCCGCTTCAGGTGGCGGCCGGCTTCCCTGAGGGCCCAGGCCGCCGACGCTTCGCCCGGCCCGAGGAGGCCGGCGACGGAGGATGCCGCGCCCGCGATCTCTTCGGCGTGCTGAAGGCGCTCCTTTTCGGCCAGGAGCTCCTCCTCCTCTCCATCCCGGGGTTCCGCGCGCTCCATTTCTTCCCGCTCTCGCCGAAGGGTCTCCAGCCGAGCGGATCTTTCGGATTGGGAGCGCCGAAGGGCCGCCAGACGCTCCATGGCGGAGGCCAGCCGGCCGTAGGCGGACCTCGCATCCCCCGCCGGGACGCTTACTTCGGGCAGAGAGTCCAAGAGCTCCCGCTGATGTGCCTCGTCGGCAAGGCGGTGCCCCTGGTTCTGGCCGTGGATCTCGAGCAGATGCAAGCCCAGCCTCCGAAGCTGGCCTACGGAGCAGGCGGCCCCGTTCACCCACGCGGCGCTCCGACCTTCGCGCGAGACCCGCCGGCGGACGACCACATCCTCTTCGGAGGGGATTCCCCATTCTTCAAGCAGGCCGCGAACCGATCGGGCCGGCCCGTCGGCGGGGCGAAAGCGAGCCTCCACCCAAGCCTCCCGGGTCCCGTGGCGGACCATCTCGGGCTCGGCCCGCTCCCCCGCGGCCTGGCCGAGCGCTTCCACCAGGATGGACTTCCCGGCGCCGGTTTCGCCCGTGAGGAGGGTCAGGCCTTCTCCGAAAACCAAGTGGAGATCCTCGACGAGGGCGAAGTCCTTGAGGCCGAGTTCGGAAAGCATGGGAGCCCCGCCCGGGGTCCTAGCCCCTGAACCAGCAGGGGCCGTAGCAGTCGGGCTGGCTGGTGATCCGGGTGACCCCCGTCCCGTCCCATCGCATGATGTAAATCTGATAAGACCCGCTGCGGTTGCTGGCGAAGGCGAGGTAACGCCCGTCCGGAGACCAGGAGGGGGCCTCGCTGTTGCCCGGGCCGTCCGTGAGGAAGGTCACCTCGCCGGAATTTAGGTCCTTGACCGCGATGTCGAAGTGGCCGTTCCGGAAAGTACTGAAGGCGATCTTGTCCCCCCGGGGGGACCATGCGGGCTGGTCGCATCGTCCCCCTCCCTCCGGGCTGATCCGCTTCACGTTGGCTCCGTCCCTGTCCATCACGTAGATCTGGGGAGATCCAGAGCGGTCCGAAGTGAAGGCGATCTGCTGGTCGTTCGGAGACCACGAGGGGGCGGTGTCGATGGCCCAGGAGAAGGTCAGGCGAGTGGGGTTCTTCCCGTCGAGCCCGAGGACCCAAACGTCCGGGTTGCCCGATCTGGAGGAGCAGAAGGCGATGAGTTTCCCATCCCTCGAAAAGCGGGGGTTGGAGTTCAGGCCCTCGCCTTCGCCGTAGAGTCTGACCCGGCGTCCCTGCCTGTCGAGGAGGAAGAGCTCTTGGCGGTCTTTCAGGATGGAGGTGAAAACCATCCGGTCGCCCTTCGGGCTTACGTCGGGAGTGACGTTGAGCTGCCCCATGGCCGTGAGGCGGACCAGTCCCTTCCCGTCGTAGTCGCAGAGAAAAATATCCTCCGTGGCCCCCAGGTGGGAAGTGAAGAGAATCTGGCTGGTCGGGAAGGTCCCCGCACCGAAGAGGTAGTCCAAGATCACCGCCGACAGGTTGTGCCCCAGAACCCGCGCGTCCGCTTTCGGGCCCTTGATCCGCTTTCCTGTGACCATCTCCGCGCGCTTCACGTCGAAGAGCCTGCCTTCGAGGCTCAACTGGCCGTCCGAGGAGAACAGGGACGTGAGGAGGAGGTAGTCCGCGTTCACGGCCTTCCACGCGTCGAAATCCACCTTGGCGTCCTGGAGGCTCATTCCTGCGAAGAGGGAAGGGTCCACGAGCCGGAAGTAGCCGGAGAAGTCGAGGTCCCCCGACACCACCGAGAGAACCTCCTGTCCGGCGGCGGCGTTCGCTGAATCGGTTCGGCAGGGGGGCACGGCGATGGCAAGGCGAGTGAACCCGCTCTCGGTGATGACTCCGGTGATCTGGTTCGAGGGCGGCTGGGGGGGTGGGGATTGGGCGGGGGGCGCCGCCGCTTGAGGTGGAGCGGGAGCGGGCGCGGCCTGGCCCATGGCGGAGGCGCAGAACAACAGGGAGACGAGAGTAAGGACCGTGGGAAGGGGAGACCGAAGGGCTTCGTTCCGGGACTTGGGACTCGCAAAAGTCATGGCGTATTCCCCCAAGGGTGCCGGCTTAGAGGAGCCGGCCGCCCAGAATTTCGCGAACGAGTTCCTTCTTGGGAGCGGGGATGACGGCCCAGTTGGTCAGGAGGCCCTTTTCCCCGATGAGGCTCTTGCCGGCCTCCACTGCGGCCCGGACCGCGGCCACGCTCCCCGTGAGGATGCAGAAGGCCTTTCCCCCCAGGGCCATGGCGATTCGGATCTCCAGAAGGTGGACCTCCGCCGCCTTCACCGCGGCGTCGGCCCCCTCGATGAGGGTGGCCACGTTAAAGGCCTCAAGGATACCGAGGGCCTCCACCTCCTCGGCTTCGGAGGACTGGGAAAGGGCCGGGAACACCTGCTCGTGCAGGTTGGGGATGACGATGGAGTCGGCCACGGTCTCCAGCGCCAGGTCCTCTCCCGCCTGCACGGAGGAGGTGCAAGCGGCCACGTCCCCTCTCACGAGGACCATGTACTTTCCCGAGCAGATCGAGCGGCTTCCAAGGAGCTCCACGTCGGCCGCCTTCAACATGATGTCGGTGGCCTCCACGCCCTTTGCGACGGACGTAAGCTCGAGAAGTCCGATGGCGTCCCGGGCTCCGCCCCTGGGAGCGGAGCCAACCGGCGGGTCCGGGGGCGGGGTGGAGGGGCGCACGGCCCCGGACCGGATCTGGCGGATCTTTGGGCTCATGATACCTCCACGATCACCTCGCGCTCGTCGAGGAGGACGCGGCCTGACTTCGGCGTGAAGATCCTGGCCCCCAGTGCGTTCTCGGGGATTTCCGCCACGAGCTGCCCCGCCTTGACCCTGTCGCCGGATCGAACCGTCGCGGAGGAGGGCGCCCCGGCGTGCTGTTTGAGGGGAAGACGCAGGGTACCCGCCCGGACCGGGCGCGAATCGAAGCGGTGGGGCGCTTCGAAGCGAAGAAGGTCGAGGCGGCGCATGAGCATTCGGGTGGGCGTCCGCCGGTACTCGAACAGGGGGGACGGCGCCACCGCCTCCTTGGCGGAACGGATCCCTCGGGCCAGGAGGGCGCGCTTGCTTTCCACCATGACGCGGAAGGGGTCCAGGTCTTCGGGACAGGCGTAGAGGGAGCAGAGGGCGCATTCGCAGCAGTAGAGAGCCGTCTCCTGCCAGGCCACCGCTTGGTCCGGGGCGAATCCGATGGAAATCATGGCCTTGTGGGGTTTGACGAAGTGCCCGAGGAGGTCCCGCGGGCAAAGGTCCGAGCACCGCATGCACTGGTCGCAGGTGGCGGCGATCTTGTGGACCTGCCGGGTCGTCCGGGCCTTGCGGGCGAGGACCGAATGGTCGAGAGGAAGAACGAGAATGCCCGAGGTGGTCTTCGTCACGGGCTCGCGGAGGTCCTCGGCCACCGTTCCCATCATGGCGCCGTTCACCACGAATCCCATGCCCGAGACAGGCGCGCCGGACGCGGAGAGGACATCGTGAAGCGAGGCACCGAGGGGGACCCTTAACGTGAGGGCTTCGGGCACGACGCCCGAAACGGTGACGAATTTCTCCGTCACGGGCTTTCCAAAGCCGACGTTTAGGACCGTCTCCACGTTCTGTACAACGACCCCGACGTCCAGGGGGAGACCCCCCTTCGGGATCGCGCGGCCCGTGGTCTCCCACACCAGGATGTGCTCGTCTCCCGATGGGTAGGTGTCTTTGAGCGGACGGACCTCGACGGTGCGGGGAAGTTCGTCCCTCAGCCGCTCGATCAGCTTCGGATGCTTGTCCTTGATTCCCACGAGGATCCTGCGCGCCCCCACCGCCTCCCCGCAGAGTTCGAGCCCCTCCGCAAAGGGGGGTAGGAAGTTCTCGAGGATCTCCTGGTCCTTGTACAAGAGGGGTTCGCATTCCGCGGCGTTGACGGCAAAGGTGTCGGCCCGCGCCTGCAGTTTTACGTGCGTCGGGAAGCCGGCCCCGCCGGCCCCCACGATGCCGCACTCCCGCGCAATGCGTGCCGCTCCGCTCATGGGACCTCCGCGGGCCAAGGTAGCAGGGAGGAGGCGCGAATACAACAGGAGGGCCCCTCCTTCCTGTGGTAGGCTAAACTCCGGGGGGAGCCATGCGGATCCACATGATGGCCGTCGGGGGAACGGGAATGGGGGCACTGGCCGGCCTCCTCAAGGCGCAGGGGCATGACGTCTCGGGCTGTGACACGGCCCTCTACCCTCCCATGTCCGAAGCCATCGCCCGGTACGGCATTGCGGTGGAAACCGGGTACGATCCGGAGCACCTGCTGCGCGTCCAACCGGACCTCCTGGTGATCGGCAACAGCATCCACGCAGACAACCCCGAGGCGCAGGCGGCCATCGCCGACGGCATCCCCTACTGCTCCATGGCCGAGGCGATCCGGCGATTCACCGTGGAGGGAAGAAGAAGCCTGGTCGTTGCGGGAACCCACGGCAAGACGACGACCACGGCCCTTGCTGGATGGCTCCTGGAATCGGCGGGCCTCCGGCCAAACGTACTCGTGGGAGGCATCGTGAAGGAGTGGGACTCCTCCTTCCGGTGGGGCGGCGGTGCCTGGTCGGTCCTTGAAGGGGACGAATACGAGACGGCCTTCTTCGACAAAGGCCCGAAGTTCCTCCATTACGAACCCTCCATCCTGATCCTCAACAACATCGAGATGGACCACCTGGACAATTTTGCGGATCTCGGGAGTCTGGAGACGGCCTTCGTGCGCCTCTTCGGGTCCGTAAAGCCCGACGGGGTCGTCCTTGCGGGTACCGAGTCGCCCTCGGTGGCCAGGCTTCTCCCGCAGGCGGGCCGCCGGAGGGTCACCTTCGGCCTGGGGGGAGGAGAAGACTGGACGGCCACGGACGTAATCTACGGTGAGGGGGGGACCCGCTTTGTCCTTCTCCATTCGGGGCGAAGGCTGGGCACTTTCTCCAGCGGCCTTCACGGGCCCCACAACCTCCGCAATGCCCTTGCGGCGGTCGCCGGCGCCCTGGAGGCAGGGGCCGAACTGGAGGCCCTGAGGGACGGACTGGCTTCCTTTCCGGGGGTTCGGAGGAGGCAGGAGGTCCTTCACGCAGGGCCCCGCTGGGCCGTAGTGGACGACTTTGCGCACCATCCGACGGCTCTGCGCGAAACCTTGAAGGCCTTGAGACAGCACTTCCCTGGACGGCGCGTGACGGCTTGCTTCGAGCCGCGATCCTTCACGTGTCAGACCGCCCTCCACCAGGAGGAGCTTCCGGCGGCCCTCTCCCTGGCGGACGAGATCTGGATCGGTCCCCTCCACGCCTCCGCGAGAATCCCCGCCGGGAGCCGCCTCGACCTTGACCGTGTGGTCAGGGACCTGAGGGCCCTCGGCCGGAAGGCCCGCGCCGTGGCTTCGGCGGCGGAGTACGAGCGCGCCTTTGAGGCGGAGGCCCTGGAACCGGGACTGGTGGCTTTCTTCTCCTCCGGCGCTTTCCACGGCCTTCCCCAAAGGTTGGCGGGGATCCTGGGCCCGAGGGATGGGCCGTGAGGCGGCGCGGGCCCCGAAGGGGATGTCGGCGGGGGGCGCGATGAAGGTTCGATGCGCGAGCTGCGGCGCGGACTTTTCGCCGGAGAGGGACCGCCCCTTTCTGGAGTGTCCTTTCTGCGCCTCGACGCTCTACCTGGATCGCGCCCGCACCTTTCCTCGGCTCGTGCTCCCGCCCGTCCTGTCCGCATCCCGGGCCGTCCTCGAGTTGAGGAATGCCTGGAGAAGCGGCGAGCTTCCGGAGTTGCCCGTCCTGGAGACGAAGGGCCTCCTCTTGCCCTTCTGGAGCGTTCGGGGACGCGAGAGCCAAGGCGCCGTCCCCGCTTTCTCGCCGCGTCCCTCCTGTCTGGAGGAGTTTCGCCTGCCGGGGGCGGGCGCCCGCGTGGGGGAGGCAGCGCCGCCTGGGTTCGAGGCCGTACCGTGTTCCCAGGGCGCGTCCACCGCCTGGATGGGGGCCGGCGAAGGAACCTCCTTCACCTTGTTCATGGTCCCCTTTTTCCGCATTCGGTACGGCTCGCCGCGCAGGACCTACACGGCCTGGGTCGACGGAGTCCTGGGAAGGACGCTCTTCGAGGAAACTCCGCCGCCCCTTTCGGCCCATATCTCCCGGCGCTTCTGGGCGGCCATGAGCCTTTTGTTCGCGCTGTTTGCGCTGGAGTCCTTCTTCCTTCCCGGCCCGGCGGCGGCGGCGGCGGTGCCCCTCACGGGGGTTTTCCTTTTTCCTTTGTTCCGACGCATGGTTCAGGGGGCGTCACGATGAACGAGGCTCAAACCCTGAGCTGCCCGGCCTGCGGGGGGGGCGTTCCGGCCCCGCTGGCCTCCCGAAAGACGCGGTGCGCCTTCTGCGGCCGGACGTTCTATTACGCCGGAGGCGATTTTCTTCCAGCTGTGGTGGTTCCGCCCCGGCTGAGCGAGGCCGACCTCAGGGCATCGGCGGCGGATCTCATGGGTGGGTTCGTGGCGCCAAGGGACCTTTCCAGGAAGGCCCTTCTCCTGGGCCGGCGCCGGCTCTACCTTCCTTTTTACCTCCTGACGGGGAAGCGAGGAGGGGTGTTGGAGACGGGCAGGGAGAGGGTCGTCAACGAGCGGGAGTTCCTCCATCCCTGGCAGCGGCTGGGGGCCATGACGGGCGACCCGGACCTCCAGGAGGTGGTCCGGCCCAGGAGGCCCGCCGTCGTCGTGGAAGAGGACAGCCGCGTCGTCCTGGGCGACTTCCGGTATTTCTATCCCGCGGTGAGCCTGCATGCTTGGGACTTTAGCGACGCCGACGTGAAGGAGACCGTCCTGCGCGCCCTGGAAACGGCGGAGCCGGCGGACCTGTTGAGCCTGTCCGGAACCGGTGAGGTCGTGGACGCCAACATACCTTTGGAAACGGTCCTGGAAAAGGGCGTTGCGAGCCCCACTTCTTCGGCGGGGGAGTTGAAGGTCCTTGCAGTGGAGGCCACTCTCGTCTACGTTCCCGTGGCATCCCTGACCTTTCGCTACGGCTCCCAGGTCTTCCATGCGGTTGTCGAAGAGGTCTCAGGCCGCTGGCTCTCGGGGACCATGCCCTTCCGAAGGGACTTGGCCGTCATGGGGGGAAGCATACTAGTGGGTCTTCTGGGTCTCCTGACGGGTCAGTTCCTCCGAGGGCTGGCGGGGGCCTTCGCTCCGGATTTCGCCTCCCCGGGGGGGGGCTCGGCGGCATGGCAAGCGGTGGCCGTGCTCCTCGGGGTACTCGGGGCCCTTGTCGCCCTCGGGCTGGATCTTGCGTGGGCGTTTGTCCGCACTCCCTTCCTCGTGCGGATTACGGGGACGGGGATTCGGGTGGAGGCGGCCGCCGAAGTGCCGCCGAGCCCCCTCGACCCCGTGAGAAGGGGGATCTGGGCCATGCTGAAGTCCGGGTTTGGACAGGACCGTGCGCCCAGGTGGCTCGAATGAGCGCCGGATCCCTCCTGGTTCCCCTTACCTGTCCGACGTGCGGGAACGTGCTCGCTGGAGGCGACGCGGCCCGGATCTTCCTGTGCCGCGCCTGCCGGAGCGCCATCTTCATGGAGGCCCGGGATCGGGTCTACCCCGCCGGATGGCTGAGTCCTCGCATCGGGCTGGGGGGCGAGCCGGTCGGAGCGCCCTTCTGGATGGTGACGGGATCCCTCCGGGTCACATGTCCCGACGCCCGAAAGGAGGCCGCCTTTTCGCGAATCCGAAGGCTTGGTCCCCTGCTGTTTCCCGCCTTCTGGACTCTGCGGCTCTCCTACTACGACGACCTGACCCAGAGGTTCGCCCTTGCCGATCCGGCCCTTCTCTCCTTCGGGGAGCCCTTCGGGGGAGCGCTTCTCGACGGCGTTCGGGACCCCGCCCTCGTGCCCGAAATGGCCCGGTTGGCGTGGCTCGCCCACATGGACCGCGCGGCCGACGTGACTGGAGTGGAGGCCTCCTTCGAGGTGGAGCGGATCACCTACGCCGTCATGCCCTTCTTCGAGGAAGGCGGCCAGCTCAAGGACGGGATCCTGGGCATCTCCGTTCCCCGAGTCCTCATGGCCAGGCTTTCCAGAGACCAGGGCGCGTAAGCGTCTGGTCCCCAGCGCGCCGCGGCCGCCGGTCCCCCTTGACAGGGCCCGTCGGGGCTCTCACCATGGGGACATTGGGCTACGCCATTCGGGCTGAATGCCAGGGTAAGGAGGGGACCATGGCCGAGATCAAGACCCTTTGCGACCTCTATTTCAACACCATCGATACGCTTCAAAGACCCGATCACCTGATGCGAAAGCGAAAAGGGCTTTGGGAGGTCGTCTCCACCCAGGAAATCGCGGAGACCGTGGAGGCCTTCTCCTGCGGCCTCATGGCCCTCGGCGTCAAGCCGGGCGACAGGGTGGTCCTGATCTCCGAGGACCGGCCCAAGTGGCTCCTCACGGACTACGCGGTGCTCACGGCCGGCGCGGCGGACGTGCCCATCTACCCGACCTTGAACGCCCAGGAAACCGCCTACATCGCCAACAACAGCGACGCGGAAGTGGCCGTCGTTTCCAACCAGGACCAAGCCAACAAGCTCCTCTCCCAGAAGGAGAATCTCAAGCGCCTCAAGAACATCGTGATTTTCGACCCGCCGGCGGAGGGCCTGGGGGACCTTCTACCCTGGGACAAGGTCATCGCCTGGGGGAAGGACTACGCCGCCAAGAACCCGGGCATTCACCGCCGTGTGGCCGGCTTGGTCAAACCGGAGGACCTGGCCACCTTGATCTACACGTCCGGGACGACCGGGGTCCCGAAGGGCGTCATGCTCACGCACTACAACTTTGTGGAGAACAGCCGGGCGGGCATGGACTACCTGTACATCGACCGGAACGACAAGGCCCTGGTGTTTCTCCCGCTCTGCCACTCCTTCGAACGCATGATCGACTACTGCTACTTCTGGAAGGGCGTTTCCATCGCCTACGCCGAGAGCATCGAGAAGGTGGCCGACAATCTGGGCGAGGTCCAGCCCACCATCATGGCCGCTGTGCCGAGGCTGTACGAGAAGGTGTACGCCCGGCTCATGGACCAGGCCGCCCAGAGTTCGGCCCTCAAGAAGACCCTCATCCACTGGAGCATCCGCACCGTCAGCGAATGGGCCGACGCCTTCAAGGCGGGCGGCGGGAAGGTGCCCGCCGGGCTCGCCTTCCGCAGGGCGCTGGCGGACAAGATCGTTCCGAAGAAGCTGCGCGCGCGGGTTGGCGGGCGCGTCCGCTTCTTCGTATCGGGCGGCGCTCCCCTCCCGCGGCACCTCGCCTCCTTCTTCTACGGGTGCGGGATCCCCATCGCCGAGGGGTACGGACTCACGGAGACGACTCCCGTTGTCACGGTGAACGAGGTGGATCAGCACGGGAACGACCGCATCCGTTTCGGATCTCCGGGCAGGCCCCTGAAGAACGTGGAGGTCAAAATCGCGGAGGACGGCGAACTCTGGGTACGCGGCCCGAGCATCATGAAGGGCTACTACAAGATGGAAAAGGAGACGGCCGAGGTCCTCACTCTGGATGGCTGGTTCGCCACCGGGGACATCGCCACCATGGACGAGGACGGGTACCTGTACATCACCGACCGCAAGAAGGAGATCATCGTCACCTCGGGGGGGAAGAACGTGGCCCCCCAGCCCATCGAGAACGAACTGAAGCGCAACAAGTACGTCTCCCAGGCCGTCCTGATCGGAGACCGCCGCCCGTTCATCACGGCGCTCATCGTCCCCAACTGGGACAACGTCATCGACTACGCCAAGGGCAAGGGCGTGAACAAAATTGACCCCCGGGATCTGTGCAAGGAGGCCGTCGTTGGCCACCTCTTCGATAACGTGCTCCAGCGAGTGAACGCCAACCTGAGCCGTTTCGAGCAGGTCAAGAAGTGCCGCCTTCTTCCCAAGGAATTGACCGCGGAGGAAGGGGAGCTGACCCCCACCATGAAGGTGAAGCGGCGCGTCGTCAACCAGAAATTTGGCCACCTGATCGAAGAGATGTACGCCTCCACCGGCAATGGAAAGGCGGACTAGTCAGCCCGGCGGCCCGTCGAGCGCCCTGCGGACCACCGAAGGGCTCACCCTCCTCCCCGGCATCACGGCGGCCACGGCCCGGCGCTTGGCCGCCGTCGGGGTGCGTGATCTGGAAGGGCTCCTGTGGCGGCTTCCCTTCCGATACGAGGACCGTCGCCGCCCATCCAGCCTGGGAGCCGCCAGGCCCGGCCTCGCAGCCTGTTTCCAGGCGCGGATCGCGGCGATCCATCCAAGGCGCAGCTATCGGGGCGGCGTCCACCTCACGGAGGCCATCGTCCAGGACGACACCGGCAGCCTCCATGCGGTGTGGTTCAACCAGCCGTGGCTTTCGAAGGGCCTTCCGGCGGGAACCGAGGTGTACCTCTACGGCAAGGTCGGCCTGTACTCCGTCCGGGGCGGTCTTCGGCTTCAACTCGAGAATCCTGAGGTGGAAAAGGTCGCCGACGGGCCGGATCAGGCCCTTCTGGCGGACCGGATCGTCCCCGTCTACCGAAGGGAAGGTGATCTGCATCCACGCACCCTGCGCCGGGTCTTTTTAAAGATCCTTTTGGATCCGGGCGTGGAGGTTCCCGAAGTCCTCCCGACGGATGTGGTCCGGGAAGAGGCCCTGGTCGCCCGCGCCGAGGCCTTCCGGAACGTCCACTTCCCTCCGGCGCCCACGGAGGGCCTTCCCCCGTCGCCGTCTCCCCAAGCCCTGAGGCGGCTCGTCTTCGAGGAACTCCTGCGCTTTCAGTGGGCTCTCGCCCTGGTGAGGCGCGACCGGGAACTGCAATCGGGGCCGGCCATTTCTCCGTCGCACGACGCCGGAGAACTTCTGCGCCGGGTCCTTCCCTTCCGTCTCACGGGCGCCCAGCGGCGCGTCTTGAGGGAGGTGTTCGAGGACCTCGCCTCGCCGCGGCCCATGTACCGTCTCCTCCACGGGGACGTGGGCAGCGGCAAGACGGTCGTGGCCTTCCTGGCCATGATCTTCGCGGCCCACAGGGGCCTTCAGGCCGCCTACATGGCGCCCACGGAGGTCCTCGCACGCCAGCAGTATCTCAAGCTGGAGGCCATGCTCAAGGGCACGGACCTGCGGGCGGCGTTTCTCACCTCCGGGGTCAAAGGAAAGGGACGAAGAGACATCCTCGCCGAGGTGGCCGCGGGGAGAATCCAGCTCCTCGTGGGGACCCAGAGCCTCTTCCAGGAGAAAGTCGCCTACCGGGCATTGGGCCTCGTCGTCATTGACGAACAGCACCGCTTCGGGGTGCTGCAGCGAGCCCAGCTCGTAGGGAAGGGGAGGAGCCCCAACGTGCTCGTCATGACCGCCACGCCCATCCCGAGAAGCCTCGCGCTGACCCTCTACGGGGACCTGGACCTTTCCGTCCTGGACGAAATGCCGCCCGGGCGCTCCCCCGTGGTGACGGTGATCCGCGATGAGGGAGCCCGCAGGAAGGCGGAGGTCTTCCTGCGCAAGGAGATGGATGCCGGGCGCCAGGTCTTCGTGGTTTTTCCCCTGGTGGAGGAGTCCGAAGTCCTCGATCTCCAGGCGGCGACGGAGGCCTTTGCCCGCCTGTCGACGGGCGCCTTCCGCGGCTACCCGTCCGCCCTCCTTCACGGGCGGATGAAGCCCGAGGAAAAGGAGACCGTTATGGCGAAGGTCCGGTCGGGTGAGGTCCGGCTTCTTGTCGCCACGACGGTGGTGGAGGTGGGGGTGGACCTCCCCGAGGCCAGCGTCATGGTCGTGGAAAACTCGGAGCGCTTCGGGCTGGCGCAACTGCACCAGTTGCGGGGGCGCGTCGGGCGCGGGGGGCAGAAGGGGTATTGCGTGCTCATGGCGTCCCCCGCGGCCTCTCCCGAGTCCATCGAAAGGCTGAGGGTGCTGGAGAGAACGCGAGACGGATTCGAGATCGCGGAGGCGGACCTCCGCCTTCGGGGGGGGGGCGATCTGGCGGGCATCCGGCAGTGGGGCGGGGCCGGCTTTCGCCTGGCCGACCCCGTAAGGGATCATGATACGCTGATTCGTGCGCGCGAATGGGCCGTGCGCCTCTCGGACCCCGGCCGAAGCTGGGGGACCGGCGAAAGGGAGAGGTACCTGGAGTGGCTGGAACGGTCCGGCGTCTCGCCGAGCGGCTTGGCTCAGATCGGCTGAGGTTCCCGCTGGCCCTGGCGGTGGGGGCCGTATTGTGGGGGCTTTCGTTACCGCCCTACGGTGTGGGCATCCTCGCGGTGGCGGCCTTCGTGCCAGCCCTCCTCTTTCTCCCGGAGGAGACGCCGCGGAGGGCCGCCTCATGGGGGTGGGCTGGAGGCGCCCTCTGTGAAGCCGCCACCCTGTGGTGGCTCGTTCCAACGATGGTCCGGTACGGAGGAATCTCCCCGTGGATGGCGATTCCCCTCGTGGCGGGGCTGGCCGTTCTCCTCGGCCTTTACTGGGCGGGCTTCTTCGGAACGTTGGCCTGGGCGGTGAGGCGACGGGGGGAGGGAGCGCTCCTGCTCGCGCCTTGCGCGTGGGTGATCTGGGAGTGGATGAGGGGCCATCTCCTCACGGGCTTCCCGTGGTGGGGCCCAGGATATTCCCTCAGTCTCTACCCCGCCCTCCTCCAGAATACGAGGTTTTTCGGGATCCTCGGACTCTCCTTCCTGTCCGTATTGGGGGCATCGGCCGTGGCCCTTTGGGTCCGGGAGCGCGGAGCCCGCACCACGCTCGCGGCCATCCTGCTTTCGGTGCTCCTGTACGGAGGCGCGTTCGCCTGGGGGACGATCCAGGAGGGACGGCCCGTTTCGCCCATGCCCCGCCTTGCCGTCGGATACCTCCAGCCCCAAATCCGCCAGGATGAAAAATGGGATCCTCTGGAGGCCGAGCGGACCTGGCAAAAGATGGAGACCCTGAGCCTGGCGTTTCGCAAGTTCGGCCTCCGATTGCTGGTCTGGCCCGAGTCCTGCACGCCCATGGCCTGGGATGGCGACGGGGCCTACCGGGAGCGGGTGGCCGCCCTGGCGCGCGATCTGTCGGCGCCGGTTCTTCTCGGGACGACCTTCGGAGGTCACGGGGGGTATCAGAACGGCGCCGTTCTGGTGCGCCCGGACGGCGGGGAGGGCGGGCGATACGCCAAGACACACCTGGTACCCTTTGGGGAGTATGTCCCGCTTCGCCGCCTCCTTTTCTTTGCCCGACCCCTCGTGGAAGCAGTGGGGGATTTCGTCCCCGGCGAGTCCTTGACCCCGGTTTCCACCCCCGCCGGCGCCGCGTCCGTCACAATCTGCTACGAGGCCATCTTCCCGGGTCTGGTGCGGAGGCAGGTGCGGGAAGGGGGCGAAATCCTTGTGAATCTGACAAATGATGCCTGGTACGAGGGGACCCCGGGACCCGCCCAGCATTTCCTCATGGAACGAGTCCGCGCGGTGGAAACGGACCGCTTTCTCATCCGCAGCGCCAACGGCGGAATCAGCGGAATCGTGGATCCGCGGGGGAGGCTCCAGTCGGCCGCCACCCCGGGAGAGCCGGCCTCTTTCTGGGGCATTGTGGCCCCGAGAACCACCACCACCCTGTGGGTGGGAATTGGAGAGGGGTGGCTGGTTCTCCCCCTCTTTTTGCTTTTCCTGGCCATTCTGCCCTGGCCAAAGGAAAGGACTGAGCCAGGTCAGTCACCCTCCGTCGAAACTGGGGCCGAGTGAGCAGGTCCGAGTCCCAT
The DNA here is from genome assembly GCA_040758175.1 of Acidobacteriota bacterium. Lineage (GTDB taxonomy): Bacteria > Acidobacteriota > UBA4820 > UBA4820 > DSQY01 > JBFLVU01. The sequence continues at coordinate 5,979 of JBFLVU010000007.1, read as the reverse complement.
GGGGATCGCCCCACGCCCGGCGCCAGAGTGGAAACGGGTGGAGGAATGGCGGGGCGCAATGCCCGGATAGGGCTTCTGCGGGTGGGGGAGTGGCCGAAGGCCGCGAGGCGGCGGCATACCTACTGTAGGTATTCGATCGGGCCGCCTCCAGGACAACGAGCAGAAAACGGCACTTTGGCAGGGGACAGGAGCGGTCAAAACGAATGCGTATGCCAATATGTTAGATATGCAATATATACTTTATTCTTGAATACCTTCAGGAATTGGTCGAGGTTCTGTCTGGCCGGGTGGCTTTCGGTATGACGGGGTGCTACAGATCCATTTCTTAAGTGATCGCGATGGACCGCAGGGGGGTATGCGGAGCAACCTCGTAACGGCCGCGTGGGTGAGGAGAACTTCAGGTTTCAGGGCAGGGGGAAGCCTCGTTGGTTCTTCCGGCGGACCTCGGCGAGGGAGAGCCGAGCCTCCAAAGTGGCCCTGAGGAGGGGAGTTTGCCCTCGAGGCCGCCGATTCCCTTTCCCGGGCAGGGGGGGAAGGCGTCCCTGGGAATAGGCCGGGTCATGCGGTCGGTTCTTGGGCTGTTCCAGGAGGGCTTCCTGGACGATTTCTGGAGGGAGGTCGCATGCGGGCCGGGGTGGAGTCGGAACGGGCGAAGCGCATCGCGGTGAGCCTGGAGGCTCTCTATCCGGACGCGTCCTGCAGCCTGGTCTTCACGACCCCCTTTGAGCTTCTCGCGGCTACGGTCCTATCCGCCCAGTGCACCGACGAGAGGGTCAACCAGGTGACCCCGGTTCTGTTTCGCCGCTGGCCAGGGCCCGCGGAAATGGCGGGAGCGAATCCCTCGGACCTGGAGGCCGTCGTTCGCCCCACGGGACTGTACCGGAACAAGGCGCGCTTCCTGAGGGAGGCCTCCCGGCTGATCGTGGAGAGGCATGGCGGTAACGTGCCGCGCACGATGGCGGAGTTGTTGAGGCTTCCGGGAGTGGCCCGAAAGACGGCCAACGTCGTGCTTGGCACGGGGATGGGGATTGCCGGGGGATTCGTGGTGGACACCCATGTGGCCCGGCTGTCCAATCGCCTTGGGCTCTCTGAGAAGAAGGCACCTGAAGCCATCGAGGCGGACCTCATGGCGACGTTCCCCCAAAAGCAATGGACGGCCCTCGGCCACCGGCTGATCCGTCACGGCCGCGTCACGTGCACGGCGCGGAGGCCCTGTTGCGCCGGGTGCGCGCTACAACGGGATTGCCCCCGGATCGGGCTCGAAGGCGATTGTCCGGATTCGGGCCCCCCGCCGGGAGTGGGAGGGAAGGGGCACGCGCCAACCCTGTGTGGTCCACGGAGCGAGAGATGAGAGGAAGAATCTACGGCAGCGTATCTGAGGTCATCGGGGACACGCCGCTCGTGCGCCTCAATCGGGTCCCGTCGGCCGATATGGCCGAGGTGTGCGTCAAGCTCGAATCCCTCAACCCCGGCGCGAGCGTGAAGGACCGCATCGCCCACGCCATGGTGTCGGCGGCGGAGGCTTCGGGAGACTTGATCCCCGGCATGTCCATCGTCGAGCCCACTTCGGGCAACACGGGAATCGGGCTCGCCATGGTGGCCGCCCAGAAGGGCTACAAGCTGACGCTCGTCATGCCGGACACCATGAGCCTGGAAAGGCGGCGCCTTCTTCAGGCCTTCGGAGCCCGGCTGGTCCTGACCCCGGGCGAGAAGGGGATGAAGGGGGCCATCGCCGTGGCCCTCCGCATCGCCTCGGAAACGCGCGGGTGCTTCGTGCCGTCGCAGTTCGACAATCCAGCGAACCCCTGGATCCACCGGAACTCCACGGCGCTGGAGGTTCTGCGGGACACGGGGGGCAGGCTGGACGCCTTCGTGGCGGGGGTGGGGACCGGAGGCACCGTGGCGGGTGTCGGAAGAATTCTCAAGGCGAGCCTCGGACCGTCCGTCCTGATCGTAGCGGTGGAACCGTCTGATTCCCCAGTACTTTCCGGGGGGGAGCCGGGTAAGCACAGGATCCAGGGAATCGGCGCCGGCTTCGTCCCGGCAAACTACGACCCCTCCGTCGTAGACCGGGTCGTGCGCGTCGGATTCGACGAAGCCCTCGATGGGGCGCGGCGCCTCGGCCTCGAGGAGGGGATTCTGGCCGGAATTTCCTCGGGGGCGATCCTTCACGCCGCCCTCGGCGTGGCGCGCGAGCTTGGGCCCGGGAAGCGCGTGGTGAGCGTGGTGTGCGACAGCGGCGAACGCTACCTTTCCACGCCCTTGTATCCGTACGAAGAGCCGGAAACAGCCACCCCTTGACCGGTCGAGCCCTTGAATCGGGCTCCCGCCTGGGCCTACACTTGCGCAGGGGCCAGGGCGCAATCGAGCCGCAGTGGGCCCGCGTTCCCGCACGAGCGGGGTGCGGACCCGGAGGGGGCCATGGGACATCGCATCTTGATCTTGGAAAGCGGGATTCCGGTGGTGCCTTTCGATCAGAGCCTCCTCCTGCGGAAGGAGCACGAGGTCCTGCGGGCGGCGACCGGGGAGGAGGCCATTCGCAAAATCTCGGAGCTGAGCCCGAGCCTGATCATTACGGACGACCGCCTGGCCGACATGGAGGTGCAGGATTTCGTGAAGAAGGTCCGCCTCAGTCAGGAGGGCCGCCACGCCGCCCTCATCCTCCTGAGCGGGAGCCCCTCAGCGGAGAAGCCCGAGGGGGTGAACACCGTTCTGCGGAAGCCCATTGTGGGCGGCGACTTCAACGAGGCGTGCCGCCGGCTCTTGTCGATCGCGGTGCGAAAGGACGCCCGCCTCCTGGTCTACGTTCAGGTCCAAGGGTACGTCCAGTCGAGCCTGTTCCTATGCAATTCGCTCAACCTGAGCGCCTCGGGGATCCTGATCTTGACCGCCCGGAGGCTGAAGCTGGGGGACTCCATTCAGCTCCAGATCACTCTTCCCCTCGAAAAGGAGAAGGTGCGCGTCACGGGCCAGGTCGTGAGAGAGGCCCGGGAAGTGGACTCTCGCCTCAACGCGTATGGAATCCAATTCGAGGATCTGGGCCCCGAGGACCGGCGGCGTATCCAGAATTTCGTGGACGCAGGCCTGAGAGGCGGGATGTAGCCGGCCCTCCATGCGTCGCGGAGCGGATCCGAAGCGGCGGTGGATTGGGTATGGGCTCAGGAAAGAGACTTCAGCGCGAGGCGGATCCAGGTTTCGATGGGCCCGTCGGGCGCCTGGGCGCGGGCCTCGGTAAGCGCCTTCTCCGCTTGTAAGGCCTTGTACCCGAGGCTCTCCAGGGCCGTCAAGGCGTCGGTCAAATCGCCGCCGCCGGCGGAGAGTGACGTTCCCGGCGGGGAGGTTCCACCGAAATCGGCCATCTTCTCCCGAAGCTCCAGGCAGATTCGCTCCGCCGTCTTCTTGCCCACCCGGGGGATGGACTGGAGCCTTCGGGTGTCTCCTCCCCGAATGGCCGCTAGAAGCTCGTCGAAGGTGAGCCCGGACAGCACCGCCAGAGCCGTCATGGGACCTACGCCCTGAACGGCCATGAGCTTTCGGAATGTCTCCCTCTCGGGGCGCGTGAGGAACCCGAAGAGGAGGATGGCGTCGGTACGGACCTCCGTGTGGATGAACAGGTCCACGGTCTCGTCCTGGAGCCTCGTAAAGGTCGTCAGGGGAACCTGAACCTGGTAGCCCACGCCGCCCGCCTCCACCACGAGCCCCGAGGGCTCGCGCTCCAGGAGCCTCCCCCGGAGCCGCCCGATCACCTTCGCACCCCCGCGGCCGCAAGGCGGCCCCTTGCGAGCGCGCAGATGGCCAGGGCGAGCGCGTCGGACGCGTCGTGCGGGGTCGGCGGCTTGGGAAGGCCGAGGATGGCCTTGACCATTTTCTGAACCTGGATCTTCTCGGCCCGCCCGTAGCCGGTGACGGCCGCCTTGACTTCCGCGGGCGAAATCTCCATCACGGGAACGCCCTCCTGAGCGGCCGTCAGCATGACGGCCCCTCGCACCTGGCCGAGCTTGAGGGCGCTCTGGGCGTTCTCCGCCATGAACACCCCTTCGAGGGCGAGAACTTCGGGACGAAACTCGCCGATGAGTTCCCGGAGCCTCGCGCCGATGAGGGCAAGCCGGTCCGGATGGGGGAGGTCCGACGCGAGGCGCAAGGCCCCGTAGGCCAAGGCCTTGTAAGCGGCCCCGCGTCCCTCCACGACGCCGTAACCGGTGCACCGGGAGCCCGAGTCCACCCCGAGCGCGATCATCCGGCCTCGAAGGCCTCCAGATCCTTGTCGTCGATGTCAAAATTGGCCCACACGGCGGCCACGTCGTCGTTGTCCTCCAGGGCGTCCACGAGTTTGAGGAGACCCTTCACCTGGTCCCCCTGCAGGCGGACAGTCAGGACCGGGACGTACGCGGGCCGGGATCCGGTGACGGGGAGTCCCGCCTTGATGAGCGCGTCGTTCACGCCGTTTAGGGACTCGAAGGTGGTGACGACGGTGAAGGTTTCTCCGTCGCTCTGGACGTCCTCCGCGCCGGCCTCGATGGCGGCCTCGAAGACCCTCTCCTCCGTAAGGCCCTCGCCCGAGACCGTGATCTGTCCCTGCCGCTGGAAATTGCGGGAGGCGCATCCCGGAACGCCCATGTTTCCGCCGTACTTGCTGAAGAGGTGGCGGATCTCGCCCGTGGTCCGGTTCCGGTTGTCCGTCTGGACTTCGACCATGATGGCGACGCCGGCGGCTCCGAATCCTTCGAAGAGGATTTCCTCGATGGACTCGGCCCCTTCGCCGCCTGTCCCCCGTGCGATGGCCCTCTTGATGTTGTCGTTGGGCATGTTGATGGCGCGGCCCGCTTGAATCGCCGCCCGAAGGCGCGGGTTGTTGTCCGGATCGGCCCCGCCGAGCCGCGCGGCCACGATGATCTCCTTGGCGATCTTGGTGAACATCTTTCCGCGCTTGGCGTCCTGGGACCCCTTGCGCGCCTTGATATTGGCCCACTTGTTGTGACCCGACATGGGTGCCCTCTCCTCAAATCAGCCGCCATTTTACCACGGATGACCCCGCCCGCGTCACCGGGCTCGCGCCTGCGTTCAGCCCTCAGCCCGCGGGGTAGGAAAGGGCGTCCTTCAGCCGGAAGAGGTCGCTCTCCCGGTCCACGAGCCGGACCTTCGTGTGGAGCGTCTCGGGGTCGACGAGGTCGGCGAAGGGCACGGCGCGGATCTGGAACTGGTCCTCCACGCTCACCATGGACCCGAAACGGCCCTCCAGGTAGAGCCGGAAAGCTCCGTGACCCAGCATGGAGCCGAGAACCACGTCGAAGGAAACAGGCGGGGCCGTGCGCGTTTCGTAGCCGATTTGCTTTGGGTTGACCTTTTTTACCCGGCCCGTCCTCTCCTCGTACAGGGCCGAGGTCTTTTCCGCCAGGCTTCTGCAGAGTTCGGCCCGTCCAAAGTACACGTTTCCGTGGGCGTCCACCTCCCGGGGGCGGTGCGACTCGGCGAGGCGGTCCGCAAGCCCCTCCGCAATGCAAATGAGCCCCGCCGTGCGCCCGGCCCTTTCCCTCCGGATGATCAGGTCCGCGAAACGCGAGGCGAGGGCGTCGGGATCCAGGTCGCCGTCCAGGTCCTCGGCCGCGAGGATGGCGCACGCCTCGCCCGCGACTCCGGCAGCGTAGGTGATCCACCCGGCCTTTCTCCCCATGAGCTCCACCAGGAAGTAGGCGTTGGTGGAGTCGGCGTCGGCCTTCAGGTTGAGGAGGGCCTTCTGGGCCGCATCCACCGCGGTCCAGAACCCGAAGGTCCAGGCGATTCCGTAGTAGTCGTTGTCGATGGTCTTGGGGATGTGGATCGTGGGCATCCCCAGCAGGTGCAAAAAGTTCGCCGTCTTCAGCGTGTCGTCGCCTCCCATGGTGAGGAGGGCTCCGACACCGTGGGTCTTCAGGCCGTTTACGATGGCGCGCAGTTTGGAGGTCTTGGCGGCGTCTTCGAGGTCGGCGCGGTTGCGGATGG
>JBFLVU010000006.1:8885-31217 GCA_040758175.1 Acidobacteriota bacterium | reverse complement strand
AGACGGGAATGAGGCGGCGCGTGATGTCCAGGCCGTACTGGAGACAGGTGGCGTGGATGGTGGGAAAGCGCGTCCTCACGAAGTCGGGGGACAGGTGGGTCAGGTCCAGCGTCACGGGCCGGCCCCGCTGGGCCTGGATCTCGGAGACGATGGCCCGCGTCACCACGTCCCGTGGGGCCAGTTCGCCCTCCGGGTGGTACTTGTGGGCGAAGCGCTTGCCGTCCGCGTTCCTCAGGACGGCCCCCTCCCCCCGCATGCTCTCCGAGAGGAGAAACCGCGGCGCGCCGGGCAGGAACAGGGCCGTGGGGTGGAACTGGACGAATTCCAGGTTGGCCATGACCAGGCCGGCCCTCAAGGCCATGGCCATGCCGTCTCCCGTGGCCACGGCCGGATTGGTGGATTGTTGGTACAGACGGCCGATGCCCCCCGTCGCGATCAGGACGGCCCTGCCGAGGACGGCCCTCCCCCGGTTTTCGCTCTCGTCCAGGATCCAGGCTCCGCGGCACGTCCCCTCCCCGAGGATGAGCGCGATGCCCGTGTGGAAGGGGAGCACGCGGATGTTCTCTTCCCGCCCGGCCGCCGCCGTCAGGACCCGCTCCAACTCCTGGCCCGTGGCATCTCCGTGGGAGTGCAGGATTCGGCTCCGGCTGTGGGCCGCCTCCCGGGTGTAGTGCAGTTCACCCGCCTTGCGGTCGAAATCCGCGCCCCAGGCGATGAGCTCCTCCACCCGGTCGCGCCCGTCTTCCACGAGGACCCGGACGGCCGACTCGTCGCACAGCCCGTCCCCCGCGGCGAGGGTATCGGAGAGGTGGCGCTCCCGGTCCTCCGGATCGGGCAGGGGAACGGCGATCCCGCCCTGGGCGTATTCCGTGTTGGACTCCCTGGGAAGGTCCTTGGTGACCACGACGACGCGCCACCCCGCCCGGGCGGCCTCCACCGCTCCCCGGAGCCCGGCAATGCCCGAGCCCAGAACCAACAGATCGCACGTGAGGGGCGCCTCGGAGGTCAAACCTTCGGCTCCCGCCGGCCCGGGGGACGCCCGCACTTCTTCGGCCTCGGACCCATTTCGACCTCCGGGGCCATTCTACGCAGGCGCGGCACGTGCAGGCAACCGGGGGCAGGGGTCGGACTCGTCGAATGGATCGTGATAGATTCGTACCCATGCACCCCACCGCCCCCCCGAACGAAGAGGGAACCCAAGACGTCCGCCACGGGACGAGACGAGTCTTGCGCAGGGCGAGGGTCCGCCTGCTGGGGCTCTTCGGACGCCCCATCGAAGTGCGGCACAAGCTTCGGGCTGCCCGGACCCAGGTTTTGCGTTGGGTCGCCTTCTCCGCCTTCCTGGGGATGGTCACAGGCGCCCTCGTGGCCGTGTTCGACTTCCTGTTGAGGGAGGAGGTGGTCCCCATCGTTTACGGGCTCCGCCTCTCCCCGGTGTATTTGCTCCTCCCCATGGCAGGCCTCCTCCTCTCCAATGCGCTGACTCGATACGCCGTTCCTTCCAAGGAGGGAGCCCTTACCGAGGCCTATATCGCCCGCTACCACAGCTCAAACGCCCGTTTCAGCTGGACCGACCTCCCCGGGAAACTCGCGGCGTCCTTCGTTACCCTTTCCACGGGAGGGAGCCTCGGATTGGAAGGCCCCTCGATTTTTCTTGGATCGAGCCTGGGAGAGGCCATCCAGCGCCGATTCAGGGATGTGTTCAAGGGAGAAGACGCGCGCCTGCTCATGGTCGCCGGCGCCGCCGCCGGCGTGGCCGCCATCTTCAAGGCACCCCTTACGGGGCTCCTATTCGCCCTCGAGGCGCTCCACCGGGACGGGATCGCGGGCAGGGCGTTCATTCCGGCCATGGTAGCCTCGGCCTCGAGCTACGTTACCTTCGCGCTCCTCGCGGGAAGCGAAGTGCTCTTCGCCGTGGAAACCCACCGGGCCTTCGACCTTCACGACCTGATCTGGGCGATCCCCCTCGGCGTCTGCTGCGGCCTCCTCGCCCGCTTTTTCTCGCGGCTCGTTCGATCCACCCGGACCTTGTTCGAGAGGTTGCCGCGGTGGGCAAGGCCGCTCTTGGCTGGCCTCGTGCTGGGGTTGGCCGGAGTTCTGGTCTTCCGCGTCGCGGGGGAGCCGTTCCTCTACGGTCCGGGCTACCGGCTGGTTCAACACGTGCTCGCAGGGAGCGAACCTCTCGAGACCGTGCTCCTTTTCTGGTGCGCAAAAGCCTTTGCCACGGCCTTGACCTTGGCGGGGGGAGGTGTCGGTGGGGTCTTCTTCCCGCTGGTCGTGCTGGGGACCCTGACGGGAAGCGCTTTTGGCCGCACGGTGGTCGGTTCCAGCGACTCCCTGTACCCCCTCGTTGGACTGGCGGCGTTTGTCGGTGCGGGATACCGCACCCCCGTGGCGGCTGTGGCCTTCGTCGCGGAGACCACGGGCAATCCCTGGGCTCTCATCCCCGCCATGGTTGCCACCGTCGCAGGCTATCTTTCGATCGGAGGCGAGGGAATATCGGACGCCCAGAGGTCCGTGGCGGGAGACTCTCGGAACTGAATCGGGATCGACTCGGGAGGGATCGGGAAGTACACGATCAGCGGCCGTTCTTGGCTTGGAGTCCCTTTTTGGATAGGGCCGAACGCACCCCACGCTTTCCGAGAACCGCGAGATCCTCGGTCAACGATTGTTCAGGGTTTTCAAGCTCCAAGATCCTCCGGAAGGAGAGTACTCCCGAGATGAATCCCGCCACCACCAAAGCCTCCCGACGGAGCGGCCCGCCCGTGGGGCTTGTCCCGCCGGAGAGGAACCGGGCCAGGTCAGCCACGTAGCCCTCAAAGGCCTCCCTCAGCGCCGGACCGTGGTGACGGGACATCTTCATCCAGCCTCGCGCCTGGTGGAAAAGGAGCAGATACTCCGGACGGTTCGAAAAGAAAGCCTCGTGGGCATCGAGAATCACCGGGAGCGGGTCCGCTCCCGCGGGCAGGCCCTTCAGGCGAATCCCGGTTTCCTCCGCGAGGCGACAGAACCCCTGCCGCACAAGTTCGGCGATCAGGGCCTCCCGGGAGGGAAAGTACTGGTAGAAGGTCCCCTTCCCCAAATCGGCACGAGCCGTAATTTCCTCGATGGAAGGCTCGTAGATCCCCCTTTCAGAGAAAAGCTGCAGGGCGCCTTCGAGAAGCGCCCCCCGGGTTCTGTCCTTCTTGCGCAGCCGGCGGTCGGAATTCATGGTGGGCCTTTCCCTTAAGATAAATGACTATTCAGTCAAACTTGACTTTTCAGTCATTATTGGTTATATTCCTGATGAAGTCAAGCGTCGGCCGTCGTGTTTCCCCGTTCGATCCCGATTGTAAGGCCCAGGCGCAAGGAGGCCAAAATGCCCGAAGATCGACCCGTCTTTGCCGTTTTCGGAGCCGGCCACGGCGGCCTGGCCATGGCGGGGCATTTGGGAATCATGGGATTCGAAGCGCGCCTGTACAACCGGACCCGGGCCAGGCTGGACGCGGTCATCGCCAGGGGGGGGGTGGAGCTGGAAGGGGAGGAGGTCCACGGCTTCGGACCCGTGCGCATTGCATCGGACGAACCGAAGGAGGTCCTTGACGGGGCCGACGTGATCCTGATCGTGGTTCCGGCCACGGCCCACCGGTTCATGGCGGAGAGGTGCGCGCCGCACCTGCGGGACGGGCAGACGGTGGTTCTTAATCCAGGGCGGACCTTCGGCGCCCTCGCCTTCGCTCAGGCTCTCAGGGCCCTGGGGTGCGGCGCCGACGTGACCATCGCCGAAACCCAGACCTTCCTGTACGCGAGCCGCGTGACCGGCCCGGGCCAAGCCAGGATCTTCCGGATCAAGAACTCCATCCCCCTGGCCACCCTTCGTGCCCATAGGATTCCCCAATGCCTGAATCTGGTCCGAAAGGCCTTCCCGCAGTTCGTTCCTGGGGACAGCGTCTTCAAGACCAGCTTCAACAACATCGGCGCCGTGTTCCACCCGGCGCTGATGCTCCTGAATACGGGGTGGGTGGAAGACCCGGCGGATTTCGAGTTCTACTTTCAAGGTACGACCGAATCGGTGGCCGTTGTCCTGGAGGCCCTGGACGCCGAGCGCGTGGCCGTCGCCGCCGCTCTCGGCTTCCAGGCCCTCACCGCTCGGGAATGGCTTTACTTTGCTTACGACGCCGTAGGGAAGAACCTCCACCAGGCCATCCATGCCAATCCGGGCTACCGGGGCATCCTGGCCCCCCACCGCATGGAGATGAGGTACCTGACGGAGGACGTGCCCTGCAGCCTGGTTCCCATGAGCAGTCTTGCCCACAAATTCGGGGTGGCCACGCCCGTCATGGATGCCCTAATCGACCTCGCCTCGACCATGCACGCGAGGGATTACCGGGCGGAGGGATGGACGGTGGAAAGCCTGGGGATCGCCGATTTCGACCTGAAGCGGCTCAGGCTTCTCGCCATAGGGGAGAACCGCTCGTGAACGGCAAACCCAAACTCGTCTTGGGCGGCGCCATCGGCCAGTGTGTCCATCTCGCCGGCCTGGACCACTTCCTCCGTATATGCGAGGAGGAGGGGTGGGAGGCTCTGTCCCTCGGAGCGGCCGTCCCTCCGGACGTGCTGCTGGAACGCGTGGCGGCCCTCCGTCCGGAACTTGCCGCCGTCTCCTACCGGCTCACCGCACAGGACGCGGAACCACTCTTCCGGGCCCTCGCGGTGGGCGCCCGGCGCCTGGGAATCCAAGAGGTGCGATGGGTCTTCGGGGGGACCCCCCCCGTAGCCGACCTGGCTCGGAAGACGGGCTTCTTCGAGCGAGCCTTCGATGGAAGCGAGCCCCACGACGAAATCCGGGCATACCTGACGGGCCATACCGCCGGATCAGGCGAGGCGAGGTACCCTTCGACCTTGCTCGAGAGAATCGAGCAGCGATTCCCGAGGCCCCTTCTTCGCCACCACTACGGAGAGCCGGACCTTGCCAGAACCATCGAGGGCGCCAGGAAGATAGCGGAATCCGGAGTCCTCGACGTCCTCTCCGTCGGACCCGACCAGAACGCACAGGAGCACTTCTTCCGCCCCTCCGAGATGGACCCGTCTCAGAATGGGGCGGGCGGAGTGCCCCTGCGAAGGCCCGACGACCTCCGGGCCATTCACGCGGCAACCCGGTGCGGCAACCATCCCCTCCTGCGCTGTTACAGCGGGACGCGGGACCTGATCCCCTGGGCGGAGATGAGTCTGGACACGATTCGAAACGCCTGGGGCGCCATCCCTCTTTGCTGGTACAGCGTCATGGACGGGCGGAGCAAGGTTCCGTTTCCCCAGGCCATTGAGGAGAAGCAGGCCGCCATGCGGTTCTACGCAGTCCAAGGGGTCCCGGTGGAGGTCAACGAATCCCACCAGTGGAGCCTCCGCGACGCCCACGACTCCCTTGCCGTGGCCGCCGCCTTTCTGGCGGCGTACAACGCCAAGCGCCAGGGCGTGCGGCATTACGTGATCCAGATGATGCACAACACGCCGCCCTCCACCAGCCCGGCCATGGACCTGGCCAAGATGCTGGCTAAACTGGATCTGATCTCCCGGCTGGAAGGGCCTGACTTCTCGACCTTACGGGAGGTGAGGGCGGGCATCACGAGCCTGCCCGGAGACTTCGGGAAGGCCAAGGGGCACATGGCCGCCTCGGCCGTCCTCTCTATGGCGCTGAAGCCCCACATCCTCCACGTAGTGGGATTCACGGAGGCACGGACCGTTGTGGATGCCGACTCCCTGATCGAGAGCTGCCGCGTGGCGCAAGGGGCCGTGGATCTCGCGCTGAAGGGACTGCCCGACGCATCCGCCGATCCAAAGGTCGCCTCCAGGAGAGACCATCTCGTTTCCGAGGCCGAGGAGATCCTCGCGGCGATCCGAACCCTAGGCCAGGACCGGGACGACCCGTGGGGCGACGCGGAGGTGCTGACACGGGCAATCCGCACGGGTGTCCTTGACGCTCCGCATTTCCGCGGGAACCCCCACCTCAAGGGGACCATCGTGACGGCGTGCGTGGAAGGCGGTTGGGAGGCCATTGATCCCGCCTCCCGCAGGGTTCTCTCCCAACGGGAGCGACTTCGCTCTCTCGGCATCCCGGGAGTGGCCTGACCATGTGCGGCATAGCCGTTTCCTGGGGCGCAGGCGACGACGGCGCGGTCCGGACCATGCTCGACCGGATCCGCCACCGTGGGCCCGACGGCGAAGGCGTAGCGATCCGCGGGAAGACCTGCCTCGGCCACGTGCGCCTGTCCATCCTTGACCTGGGAGGAGGCGCGCAACCCATGGCCAACGAGCGCGGGGACCTGGCCGTCGCCTTCAACGGAGAGATTTACAACCACCTTGCTCTCCGGCGGGCCCTGGAATCTCGCCATGCCTTCAGGAGCCGTTCCGACACGGAGGTCCTCCTGCACCTCTACGAGGAGGAGGGCGAGGACATGCTCCCCCGGCTGGACGGAATGTTCGCGATGGCCCTTGCGGGACCCGGAGGGCTCCTCCTGGCACGCGACGCGCTGGGGATCAAACCTCTCTACTACGGGCGGCGGGACGGGGTCCTCTTGGCCTCCAGCGAACTCAAGGCATTCCCTCCGATGGACGAACTCCATATGCTTCCCGCCGGTCACGCCATGTTCCACGATGGGGAACCTTGGCGTTTCTCACGCCCCTTCCCGCCTCGTCCACGCATCTCCGAGGTCCCCCTCGAAGACGTCCTCAAGGCCATCCGGAGGCTGTTGGAAAGGGCCGTGGAGAAGCGCCTCATGGCCGACGTCCCCGTGGGGGTGTTCCTTTCCGGAGGGCTCGACAGCAGTCTCGTGGCCGCACTCATGCGCCCCCACGTGGTCGAACTCCACTCCTTCACGGCGGGAATGGAAGGGGCCCCGGACCTCGACGCCGCCCGCCGCGTGGCCGCCCACCTCGGAACCGTCCACCATGAGCTTCGCTACAGCGAGGGAGACGTGGAGGCCGCCCTGCCTGAGGTGATTCGCCACCTGGAATCCTTCGACGCCCCCCTGGTCCGGTCCGCCATTCCCATGTACTTCATCTCCAAGCTCGCCGCCCGGCACGTTAAGGTGGCCCTTATGGGAGAGGGGGCGGACGAACTCTTCGCGGGGTACGAGTACCTGCGCCGGCTCGGAGGCGGAGATCGCCTTCGCCGGGAGCTCACCGAAATCACGGTGCGCCTCCAGGACACCAACCTCCAGCGCGGCGACCGCATGACCATGGCCCACGGGCTCGAGGGGCGGGTGCCCTTCCTGGACGGGGACCTGGTCCGCTACGTGGCGAGGCTCCCCGTGGACCTTCTGGAACCCCGGCCGGACCGCCCGGAAAAGTGGCTCCTGAGGGAAGCCTGCCGGGGGATCCTCCCCGATTCCATCCTCCAGCGCAAGAAGATGAAATTCTCCGAGGGGGCCGGCTCGTCGGAGGTGATCGCGCGGCTGGCGGAATCTTCCATCTCGGAGGACGAGTTCAGGCGGGCAAAGGCTGTGGAGCCGGGCGTCGCTTTGAGATCCCCCGAGGAACTCTATTCGTATCGCATCTGGCGGGAAGCCTTCGGAAGCCACATCTCCGCCTCTCTGGTAGGTCGGACCCTGGACCGCGCCGCCGCGGGGACTCCGTGAGCGCGACGGTCGCCTTTCTGGACACGCTTTTCCACGACGCCTTGGTCCTCTTCGCCATGGTCAACGCCGTGGGCAACCTTCCCCTCTTCGCCGACCTTACTCGCGGGTTGCCCTCCTGCGAGCGCGCGGCGTGCCTGCGAAGGGGAACGCTGACGGCGGCCGCCATCGTGATCGCCTTCGCCCTCTTCGGCCACTGGATGCTCGCCGACGTCTTCCGGGTGGAGGCGGGCGCCTTCCAGATAGCGGGAGGGGTGCTCGTCTTCACAGTGGCCGCCCGGGGCATGCTCCTTGGGCCGAAGAGCGCCGTTCGATCCAGGAGCCGGGTTTCCGACGACCTGGCTGTTTTTCCCCTCGGATTCCCCTTCCTGGCCGGCCCCGGGACAATCGTTACAACGATTCTTCTCATGCAGGCCCACGGCCCATTGTCCGCCGCCTTGGCGGCCCTCCTGGTTTACGCGGCCGTGCTTCCCGTCCTTCACGCAGCGCCCCTTCTGGAGAGGGCCGCTGGAAAGGTCTCTGTCCTCGTGGTGGCGAGAATCCTCTACATCTTCATCGCCGCCAAGGCCGTCACCTTCATCGTGGACGGAGCGCGGTACCTTCTCGTTGCAGCGCCCACGGTCTGACCCCCCCGGGGGGCCACGGGTGCGTGTTACAGGAACCCGCGCTCGCGCATCCAGTCGTCGTTGAAGATGGTGCTCAGGTAGCGTGAGGCGCCGTCGGGAAAGATCGTGACGATCCGTGCGGGGCGTTCGAGGGTCCGCGCCAGTTCCAAGAGGGCCCACAGGGCCGCGCCGCTGGAACCGCCCGCCAGGATGCCCTCCTCGCGGACGAGGCGTCGGGTCGTCAGAAAGGAGTTCCGGTCGCTGACCTGGATCATCTCGTCGATGACCGAGAAGTCGGCCGTTCCGATGAGGAACTCATCACCCAGACCTTCGAGGAGGTAGGGTTTCGGCTCCACCCGGCGGCCCGTCCGGAAGAAGTCGGTGAAGATGGAGCCCTCTGGATCCACGCCCACCACCCGGATGGAGGGGTCCTTCTCCTTCAGGAATCTCGCGACCCCGCCGATGGTCCCCCCCGTGCCCATCCCGGCGACGAGGCAATCGATGCGCCCTTCCATCTGCTCCCAGATTTCCGGCCCCGTGGTGAGGTAGTGGGTCTCGTTGTTCTCCCGGTTGTTGTGCTGATCGGGGAAGAAGCATCCAGGCGTCTCCCGGGCCAGCCTTGAGGTGATGTTGTTGTAGCTATCCGGATGTTCGGGGGGCAGGGACGTGTCCGCGAAGTGGACGTCCACGCCCAGGGCCCTCAGTTGGGCCAACTTCTCTCGGCTGATCGTGTCCCGGACCACCACCTTGAGCCGGTATCCCTTCTGGATGGCCACGAGCGCAAGCCCCAGAGCCGTATTGCCCGAGGAGTTCTCCAGAATAAGCGTCCCTGAGACCAGGCGCCCCTCCCGCTCCGCCTTCTCGATCATGTGCCGCGCGATGCGGTCCTTCACGCTTCCCATGGGATTGAGGAATTCGAGCTTGGCCCACACTTCGGCCTGGAGGCCCCTCGTGATCCGGTTCAGGCGCACGAGGGGCGTTTCCCCGACGGCCTGAAGCACGCTTTCGTGGCGGCGAAGATCCCTCATGGACACTCCCCTCGACGAAGGGGCGGCCACCTTCAAGTTCTCACCCGGCCTTCGGTTTCGAAGCCGCCCCGCCGCGTAGTGTACTCCAGACGGGTGCCGGCCGCAGGAGTCGGGGCGCGCCTTCCTCCGCTTCGCTACGAAAGCGATTCCATCTTCGGCGTTGCACAGGTTCTCGAGAAGAGCCAACCTTGTAAGCTACGGACGAACCCCCACCCTTCGAATCCCGCTCCCGGCAGCCGAATGTCTTCCTGGTCTGGTATGGAGTCTTTCAGAGTGAATCGTGGTGCGCTCGGCGGGATTCGAGTCTACGCGGCCTAGAAGCCTCGGGGCCAGAGGCCCCTCCGTTTCAAGGCCGCCTACGATTCCCGGGGTGGGTCCCCTTCCTTGCTTTCTACGGTTTGACGCCAAGCAGTTGGCGTCAAACCTTGTAAGCTACGGACGAACCCCCACCCTTCGAATCCCGCTCCCGGCAGCCGAATGTCTTCCTGGTCTGGTATGGAGTCTTTCAGAGTGAATCGTGGTGCGCTCGGCGGGATTCGAACCCACGACCTTCGGCTCCGGAGGCCGACGCTCTATCCAACTGAGCTACGAGCGCACATGGGGTGAGCGACGGGGGTTGAACCCGCGACAACCGGAGCCACAGTCCGGGGCTCTACCAACTGAGCTACGCTCACCACCGAGCGGAACGCCCGTTCCGCCGGGACACCTTACACCGGGGCCGGGAGCCGGTCAAGGCCTCGGGAAGCCGCCGCGACTCCCTCAACCCAGGTCGGCCAGGTCCTCGAGGGTGACGTCCAGCTCGGGCATGTCCGCCGAGGCCCCGTCGGGGTCCTGGCCCCCCGGCTCCAGGCGGATCATGTCCAGGAGGAGGAGGACCCACAAGAACTTCAGTAGGGCGAACTGGGAGCGTCCGGCCTCGCGGAAAACCGCCGCCACGGACCGGGGTTTGAGAAGGGACAGGACGAGGGCCCGTTCGGACTGCCCCAGATCGAAGGCGTCCAAAACCTCCTCCTCGGGCACCGAGAGCCCCACGGCGCGGTTCGTCTCCCGGAAGGCCTGCAGGGGACGCACCGTGTGGTCCATCTTCAGGACGCCGAGGCGCAGGAGCTCGGGGGTCCTCAAGTTGAGGGTGATCATCTCCTCCCCGGCATCCTCCCCCTGAACGAAGGCGCAGTCTCCGTCCGGCAGGGAGAACAGGGAGAAGACGATGTCCTTGACCTGCTCCTTGACCGACCAGACCAGTTGGTCCGGGGTGATGAGGCCCCGCTCCACCAGGACCGTGCCGAACCGTTTGCCCGGTGTGACGGAGCTCGAGGCGGCGTAGAAGTCGGGGACGGACAGGATTCCGCGCCGGATCAGCATCTCCCCCAGCCGGTCGTTCCGGTCGGTCGACCCGGCGAAAACGACTCGCCCGTCCTGGAGGAAGACCTTTTTTCGGACCCCGCCGGCGCCCACCTCGAGGGCTCCGGTGGCCCGCTCCCGGTAGTGCCGGGCGAGCAGGAGGGGAAAGCCGCCGTCGTGGCAGTCGTGGCTCAGGGCCGCCTCCCCGGGGCCCCTTGGGCCCCTTGGTGCGCCGTTCCGCTGGGGGTATAGTACCGCCAAACACGGAGGGAAGCCATGTCCGACTGCCTCTTCTGCAAGATCGCCTCGGGCGAGATCCCAAGCCGCAAGGTCTACGCCGACGACGAACTCTTCGCCTTCGATGACATTCACCCCCAGGCCCCCGTCCACGTCCTTGTCATTCCCCGCAAACACCTGGCCACGCTGAACGACCTGACCCTCGAGGACGCCCCGCTGATGGGCCGGCTCCTCCTGCAGTGCGCCCGGATCGCCCGGGAAAAGGGTCTCGACGCCAAGGGCTTCCGCGTCAACGCCAACTGCCTCGAGTCGGCGGGCCAATCCGTCTTTCACGTCCACTTTCACCTTCTGGGCGGGCGTCCCTTCGGCTGGCCGCCGGGGTAGAGCCCGAATTCTGGTTCCTGAACGAGGGGAGCACCCCCGAACCGGGGAGTTGGAAAGGCCGGACCCGAGGCGCCAGAATCCCCTGGGCGCCCTGCGGGGGCGATCCTCCTGGCCGCTTTCTCCTCCGTTCGCTCCCGGGTGCCTCCCATCCCCCTCGCGCGGTTTCACCCACCCTGGCGGACCTTGTGGTATCTTTGGATGGTCCGGACCCGTCCGGCCTCGCGGGCCGAATAGTCAGGCTCCGCGGGACGTTTCGGTATCTGGACGGAGATCGCCATGGCCGAGGGGCTTCGGGTGGAAACCTTCGAGGTGGGACCGCTGGAGAACAACGCCTACCTCGTCGTGTGCGACCGGTCCAAGGAGGCGGTCCTGGTGGACCCGGCCATGGGCAGCGAGGGCATCGCGGACCGGATCGACGACCTCGGGGTCCGGCTCACGGCCGTGCTCAACACCCACGGCCATTTTGACCACATCTTTCACAACGCCTTGTTTTTTAAGAGATTCGGAGCCAAGGTCCTGATTCACGAGGAGGACCTCCAGCTCCTGAGGTGCGTGGATCGTCACGCGGCCCTGTTCGGGTTCCGGGCCCATCCGGGGCCGGAGCCCTCCGGGTTCCTCAAGCCGGGAGAGTCCATCCGGGTGGGCGATCACAGCCTCCGGGTGGTCCACACTCCGGGGCATTCGCCGGGCGGTGTGTGCTTCGTGGGGACCGGCTTCGTTCTGGTGGGAGACACGCTCTTCGCCCAGTCCATCGGGCGCACGGACCTTCCGGGAGGAGACTACGACACGCTCGTGCGCTCCATCCGGACGGAGCTCTACACCCTGCCGAACGCCACCGAGGTGCTGCCGGGCCACGGACCGTCCACGCTGATCGGCTTCGAAAAGCGACACAACCCCTTCGTCAAGGGGCTGGCGTCGCACGCCGACTGACGCAGGCGCCCCCGGCGCAGACCGGGGGCGGCCCCCGATGGAGGTCGTCCGCGTGGACCAGGAACAGCGGCTCCCCATACCCCTTCAGCAGGGGATCCTGTACGGTCCGGTCCGGTCCCGGCGCCTGGGCCTTTCTCTGGGGCTCAATCTCCTCCCCGACGAAATCAAGGCCTGCTCCTTGAACTGCCGGTACTGCCAGTATTCGTGGACGGGCCTTCTGACCGGGGACGGAAGGGCCGCGGCGCCATTCCTGCCCACCCGCGAGGCGGTCCGCGAGGCGCTGCGGGCTCGACTGAAGGATCTGGCCGCCGGGGGAACCCCCCCGGACGTGCTGACCTTCTCGGGCAACGGGGAAGCCACGCTCCACCCCGATTTCCCCTCCATCGTCGCCGACGTCTCCGAACTGAGGGACTCCCTGGCACCCCGTTGCCGGACGGCGATCCTCTCCAACTCGACCACCGTTCACAGGCCGGAGATCCGCCAGGCCCTCCTCGGGCTGGACGAGCCGATCCTCAAGCTCGACACGGGGCGCGAGGAAACCTTCCGCAGGCTCAACGCGCCCGCCCCTGGCGTCACGTTCGCCCACATCCTCGACGGCCTACGGGCCATGGGAGGCCGGGCCATCCTCCAGTCCCTTTTCGTGACGGGCTCCGTGGACAACTCCACGGAGGAGGAGGTGGAGGCCTGGATCCGCGCCGTCGCCGCCATAAGGCCCCATCACGTTCAGATCTACACGCTCGACCGGGGAACCGCCGACCGGGGCTTGCGCCCCGTGGAGCGCTCCCGCCTGATCGCCGTCGGCGACGCCCTGCGGGCGTTTTGCGGCGTGAGGCCGGAGGTCTTCGGTTGACTTTCACGCAGGGAGGAAGAGGCCATGACGGCCCTTAGTCTGCTGCCCCTCTTGACCGGTCTTTTGGGATTGACCCTGGGGATCATCTGCGGCTGGCTGCTTTCCAGTCGGCTGGGCTCCAGGGCTTTGACCCGCGCGCGGGAGGAGGCCCAGCGCCTCCTCGACGACGCCACCGTCCAGGCCGAGAACCTAAGGAAGCTGGAGCTGGCCAAGGCCCGCGAACAATTCGAACTGGAGCGCCAGGCCGCGGAAGACGACTACCAGAAGCGCTTCGAGGCCGTGAAGAACATCGAGCGGGCCATGAATCGCAGGGACGCCCACCTCCAGCAGGTGGACCGCGAGCTGGAAAAGCGGCGGGCGGACCTCGACGAAGTGGAGAAGAAGCTGCAGGAAGGCTTCGACGAGGTGGCCCGCCAGGAGGAGGAAGCCAAGGGGCTCCACGCCGAATACCTGGCCCGCATCGAACGGGTGGCCGGGCTCTCGGCGGAGGAGGCGAAGCGCCAGCTCGTCTCCAACTTCAAGAGCGAGGCCGAGCACGAGGCGGCCACCCTGATCCGGCAGATCAAGGAGGACGCCCAGCGCACGGCGGAGGTGGAGGCGCAGAAGATCATCACTCTGGCCATCGAGCGCGTCGCGGCGGACCAGGTCGTGGAGCGGACCACGACCCAGTACCGGCTCCAGGATGAGAACATCAAGGGACGCCTCATCGGCCACGAGGGCCGGAACATCAAGTTCTTCGAGGAGCAGACGGGGATGCAGCTCCTCATCAACAACGACGATCCCAACACGGTCGTCATCTCGGGCTTCAACCCCGTCTCCCGCGAGGTGGCGCGGCAGTCTCTGGAACGCCTCATCCAGGCAGGGAAGATCCACCCCCGGAAGATCCAGGAGGTGGTGGCCAAAGTCAAGAAGAAGGTCCAGCGCGAGATCGTCCTCGCCGGTGAGGAGGCCTTCAAGACCCTCGGCCTCGAGCAGGCCCACCCGGAGATCGTCAAGCTCGTGGGAAAGCTCAAGTACAGGACCTCCTACGGCCAGAACGTCCTCAACCACTCGATCGAAGTGGCCGAGCTGTGCGGCAACATGGCCGCCGAGCTGGGCCTCGACGTGGACCTGGCCCGCCGGGCCGGCCTCTTGCACGATATCGGGAAGGCCATCGACGTGGAGCGGGAGGGCACGCATCCCGAACTGGGAGGGGAGGCGGGACGGCAGTACGGCGAGCACGAGGTGGTGGTCAACGCCATCGAGAGCCACCACGAGGACGTGGAGGTCATCCACCCCATTTCCATCCTCGTGGCCGTCTGCGACGCCATATCGGGCTCCCGTCCGGGGGCGCGGCGGGCCTCGCTCACGGACTACATCCGCCGGATCGAAACCCTCGAAGCCATCGTGAATTCCTTCGAAGGCGTGGAACAGTCCTTCGCCATCCAGGCGGGACGGGAGGTGCGCGTTATCGTCAAGACCGACCAGGTCAAGGACGAACGGCTCCCCTTCCTAACCTCCGAAATGACGAAGAAGATCCAGGAGGAGATGGACTTCCCCGGCCGCATCCGCGTCACCCTCATCCGGGAGATGCGCGCCGTAGAGTACGCGGGATAGGGTGACGATGGAAGCGGGGGATCCGGGAGTCCGGACATCCGCGACGAGCGGGGCCATCCGCCGCGAGAGGATCAGAGATCCCTTGTTGCATCCACTCGTGGACAAGGTGGAGGCCGGACAGCGGCTGTCCTTCGAGGACGGCGCAGTCCTCTTTCGCTCGGACGACCTGCTCACCCTCGGCGCCCTGGCCAACCGGGTTCGGGAGGCCAAGAACGGAAACCGGGCCTACTTCAACGTGAACCGCCACATCAACCACACCAACATCTGCATCTCGGGATGCAGCTTCTGCGCCTTCGCCAGGAAGCCCGGCCAGGAGGGGGGGCACAGGATGACCCTGGAGGAGATCCTCGCCAGGGCCGTTGCCCCCGAGGGGGAACGCTGGGAGGAACTGCACATCGTGGGCGGGCTCGACCCGGGCTTCTCCTTCACGGACGTTCTGGGAATGTTGAGGGCGCTCAAGGCCCTGAATCCCTCGCTCCACCTGAAGGCGCTGACGCTCGTGGAGGTGGACTACTACGCCCGCCGGGAGAAGAAGACCCCAGAGGAGATCCTCGGCGCCCTCCGGGAGGCCGGTCTCGACTCCCTGCCCGGAGGCGGGGCCGAGATCCTCGGTGAGGAACTCCGTCGCAGGATCTGCCCCAACAAGATCTCGGGAGAGCGTTGGTTGGACCTGGCGCGGACGGCCCACCGCATGGGCATCCGCACCAACTGCACGATGCTGTACGGGCACGTGGAGTCGGTGGAAGACCGGGTGGACCACCTCCTGCGCCTCAGAGACCTCCAGGACGAGACGGGCGGATTCATGGCCTTCATCCCCCTCCAGTTCAACAGGGAGAACACCCCCTACGCCCACCTCCCCGAGGTCACGGGCGTGGACAACCTGAAGACGCTGGCCGTCTCCAGGTTGGTCCTCGACAACGTCGACCACCTCAAGGTCTACTGGGTCATGGTGGGCCTCAAGATCGCCCAGACCGCGCTGTGGTTCGGGGCCGACGACGTGGATGGGACCGTCGTGGAGGAGCGCATCACCCACGACGCGGGAGCCAAGACGCCCAGGGGGCTCACCCTGGAGGCCCTCCTTCACCTCATCCGGCGCGCCGGCCGGGTTCCCGTGGAGCGCGATTCCCTGTACAACGCCCGGAAGATACACGCTCCCGATCCCGGCGCGGCGGACGGATCCCGGCAACTCCCTGGCCCTGGATCCTGAAGACCGTCTCCGTTTCCGTCGCACCCTTCCGCGCACCACCCGCCCCTTCGGCCCCGGCAGAAAAAGGGGCGGGACCGGGGTCCCGCCCAAAGGAAGAAGGAGAGGGAGGTATGGCTTTATCGCCGGCGGCGGCCCCCGCTCGAAGGTTTCGGCGCAGGGGAGGGCTGGTCCATTCCGCTGGAAGGCCGGCTCGGGATATACCTGGGCTGGCCGGAGGAGCGTCCCGTTTTCGGAGACGCGGACTCACGCGAAGATTCGGACCGCCCGGAGGACCGGGGGGCCTCCACCCTTCCGGAGGACCTCTGGGGGGGCGATACGGGCGTGCGGGCTCCCTCCCGAGAGGCCGAGGGAGAATCGCCGTCGCGGGTCGGGACCCCGGACGGCTGCGTCCACCGGGACGAGCGGGAGCCTCCCGTGGGGTCCGAACCCCTGTTCATCGAGGGACTCCCTACGGGTTCCCTGGACCTCGGCGAACCTGCGGCGGAGCTCCCCGCACCAGGATTTCCCACCGGCTGTCTGGCCCGGGGGGAAAGGGAACCCCCCGTGTCGCCCTGGGGCGTCCGGCCCGGGTCAGAAACGCGGGAGCGGCGACCACCCGAAGGATCCGAGGCGGGGCTGGGTGGCGAGGAGGACCACCGGGATCGACCGTCCACCGTCCCCGAAGGGCCGGGTTCCCGCCGAGAATCCCGGGCGCGCAAGGGCTCCTCGGCATCCCGTTTCAGGTCGTCCCAGGAGGTGCGGCCCTTGTCAAAGTCCCGAACGCGGTCCGGCGGCAAGTGCAGGGGGGAGATCACGGCTCCGCTCCCGCGGGGACCGGACCCCCGGAGGGCCACACCTCCCACGCCCTGAGCCCGAGGATAGATGGGCCGCGGAGGAGGAGCGGTCCTATGGTGGACGATGACCCGGTGGATGTGGGGGTCGTAGAGGTGCCCGACGTGGACGCTGTACCATCCGCCGTGGGACCAATAGGGGTACCCGTCCCAGCCGAGGGGGCACCAACCCAGCCAACCCCCGTCCCCCCAGTACCAAGCCACCCATGCCGGGGAGAAGACGGACAGGGGGATCCAGCCCCATCCGATTCCGGTCACAAACGTCCATCTGCCATAGTGAAAGGGAGCCCATCCCCACGTTTCTACCGGCACCCACGTCATCCCCCAGGGACCCCACCACCAGCGTCCGTTCATGTAGGGGCTCCACTCCGCCTCCAGGACGGAGGGCCTCCAGACGTACCCGTAGTCGTTGGTGTGGACCCAGGTCCCGTAGGTATCGAAGTCTCCCGAGTAGGTTCTCAGGTTGTCGGGCAGGTACCGCTGGGACACGCCGCGCGTGCGGCGCGGAAGGGCGTCGATGCTGAAAGCCAGGAGGGGTTCGTAGGAGGCCCGCTGGGCGGCCAATGGGCGCAGCGGCGGGTATCCGTAGTCCGCGTAGGTCATCTGTCCCGCCTCGAGGGTGAGTCCCCCGCCAGCCGTGGTGACGGTGCAGGCCCCTTCGAGGCATGTGACGCGGGTCCTGTCCACGGTTTCCACCTCGATGATGACGGTACACGCGCGAAGGGGCGAGACCGCCGCGGACGGTGTGGAGAGGGCGGAGGAGACCAGAGAGGGGATCCAGTTCCTCAATTCCACGAGCGCCGTCCCCTTCCACAACCGGATTTCGAGGGAGCCGCCGCCGTCCTCGGTTCCCGAGGGGAGCCGATCGATCTCCATGCGTGTTCCCCCGTCCAGCCACAAGGAGTTTCCGTCCGGAAGAACGGCGCCAAGCCGTCCCGTCGCCTCGGTCCAGGCCGTGTCTCCTTCGAACAGGGGAAGGTTCACGGTGAGGGTCTGGGGGTCCCGCTCGGAGGAGGCGTCCTGGGCAAAGGCGCCGCCCTGAACGGCCCGGACCACGCCGTATCGTTCTGCGGGAGCCTGGGCCCAGAGAGGGATTCCGCATAGGATGACGGCCGCGCGTGCGAGAAGAGTCTTGGCGTTCATCGTTCGCCTCCTGCGCGTGGTTCGAGCAAAGGGGATGCCAGGAGACCGCCCCAGCCGAATCGCAGCAGGCTCTTTAAAATCAAAAGGATAGCAAGATTCGGCCGGGCGGCCCGGGCGTCCGCTCCGCCGGACGATGGCCCCGAAAAGCGTCCGGCCTCCCCATGGGGAGGCCGGTGCGAGCGCTCCCTGTCCCCGCGAGTTTCAGGTCCCAGGGCCTTCGTCCGGGCTGGCAGTCTGCTGTATCACGACGGGGGTGGCGTTGATCTCCCTTTGCACGGAGTCGATCTGCCCCCCCAGATCCTCGATCTGGGACTGCACCTGGCCGAGGCGGCCCTGAACCGTGTCCATGGACCGCTGGAGGGACTCCTGTTCACCCTGCAGGACGCTGAAGTTGTACTTGTCCCGAAGGGTGGAGAGTTGCGACTGGAGGTCGGATTGTTGCTGGTAGAGGAGGGTCCGCTGGTCGATGAGTCCGCCCAACCGATTTTGGAGGTCCTCCGGATTCGCGCCCGAGGGGGCCGCCGAGGGCGGCATGGCGCCGGACGAGGGGGCTTCGACGGGCCCTCCGCCCACCAACTCTCCCTCGTTGGCCAGGCGAGCCCGGCGCCTGATGATTTCCAGTTGTTCCTCGTTGATGAAGACCGCCGGCGCTCCTGCCGGTGCCGCCTCCGGGGTGGAGACCGCGTCGTCATCGATCTCGAGCTTCATGCCCATAACGGGGGCCGCGGCCGTCGCGTTGACGCGTTCAGATTTCTCGAAATCGATGGCCGTCACCGGCAGGAACAGGTAGAGGCCGTTCTTGAAAAAATAGGCCAGACCTTCTTGCACGACGGGCTTGTCGTCGGCCTTGATGATCCGTCCGTCTTGGAGCTGGATGGTGTAGGACGCCGGCAAGGCCACGGACGTCAGGAGAAGCACCGCCATCACCGGGAGAGCGCGCCTCATGGATCGACCCCCTTTCTTCACTGAATAGTTTAAGTTTTTCGAGACTTGTCGTCAAGAAGAAACGAATTCCGCCCTGGGCGCGACCGACCTCTCACGTCTCTTTCTACTCCCAACCGAACTCTCTGAGACCCGTTTGACACACCTTCCGCGAGATTGCTAGCCTAGAGGCAGGTCACCGGGCGCCTCCCCTCCGACCTCCGGCCCGCCCGGGGCCCCTGGAGGCATCGTGTCCGAGCTCACACGGCGGGCCTGGAAGGCGTACTTCCGCGGCAACTACTTGCAGGCTGGCGATTTGTACAAGTCCGCGGGGGAGCTGGACAAGGCCTCCAAGATGTACTCCAAGGGGGGGGACTTGCGTGCCGCCGCCGAGGTCGAGGAGGCCCTTGGCCGCATCACGCGGGCCGTGGACTACCTCCTTCGGGCCGGCGATCCGAATTCGGCGGCCCTCATGCTCGGGCGACACGGCCACTTCACCCGCGCCGCCCAGATCTACGCCGACGCCGGAAACAAGGTCCAGGCCGCCGCCATGGCCCTCAAGGGCGGGAACACGGCGTTGGCCTCCCAGCTCTACGAGCAGGCGGGGCGGTACATGGAGGCGGGAAGGCTGGCCTTCAAGTCCGACAACGTGGGCCGGGCCCTTCTCCTCTTCGAACGCGTCCTCAAACAGCTCCCGGCGGCGGAAGCTCTCACGCCCTCCGAACAACTTCAGCAGAGAGAGCAGTTGACCGAAGTGGCTCGCTTCTTGGAGGAGGGCGAAGCCTACGACCGCGCCGCGGAGCTTCACGAGAGGATGAACAACCTCCCCCAGGCCGCCCAGTGCTACGAGGCCGCCAAACAGTTTGAAAAGGCCGCCGAGCTGTATCGCCGGGTAGGCGCCTTGGACCGGCTGAGCGCACTCACCGACCGGTCAGCCAAGACGCCCCTCGTGGTCCAGGCGGAGGGGCTTGCCGCCAAGGGCGACCTGGAGGAGGCCGCTCGGCTCTTTGCAGAGGCGGGTTTGAGGGACAGGGCCGCGAGCCTTTATGAAGAATCCGGCCACTTCGAGGCGGCCGCCGAATTGAGGCGGGAACTGGGCGACCACGAGATGGCGGGGAATCTCTTCTACAGGGTCCAAGCTTACCTGCCCGCGGCCCAGTCCTACGAGGAGGCCCACCTCTTTGCCATGGCGGAGCAGTGCTACCTCAAGGCGGGGGACAACCTCCGCGCCGCGCGCTCGGCCTTCGAGGCGGGCCATTGGGAGCGAGCCGTGGAGCTGGCGCCCGACGCGGAGGAACGGCAGGTCTTTCTCGCCCGAATCCAGGCTTTGCCCGACAACCCCACGGAGCGCGGGCGCGTGGCCATCCTCAAGGCCCGGCTCCTCCTGGACATGGGCCAGCCCTCCGTGGCCGGGGCCTGTCTGGAGGGGCTGTCTCCCGCCAGCGCGGAGGAGGAGACCTGGACCCATTACCTGCAGGCCAGAATCCTGGAGGCCGAGGGCGACGCCGAGTCCGCCACCGAGTGCTACCGGAAGGCCCTGGCGGTCAACATGGGGTTTCAGGACGCGCGTCAGCGCCTCGAGGCGCTTCAGCATTGGGCGGCGGCCCCTCACTCCCAACAGGGCCGCTACGCGGAGGTGGAGGTCCTGTGGAGCGACGCCGCCGGACCCTGGATCCGGGGGGAGGACTCCCTCCTTCACACCCCCGTCCTGATACACCGGTTGGAACCCCCGCTCAACACCGCTCCAGGCCTCATCGAACCGGAGCACTTGCAGAGGCTCTTGGCCCTTCGACACCCGAACCTTCTCGGGCTGAGGGACGCCGCACCCCACCGGGGCGGAGCCGACCTGATTTACGAGGGATTCCCGGGGCGTCCCTTGACCCAATGGCTCGAGGAGGGGTATTCCCCCTCCCAGTACGCCGCCTTGGAGAAAATGCAGCCCATCCTGGAGGCGCTGGCCGAAGGCCACCGCAGAGGCCTTCCCCACAACCGCCTCGGAACCGATTGGGTCCTCATGGACAACGACGGTCGCTTGAAGGTTCACGGCCTCGGGCTGTTCCATCCCCAGCCGCGGCCCCAGCCCTCGGACACGGGGGGATTGGCGGGATCGGCGCCGGAGTACAGGACGGACCCGATGCCGGACCTGAAGGGATCCGGGGAGCTTTTCTTGAGGCTCCTGGCCGGGCGCGGGGAAGGCTCCGGCGCCCCTCCGTCCCCCAGGGAACTGGACATCCCCGAGTCCATGAGGGATTTGCTGGAGCGCATGATGGGAGAGGCCGCTTCGCGCTCGTACTCCTCCTTCGAGGAAGCGCTCACGGACCTCTCGGCCCTGGAGCTCCACACCGGCTCCATCATCGCAGGCCGTTACGAGATCCTGGAGGAACTGGGCCGGGGCGGAATGGGTCAGGTTTTCCGCGTTCGAGATCGGGAACTCAGCGAGGAGGTGGCCCTCAAGACATTGCGCCGCCGGCCCGAGATGACCGAGGAAGCCAAGTCGCGGTTCATGCGGGAGATCAAGCTCAGCCGGCGGATCACGCATCCGAACGTCGTGCGTGTGTACGACTTCGGTGTCTGGCGGGAGACCCTCTTCCTCACGATGGAGTACATCCCCGGAAAAACCCTGAGCCAGTGGGTGAAGGAGGGGGCCCACGGGAGGGCCAACCTCCGGCAGAAGGTGGAGATCCTCAGGGGCGTGGCGGCGGGTTTGACGGAGGCCCACAAGATGGGCGTCATCCACCGGGATCTCAAGCCGCAGAACGTGATTCTGACACCGGGGGGCATCCCGAAAGTCCTCGACTTCGGCATCGCGTACGCCGACGTGGAGGAGAGCGGGGACCTGACCCAGGAAGGGCACTTCGTGGGTTCGCCCAAGTACGTGTCCCCGGAGCAGATCCAGGGGCTTCCCCTGGATCCGAGGTCCGACGTGTACTCCCTCGGATTGCTCGCTTACTTCCTGCTGACGGGCCAGGACGCGTTTTCGGGAGACAAGTCGGGGCTCATCCTCCTGAAGCAGCTGAAGGAGATGCCTCCCCCGCCCTCCCGGTTCGCGCGCCTTCCGCCCACCCTGGACCGCCTCGTCATGAACTGCCTCAACAAGAAACCTGAAGAGAGACCGGCGAGCCTCGAAGAGGTTTCACGGCACCTGAAGGAGATCGTATGAGCCGCACCTACGTGCTGGACACCAACGTGCTCCTCCACGACCCCCACAGCATCTTCCGCTTCCAGGAAAACACGGTGGTCATCCCGATCTGGGTCATCGAAGAGGTGGACCGGTTCAAGCGGGACGTCACGGAAATCGGACGAAGCGCGCGCGAGGTTTCCAGGGAGCTGGACCACCTAAGGCAGCTGGGTCCCCTTTCCGAGGGGGTACCCCTCCCCGACGGGGGCACCCTTCACGTGGCCATCGAGCGCGTGGAGAAGGAGAACCTTCCGCCCACCATCCGGGAGGGGAGCGCCGACAACCTGATCCTCGGCGTGGCCCTCGCCCTTCAGAGGAAATCCGGTGACGTCGTGCTCGTAACAAAGGACACGAACCTGCGTATCAAGGCCGACGCCTTCGGGCTGACCGCGGAGGATTATGAGACCGACAAGGTCCAGATCGACGAACTCTACGCGGGCTGGCGAACCCTCACGGTCGCCAAGAAGACCCT
>JBFLVU010000006.1:0-8875 GCA_040758175.1 Acidobacteriota bacterium | reverse complement strand
TTCCAGAAGAGGTCCGTCCCCTGCGAGGCGGACCTTCATCCCAACGAGATGGCCCTTCTCCTCGACGAGGAGAACCCGAACCACACGGCCCTCGCGCGCCAGAACCCCCTGGAGCGGACGCTCCAGCCCCTGGACGACGTCAAACCCCTCTGGGGGATCAGCCCGAGGAACAAGGAACAGCGATTCGCCTTTGACCTCCTGCTCAACGACGGGATCCCCCTGGTGACCCTCGTCGGCAAGGCGGGAACGGGCAAGACCCTTCTCGCCCTGGCCGCGGGACTCCACAAAGTGGCCGACCAGCAACAGTACCAGAGGCTCCTCGTCACGCGTCCCATCTTTCCCATGGGCCGGGACATCGGCTACCTGCCCGGCGAGCTGGAAGAGAAGCTCAAGCCCTGGATGCAGCCCATTTTCGACAACTTGGAGCTCCTCCTGAACCTGTCCTACAGCAACCGCGGCCACGACGCCTACCGGGAGCTCGTGGACCAGAGGATCCTTCAGATCGAGGCCCTCACGTACATCCGGGGCCGGTCCATCCCGAACCAGTTCCTCATCGTGGACGAGGCCCAGAACCTCACACCCCACGAAGTGAAGACCATCGTCACCCGGGCCGGCGAACACACCAAGATCGTCCTCACCGGGGATCCCTACCAGATCGACAATCCCTACATCGACTCTTCTTCGAACGGTCTCACGTACGTTGTGGAGCGTTTCAAGGCCCAGAAGGAAGCGGGCCACATCACGCTGAGCCGGGGCGAGCGCTCGGATCTGGCCGAGATCGCGGCAAACGTCCTCTGATTGGGTGCGGGGCGAGTCGAACTTCCTGGAGGCGAGGCGGGATGGGGATCGGGGCAGGGGACGCACGGGGACGAAGGGGACGAGGCCGGGCGGATGTCCGGGGCGCCCTCCTCGCCGCGATCCTTGCCGTGTTCGTCACCGCGCCTTCGCCCCGGGCCGAAGGGCCCCTCGTCAAGGACCTGCGGTGGGCCTTCGAGAACAACGCCGTGGTGGTCTCCTTCGGGGTGGCGGACGCCCTGGAGAGGGAGGACCTGCGGGAGGCCGTTCTCTCCACGGCGCCGGTGACCCTGACGTTCACGGCCGAGGTGGTGAAGAGCCGGAGCCTTTGGAAAAACAAGACCGTCGGGCGGAAGGTCGTCCGGCACACGGTCCGCTACGACAACCTCACGCGCCAGTTCTCCGTGGAGACGGTCGTGGACGGCCTCCTCGCCGATCAGCGAGTCCTCGCCACCTGGGAGGAGATGGCCGCCTACATGGGCCGCGTGGAGGGCCTGGCGGTCACCTCAGTGGCCAACCTCGAGCCCTCCGAAGGAGGGTACCTCCTTCGAGTCAGCGTGCACGTCCTGTCCGATTTCGTCCTCTGGATCATCCCTTGGAGCGTCGAGACGCCCTGGGTCTCCACGCCTCTCCCGACGCCATGAGACTCCGCCTGACCCCCCGCTCCTTCACCGTGGTGGTGGCCTTCCTGGGGCTCTCCCTGGTGGGCGGGTTCCTGTACTCCCTTCTGAGGCAGCAGGAGGCCGCCGACCTCACCTCCGCCGGCGGGTTCCTCTTGACGGGTCTCGCTCTCCTGAACCTGCTCCTCATGATGGTCCTCCTCTTCGTCCTCTTCCGGGAACTCGTCAAGGGATTCCTGGCCTGGAGGAGGCAGCGCGAGGGGGCCCGCTTCCGGACACGGCTCCTGGGGGCCTTCGTGCTCCTGGGCCTCCTCCCCTCTCTCTTCCTGTTCATCAGCGGGATCCTGCTCATCCAGTCTTCCGTGGACCGCTGGTTCCGCTCCCCGGTGCACGGTCTGACCACCGCGAGCCAGGAGCTGGTGGACCGGGCCCTGGACCTGGCCCGGGAGGAGAGCCACCGGAAGGCCAAGGCTCTGGCCTGGCAGTTGCGGCAGGTGCCCGCAGGGCTGCGTCCGGCCCTCGCCGCCCACCTTTTCTCCGCGGGCGACGTGGACGCCTACTGCCTGGTGGCCCGCGACGGCCGGATCCTCGCCAAGGCCCCGGCCAACTTCCCCGCTCCGGACGCCTACAAGGTCTCCAAGGTGTTTCAAAAGGAGGGCCTGGTGGGGTGGATGGACCTCGCCCCCTCCCCCACCGTGACGAGCGGAGTGGCCCTGGACGAGGAGACCGGGATCCTGGTCGGGCGCCGCCTTCCTTCCCAGCTTTACGCCCAGGCCAAGTACATCTCCGAGAACAACCGGGCCTACCTCCAGATCCGCAGCCGGCAGGAGACCCTCCGGACCTCCATGATCTCCTCCTTCCTGGCCCTCACCCTCCTGGTGATCTTCGCGGCGGTCTGGATCGGGACTCACCTTTCGAAGGAGATCAGCGTGCCGCTCCAACTCCTTATGGAGGGCACCCACGCCCTGTCCCGGGGCGACCTGGCCCACCGCATCGATTATGACGCGAAGGATGAGATCGGGATGGTCGTGGAGTCCTTCAACCGCATGGCCCGCGAAGTGGAAGCTGGCAAGGTGGAGCTGGAGAGGAGCAACCTCGAGCTGAGGGCGGCCACCCAGGCTTCCGAGGGCCGACGGAGGTACATCGAGACCCTCCTGGAGACGCTCAACATCGGCGTCATTTCCACCGATCCCGAAGGGCAGATCCGGACCCTCAACACGAAGGCCCGGGAGATCCTGGGCATGGACCCCGGGGAGCCGAGGAGAAACGCGCTCACACGGCCCGAGTGGCCCCCCATCCAGGCCCTCCTGTCCCCGCTTCCCCGCCGGCCCGTACTCAACCGCGAGATCGCCCTGACGGGCAAGCGCGGGCAGTTCATCCTCTCCGTGTCCGCCAGCCCCCTGCAGGATCCGGCCGGGACCACGACGGGAGTCCTACTGATTCTTGAGGACATCACCGACCTCATGCGCGCACAGCGAATCGCCGCCTGGCAGGAGGCGGCCCAGCGAATGGCGCACGAGATCAAGAACCCCCTCACCCCCATCCGGCTCTCGGCCCAGCGCATCCGAAAGAAGGCCCAGGAAAGAAGCTCGGACCTGCTGGACGTGGTCCTCGAGGGGTGCACGGCCATCGAGCGCGAGGTTCACACCATGATGACCATGGTGAACGAGTTTTCTCGCTTCGCACGCCTCCCGGAAATCCGGCCCAAGCCGACTTCCCTTTTGGCCCTGATCCAGGGGACCCTGACGCCCTACAGGTCCGCCGCCGATTTCGTCCTGGACCTTCCCGCGTCCTTCCCCCCCCTCAGACTGGACGTGGAGCAGATGGGCAGGGTGCTCAAGAACCTGTTCGAAAACGCCATCCAGGCCATGGACGGGCCGGGGACCATCACGCTGGCCCTGAAGGAGGAGGCGGGACAAGCCGTCCTCACGGTTCGGGATACGGGTCCGGGTATCCCGCCCGAGGCGAGGTCGAAGCTTTTCGCCCCGTACTTTTCCACCAAGAGAAAGGGCACTGGGCTGGGCCTCGCCATCGTGGCGAGGATCCTGGAGGAGCACGGCGGCACGATTCGCGTGGACGAGACGTATTCACAGGGGGCCGGTTTCGTGGTGACCCTTCCCCTGTAAGGGCCGGCGCGGAGGGGCGCAGGGCGCGCCCGGGGAGCCCGGCGGGAGCAACGCATGGCGAGAGGGCGCATTCTGATCGTGGACGACGAGCAGGGAATCCGGAACACCCTGCGGCAGATCCTCGAGGACGAAGGCTACTCCGTCGAGGAGGCGGAGACGGGGGAGGCGGGGCTGGCCCTCGGCCAGTCGAGGGATTTTGACCTGATCCTCCTGGACGTCTGGCTGCCCGGCATGGACGGCGTCCAGGTCTTGGAGGCTTTGAAGGCCTCGGGGCGCGAAGCGGAGGTGCTCGTCATATCCGGCCACGGGAACATCGAGACGGCGGTGCGGGCCCTCAAGCTGGGCGCCTTCGATTTCATCGAGAAGCCCCTCTCCATGGACCGCATCCTGATCACCGTATCCAACGCACTGAAGAAGCGCCGGCTCGAGGAGCGGAACATCCTTCTCCTGGACCAGATCAAGCGCGAGGTGACCCTCATCGGGGAAAGCCCCGCCATCCGAGCCCTCAAGGAGCAGATCCGCCGCGCGGCCCCCACGACCGGGCGAGTCCTCATCTTTGGCGAGAACGGGACGGGCAAGGAGCTCGTGGCGCGCCTGATCCACCTCAACAGCGACCGCAGGGACGAGGCTTTCGTAGAGGTGAACTGCGCCGCCATTCCGACCGAACTCATCGAAAGCGAGCTGTTCGGCCACCGGAAGGGGTCCTTCACGGGCGCCATCGAGCACAAGAAGGGGAAATTCCTCCTGGCTGACGGGGGAACGATCTTCCTGGACGAGGTGGGCGACATGAGCCTGGCCACCCAGGCCAAGGTCCTTCGCGTTCTTCAGGAGCAGGTGTTCGAGCCCGTCGGCGGAACGGAGGCCCTCCAGGTTGACGTGAGAGTCATCGCGGCCACAAACAAGGACCTCAGCGTGGAAATCGGCCGGGGGACGTTCCGGGAAGACCTCTACTATCGGCTGGCCGTGATTCCGGTACAGGTGCCCCCCCTCCGCAGCCGGAGGGAGGATATCCCCCTCCTCTGCGCCCACTACCTCGACCTGTTCTGCAGACAGTACGGCCGTCCCCCGAAGGCCCTGGGGCGCGACGCCCTGAATTCCCTGGGCCAGTACGCCTGGCCCGGGAACGTGCGGGAGCTGAGGAACCTCATGGAACGGGTGGCCATCATGGTATCCTCGAGCGAGGTGGCGGCTTCGGATCTCCCGCTCTTTGCGGATCGCCCCGCGCCCAGGCGGGACGAACTCCCGTGGACGGGGCCCCTGAAGGAGGCGCGGGAGGCCTTCGAGAGGGAATTCATCCGAAAGGCGCTGGTCCGGCACGGAGGGAACATTTCCCGGACGGCCGAGGAACTGGAAATCGAACGTCGCCACCTCTACCGCCGCATGGCGAGCGTGGGACTGCAAAAGGAGAGCGACCATGGTCATGATCAATAGGGCGACCAAGGAAATCACTCTCAAAATCGTCTATTACGGGCCGGGGCTCTGCGGCAAGACGACGAACCTGGAGAGAATCTTCGCCGCGGCGAACCCGGAGCGAAGGGGCAAATTGCTCACCGTGGCCACCGAGACCGACCGCACCCTCTTCTTTGATTTCCTTCCCATGGAGCTCGGGACCATCCGGGGCATGAAGGTTCGCGTCCAGCTCTACACGGTGCCCGGGCAGGTCTTCTACGACGCGACGCGGCGGATCGTGCTCAGGGGAAGCGACGGGGTGGTCTTCGTGGCGGACAGCCAGGCCGCCATGATGGACGCGAACCACGAGAGCGTGGAGAACCTGAAGCAAAACCTCCGGCTGAACAACCTCGACCCCGAGACCATCCCCCTCGTCTTTCAATTCAACAAGCAGGACCTCCCAGAGCTCTCTTCCGCCGAGGACCTGGAGGAACACCTGAACTGGCGGCGGGTCCCCAGTTTCCTCTCGGTGGCCACGACGGGTCAGGGGGTGAACGAGACCCTCAAGAAGATCATCGAAGAGGTCATCCGGGATCTCCACCGGAAGGAAGAGGCCCTTCGCATCGCGGGTGGCTCTCAGATGCCCGCCAGGCCGGCTCCGGAGATCTTCGTCGCACCCAAGGCCGAAGCCCATCCCCCGTCCTTGGAGGCTCCTGCCCCGGTGGAACCGGAGGAGGACCTCGCGCCCCCCGCCGAGCGGACCGCCGTGGCCGATCCGCGAGCGGAGGAACCTGCCGGGGCAGCCACGGCCGGAGAGTCCGATTCGGGACCGGAGGCGGTCGTAACCGTATCCGTCGAACATGAGGACGAGATTTCCGGAGAGGACCTGGAAGTCCTCGACCTGGAAGCGGTGGACGGCGATCTGGAAGCCTCCGGGCCTGCTCCGGTGCAGCCACCGGACGCTTCGCCCGCTCCCGAAGTACCAGCGGCGGAAACCACGCTTCCGCCCGTGGAGATCGGCGCCATCGAGATGGAGCCCATCGAGCCCGCCGTAAGCCCCCTATCCGGCGTGCCCCGGCCCGATCCAAACCCGGCCCCGGCGGGGGAACCCTCCGTCCCCTCCCTGACCGGCGTATCCGAGGAGGATTTGGAGCCGATCCGGGCGGAATTGGGATCCCTCGCCCTGGCCCTGGCCTCCCTGACTCGCCGTGCAGAGGCGCTCGCGGAGCAGATCGAGGACCTCCTCGACCGACGGACCTGAGGAAGGGCGGGACTTGTCCCGATGAGTCTGTTGACGGGAATGCCGGATCTCGTCAGAGGAAAGGGGGGAGGCGGCCCTTTCGTTGCCCCTCCATCGGAGCCCGGAGAGAGCTCGGCCGGCGTTCCGGCCACCGGGCAAACCAGCATGGCGGTGGGGGAGGGATTCGAACCCCCGGGCGGTTTCCCGCCGTCCGCTTTCAAGGCGGATGCCTTCGACCTCTCGGCCACCCCACCCTGCCCCCACCCTAGCGGGGGCGAGGACAATCGTCAACCTCGCCTCGCCGCCCGCTGGCCCGGCAAGAACGCGCCTACAGAAGTTTGGCGAGTTGGTCGTTGGTCCGGCGGAGCTTCTGGGCGAGGTCCCTAACCAGATTCTTCAGGAGCTTCATCTGCAGGGCCTCGCTGTGGGCCATGAGGCTTTCGTAGGCTTCCCGGTCGAATTCGAGAAGTTCTCCTTCGGAGAGGGCCTCCACGGTGGCGGAGCGCGGCCCCTGGTCGATGAGCGCCAACTCTCCGAATCCGTCGGCCTCCTCGAACCTGCCGAGTTCCAGCTCGCCTCCGCCGTGGTACGTGAAGGCCCGGAACCGGCCCGCCTTGACGATGTACAAGGAATGCCCTGGATCTCCTTCCGAGAGCACCCTCTCCCCCGCCTTCACCTTCCGGTGCTTCACGAGTTTCGACACCTGGATGAGCTCAAGGCTGTCCAGGTCCCGGAAGAGCTCCATCCGCTTCAGGATCGCCGCGTGCTCCATCTGCCACTCCTTCCGGTTCCAGCCCAGGCTAACTCCGAGGGGGAGGAAAGGTCAAAGGGGGTCGGGCGGGGCCGCTCCGCTCCCGGACCGACCCCTCGGGGCCACCGACGCTCCAAGCCATTGACCCGCAAGGGCTTGTTCGCCACATGGCTGATTGACCTTGACCCGGGTTGGGGTTGGAGCTAAGTTACTTGGCATAGAGCGGGATTGTCTGAAGTCAGAAGGAGGGACACATGCGGAAAATCGGTGTGGTGTGGTTCGTCGCGGCGCTGTTGCTCCTGGCCCTTCCCCTCGTGGCGGCGGCCCAGGACACGGGATGGATGGTTCGTGTGAGGGCCATCAACATCGCCCCCAACGACAGCAGCGACAAGATCATCGGCACGGGCACGGAGGTGGCCGTGGACTCCAAGGTGGTGCCGGAGCTGGACATCGTGTACAAGTGGCACGAGAACTGGGGTCTCGAACTCGTGCTGGCGGACGCCAAGCACGACCTATCCACCTCCGGCGGCCTGCTCGGCGGGGCCGACGTGGGAAGCGTGAAGGTGCTTCCACCCACGCTGGTCTGCAATTACTACTTCACCACCCAAAGCCAGTTCGATCCCTACATGGGCCTCGGCCTCAACTACACCCGGTTCCACGGCTTCAGTCTGGCGAGCGACCTCAGGGCCCTCGGCATCACGGGCGTGGACTTCGACAATTCCCTCGGCCTCGCCGCGCAGATGGGCTTCGACGTGGACTTCGGCAACCATTGGGTCTTCAACATGGACCTCAAGTACGCCTGGATCGACACGGAAGCCGCCATCAAGGTCGGCCCCGTGACGGCGGACACCATCGGCGTGGACGTCAATCCGTGGATCTTCGGGATCGGCTTCGGCTATAAGTGGTAAGGGCCGGTTCCGTGGAAAACGCCGGGGGGCGGCTTCGGCCGCCCCCCTTTACGTGATTGGATCGGATGGGGTTTTCCGCGGGGAACCTCCCCCGCCCGACGGCCCGGGATCACTCCTGCTCGCCCTGGATCCTCAGCACCGAGAGGAAGGCTTCCTGGGGCAGTTGGACGTCTCCCACGGATTTCATCCGGCGCTTGCCTTCCTTCTGCTTCTCGAGGAGCTTCCGCTTGCGCGTGATGTCCCCCCCGTAGCACTTGGCCAGAACGTCTTTGCGCAGGGCCTTCACCACCGTTCGGCAGATGATCCGGCTGCCGAGGGCCGCCTGGATGACGACTTCGAAGAGCTGGCGGGGGATGGCCTCCTTCAGCCGCTGCGCCATGGCCCGGCCGCGCGCTTCGGCCTGGGAGCGGTGGACGATGAAGGAGAGCGCGTCCACCGCCTTCCCGTTCACGAGAATGTCCAGCTTCACGAGGTCTCCCGGACGGTACTCCTCGATCTGGTAGTCCATGGAGGCGTAGCCCCTCGACAGCGACTTGAGGCGGTCGTGGAAGTCCACGATGATCTCGCTCAGCGGCAACTCGTACTTCAGCACGATGGTGTCCTTTGAGGCGTACTGGAACCCCTTCTGGGTTCCCCGGCGCTCCTCCATGAGTTTCAGGAGGTTGCCTACGTATTCGCCCCGGGTGAGCACGGTGACAAGGGCGTAGGGTTCGCGGATGGATTCCAGGTCCTGCGGCGGAGGGAGGCTCGCGGGGTTCTCCACGTCCGCCGTCTCCCCCGTGACCTTGAGCACCTGGTACCGCACGTTGGGCGCGGTGGTGATCAGGTCGAGGTCGAACTCGCGCTCCAGGCGCTCCTGGATGATCTCCATGTGGAGGAAGCCCAGGAACCCGCACCGGAAACCGAACCCAAGGGCGTCGCTCGTCTCCGGCTCGAAGAAGAAGGAGGAGTCGTTGAGGCGCAGTTTGTCCAGGGCCTCGCGCAAGTCCGGATAGGCCGCCGGGTCCACGGGGTAGAGCCCTGCGAAGACCATGGGTTTCACCTGG
>JBFLVU010000005.1:0-31429 GCA_040758175.1 Acidobacteriota bacterium | reverse complement strand
CGCTTCGGGACCTGGCCCTCCGCAAATCCGCGATTCTCCAGGTCCGGGGACGGGGCCTCATGGCCACTCTCGAATTCCAGCCCGACGGCCCCGGCTTCGCCCTGGCGGAGGTCCACCGCAGGCTCCTCGAAAAGGGCTTCCTGGCGGGATTCAAGCCCGCCGCCCGAATCCTGCGCTTCTACCCTCCCCTCGTCCTGCCCGAGGCGGAGGCGGACCGACTCCTGACCGCCTTGGAGGAAATCCTCTGAGGGCCGGCCCAAGGGCCGGCCCCCTTCCTGGACAAAACAGCTCTACTTCCTGAGCATCATGAACTGCCCGTCGGCGGAGATCTGGTTCAATCCCTTCACCTTCCCGTCTTCCATCACAAAATCCAGGACCAGGTCCGAGTACTCCTTCAGCCGGAACTTCGTTCCCTTGTAGTGAATCAGCGGGTCTGCTGGGCGGCCGGGAAAGGCAAGGTACAGGACGCCTTCCTTGAGAAGCACCTCGAACTTCATCCCGGTGGCGGTCTCGTACGTCCCGGCGATGAGGGCCAGGGTCTTGGCGTCGAGCCGGTCCGGCCGCCGGACGAAGGTGACCTCCTTTTCGTCGAGGGACACGACCACCTTGTCCACGTCGCCCTGGGGGTTGGTCTGGAAGTTGAGGCTCCATTTCCCAAACTCCTCGTCGTCCGGCGTGTCAAAACGCTCGTAGTGGTAAGGCTCCAGGGGGAGGTTCATGGTGCGGAATCCAAAGGTGAGCTTTCCCTCCTTGAAGGTTACGGGCATGTCACCGTAGGCCGGGTGCTCGTAGGTGCCCGCATAGGCCTGGAGGGCATGGGAGGGAAGGGCGTTGGGCACGCGGTCGGCGCCGGCCTTTGCCCGGCCTTCCTTGCCCGCCTGTTTGCCCTTCTTGTAAAGGGCCAGGTAGCGGTCGCTCCATGGCGTCGGGTCCATGCCCAGGAGGCGTTCGTACACGTTGTACCCCACGGCGTCCCGGAGCATGGCGCAGTGGTCTCCGATTTCGAGCACCACGACGCCGATCTTCTCCTGAGGCATCATGGAGACCTGGGAGTGGAAGCCGTTGATGTCTCCTCCGTGGTACGAGTACAGTTTGCCGCGATACACGGCGACGTTGCGGCCCATGCCGTAGGTGGAGTTCACGACTTCCCACCAACCCCGGGCCTGTCCCGCGGTGTTGGGCAGGGCCACGGCGGGGGTGAGGGTTTCCTTGAGAACGGCGGAGGGAATGATCTGCCTGCCGTCGAACTTGCCGTCGTTCATCAGCGCGACGAGCCAGCGTGTCATGTCCTCCACGTTGGAGACGATGGCGCCGCAGGGGGCCATGCCCTCCGTGTCCTCGTAGTATGGGATTTCGTAGAGTTCGTCGCTCTCCCGCCGTTCGGTGTACGGGACGCCGTGGTCGGGGGCCTTCTTCAATTCGCCGATCGTGAATCCGGACGAGGACATGCCCAGGGGATCGAAGAGCCGGGTCCGGACGAATTCCTCCCAGGTCTTGCCCGACTGGAGTTCGATGGCGTAGCCAACGGCCATGAACATCATGTTGTTGTAGATGAAGGTGGTCCGGATGGGCTCCTTGGGCTCCATGAACCTCAGCCGTTCGAAAAGCTCCTTGCGCGTGAAATCCGCCCGATACCAAATGAAGTCGTGGCGGGTGATGCCCGTTCGGTGCGCCAGCATGTCCCGCAGCGACACGCTGTTGTCCAGGGCGTCATTGGCGAAGCGTATGGAGGGGACCTTTTCGCGGATGGGCGCAGTCCAATCGAGCTTGCCCTCCTCTACAAGGAGCCCCGCCGCCACCGCGGTGAAGAGCTTGCTGTTGGATGCAATGGGGCACACGGTCCTGGCCGTCATGGGCACTTTCTTTCCCACGTCGGCGAATCCGTAGCCCTTGGCGAACACGACTTTGTCGCCCACGACGACACCGACGGCGACGCCCGGCGCGTTCCACTCCTTCAGGGTCTTCTCCATGTAGGCGTCGAACCCTTCCAGTTTCTTGGCGTAGTCCCCCTCCTGGGCCCGGGGCGCCACACTGAGTGCCAAGACTAACGCGGCGGCAAGCGCAACGGCCGGGCGCGCCGCGCGCCGGACCCACCCGAAGAAGGTTTGCTCGTGCATTCTCGGATCCTCCCTAGACAGTTTCCCTCTTCGCCCGTCATACCTTGTGAGGGCGGACGAAATGCCCGTCCGGCCTCGCTAGTCGGCAACCCTCCCTCCTTCCCTCCCTGAGCAGGGCCCGCCCTTCGGGGCGGGCCCGAACACCGGCCCGAGCCTATCGAGTTTCGCCCGCGCGGGTCATCAGCCAATCGGCCATGGTCTCCCAGTAGCCGGACACGTAGCGCTTGCACGTCCGCACCTCGGACCAAAGCCCCGAGGAGCACTCCAAAAGGCCGTGGTTGGCGGGAGAGAGCACCTTGACCGTGTAGTCCGGGTTGCCTCCTGCCGCCAGCGCGTCCCGGATCCGCTTCTCGCTCACGGCGGCGGGGACTTGGCTGTCCCGGTCTCCCAGAAACCAGAGGACGGGACAGCGGACCTTTCGAAGGGCATGGGCAGAGTCCGTGTTGCCACAGAGCCGCACCCACTTCCAGAGGTAATGGTCGCGGGGGAGCTTTCCGAAGGCCACAAAGGGTGCGAAGGACCTCCCCTCGGCGGACGCTCCTGCGGCCGCAACCTCCTCGTACGTCCTGCCGTCGGCCATCATCTGAAGGAGCCTCTTCACGAGGGCCGTCCCCTCCTCGAGGTCTGCACCGGAAAGGCCCGCCCCCGCCATCTGGGACCGGGATTCGTGCGCCATGTTCTCAACCACCGAGACCCCCGACCCCGATTGGACGACCAGGAAGGACACGTCGGGCGAGCGGGAGGCGGCGATGGCACCCACCCAGCCTCCCTGGCTCGCTCCCCAGAGCCCCAGGCGCTTCGCGTCCACGTCCGGACGCGCCTTCAGAACCTCCAAACCCTTCAGGACGTCGTCCGCCAGGTCCTCGAGGCTCGCCTCCTGCCAGCGCCCCGTGGATTTGCCCGCCCCCCGCTTGTCGAAGGCCATGAAGGCAAACCCCTGCCGTACGAAGAAGTTGCCGGAGGTCCCGACGTCGGCCCGCGATCCCTGCGAGCCGTTGACGTGAAGGACGGCCGGGAAGGGGCCCCTCCCCTCCGGAACGAGCACGTATCCCCTCAGGATCGCGCCGCCGCTGTCGAAGGCCACCGGCTCGTACCGGAAGGGGTCCACCTTCTTGGCCTTCACGGGAGCGCCGCCCCTGGGCGTCCAGACGAGTGACTCCGGGGCGCCCTCGGCGTTCATCGTGAAGGCGAATTCATCTTCCGGCGGATAGGGATCCCCCAGATCGGGGCCGCTGAAAAACCGGGTGGCCGAGGCGGGGTACAGGGGACCCGTCCTGCGGGTTTCTGAGTCCCGGAAGTACAAGATGTCCTTCCCGCCAGCGGTGAAGATCCCGGCCATGGGCCCCACGAAAAGAACCCTCCCGGGGGCGACCTCGAAATTCCCCCGGAAGCGTTCCAGGACACCGGGCTCCAGGGGAACGATCTTGTGGGAGGCGTATTCGTCTGCCGCGAGCCGGACGAGCATCTTGATTTCGTAGGCCCCTGGTTTGGACTTCGGATCGGGCGAGGAGACCTGGAAGATGTACGTCCCCGCTTTCGAAAGCTCCCCCTCCCAAGGCTCTGGGCCAAAGGCCCCGTTGGGGCTGTCCACCTCGGCGCATTTGGCCCCGTCCGGATCCAGGACCGTCAGCACCAGGTCCACCCCTTTTTGCTGGGCCACGACCTTCACGTAGTCCCCTTTGCCCAGCACCGCAGGGTACCCGCGCGTCTCCCCTGGCCCCAGCTGGCCCGTCTGGACCGCTCCGACGTCCAAGAGGGCTTCCCCCGCATCCTGGGCCCGAAGGAGCCCCGACGAGAGGGCCAGCGCCGCCACCAAGATCCACTTCGACCGCCACGGCCTCATCCCCTGCCTCCTCTCCGTCCCCGCTCGCCAGTGATACGGGAGAAGGGCGGCCGGGGTTTAGCCCGCGGAGAACGAGCCCTTGCGGGCCGTCGTGGTCAGCCCGCTTCCGCCGAAGGCCTGGGAGCGTAAGTCGCAGGGTGACGGCAACCTTGCGCCTTGACCCTTCGTATAGCCTGACTCAAGCGCCGGCGCGCGGAGCCGGGAGGCGGACATGAACGGCAGGAGGCCCAGGGTGGAAGAGTTCAGCCTTTCCGGTTTCCAAGTGCAGAGCTGGATTGCCGCCGCTTGGCGAGCCGTCCTCTCCCGCCGGGTGGTCCTCAAATCACGCTCTGGAAGAAGCCTCCTTTGGATCCCCCTCTTTCTCTTCGCCCCTCTGGTCCTTCTTGAGCCGTTTTGGGTCCTTCTGGGCACCGTTCTCCTGTTGGCCCTCGGAGGGCGCCTCTCCCTGGAAAGATCCGACCCGGCGCCCGACGGCATTCCGCCCGTCCAGGCGGCCGCCCCTCCCTGAGGAAGCCCGTTCGGACCGTTGGCCCCGCCGAAAGGTGTACACTGATCGCGTAGCTCGAAAGGGGGTCCCGATGGCCCGTCGAACGTATCGCAGCCTTCCCTCCGACGCCGGCGTGGACCGGCGCCTCTTCTTGAAGTCCCTGGGGGCCGCCTCCGCGGCGGTCACCGGGGGGGTGGTTCTCGGCGTTCCTTCCGACGCGGAGGAGACTCCAAAGCCCACGCCGCCGACGGAGGTGGAGACCAACCTCGCGGACTTCATCAAGGTCCCAAAGGGTCCTCACGCCATACCCGGTCCCTTTCCCGGAAGGGTCGTTCGCTTGTCGAACGAGAAGTGCCTCAAGGGCGATAAGGTGGATCCGGCCGTCGTCGCCGACATGGTGGAGGCGGGCATCTGCCGCCTTACCGGAAAGCGCCTGAGGAAGAGCTTCGATCTCCTTTTCTCCAAGTCGGACGTGGTCGGAATCAAGGTCAACCCCGTCGGCGCCCCCCTCATCAGCACCAAGCCCGAAGTGGTCGAGGCGGTCGTCTCCTGGCTGGAGCGTTGCGGCCTTCCGAGAAGGAACATCGTCATCTGGGACCGCTTCGACGATATGCTCAAGGAGGCCGGCTTCACACCCCAGCGGTTCCCCGGCGTCCAGATTGAGGCCATGCAGACCATCGCCGAAGAGGGAAAGCCTTGGAAGAACGAGACAGGCGAGCACGTCAGCGCCAAGAACTTCGACCTCGGGGCCTACTACTACGCGAAGGGGGTTCTGGGAAAGTCGGTCCCGGGCTACGGGAGCGACGACGCCTATATGAACCAGCACGTCTTCGACGGAGAGTACAGCTACTTTGGAAGACTCGTCACGCAGAAGCTGACGAAGATCATCAACCTTCCCGTGTTTAAGAACACTGGAAACGGAATCTCCATCGCCACGAAGAACCTTGGCTACGGAGTCACCTGCAACACGGGACGCCTCCACCAGCCCCTGTTCTTCAGGGTGTGCACGGAGGTCGTGGCGGCCCCGTGGGTGAGGGACAAGCTGGTCCTCAACATCGTGGACGGAATTCGTGGGCAGTACGACGGCGGGCCCATGGGCAACGAGCAGTTCCAATATCCGCACAACACCTTGTACTTCGCCACCGATCCCTTCGCCCTGGACGCCGTGTGCCATGGGGAAATGGTCGCCAAGAGAAAGGCCATGGGGGTCAAGGTCAACGAGGCTCCCCGCTTCACCGACTACCTCAGGCAGGCCGAAAAGCTGGGCCTCGGCGTGGTCGACCCGGCGAAGGTCGAGGTGATCCGAGCGTGAGAACGCCGGGAGCATTCCAGGACTTCGTGCTCGCCGCCGGTCTGCTGTTCGCGGCCATCCCAGCCCCGGCCGGCGCTCCCGCGCGCGACTGCGTCCCGCCCGACGGCCTCCCGTCCGGCTGGACTCGCTCCGCCTCCCCTCGGACCTTCTCCGGAGAGTCCC
Organism: Acidobacteriota bacterium; assembly: GCA_040758175.1. Lineage (GTDB taxonomy): Bacteria > Acidobacteriota > UBA4820 > UBA4820 > DSQY01 > JBFLVU01. Next base: position 25,508 of record JBFLVU010000005.1, on the reverse strand, counting down.
TGTACGACCACATTGACGGGGGCGCCGAGACCTTCCTGGAACTGGGTTTCAGAACTTGCATCGTCTCGCGATACGCGGGGCCGGCGGGGGCCGAAATCGTCCTCGAAGCGTACGAGATGATGGACTCCGCCGCGGCCTTGGGAATCTACCTCATGAACTGTGGCCGGGAGACGCCCGAGGCCGCCCTTTCCGATCGGAACACGGTGGGGAGGACCCAGGTGCGCGCCGTGAAGGGGTGTCTCTACCTGGTCGCTACGGCCGGAGCCTCCGGTCCCGATGCCCGCGGTGCGCTCTTGGGGTCCGTTCGAGCGGCCCTCGCGAGGGAGTCCGCCGCCACGGACGTCGCCTGCCTCTCCTGGATTCCGGAGACCGGACAAGCCGCCGGGTCCCTCCGCATCGCGCGGGGGCCCCTTGGTCTGCAGGCGTCGCTGCCCTTCGTTGACTCGGACGTCCTCATGCTCGCCGCGGGGCGCGCCACGGCTGTGTCGGCGGACTATCCGGTCGATGGCGGGTCGCTGATTCGCCTCGCCGCCATGTACGAAAGCCCACAGGCCGCCCTTTCCGGCGCCAACCGCTTCGCGGCGGCCTTTGGCTGGGAACCGGCGGGCGCCGACTCTTCCATCCGAAGGGGAAAAACGCCGGACGGCCGGACCTGCCGGATCTCCATCCAGGGCCCGCGCCTCGACCTCGAAGCCGAACCACCGGCCACCCCCTGAACCGCGCCCCTCGCCGCTCTTAAAGCCCCGCCTCTTGTGCTAGAATCGGGCCATTCGAGGATCGGGGCATGCTGAAGGCGTACCGCTACCAATTCAACATTGTGTGCGCCCTCTCGGACTTGGCCGCACTCGCGGCGGCCTTTCTGAGCGCCTATCTTCTGCGCCGGGACGTCCTGCCGCTCTTGATTCAAGCGATGGCCCAGCGGCCCGTATTCCCTCTGGGCGACTACCTTCCCGTGTTTCTCCTGTCCTCCTTCGTGATCCTCGGTTGCCTCTATGCCTTGAAGGGCTACGCCCTGAGTCCGAGCCTGCCCCTGACCTCCGCATTCCTCCTCAACGCCAGGGCCATGGTCACCGCGTTCCTCGTGACCCTCGCTCTGGCCTACCTCCTCAAACTGACCTTCCTGAGCCGGGTTTTCCTTGTCTCCTTCCTCCTGCTGTTCACGGTCCTGTCCACGTCGCTTCGTTACGCCGCGGCCCTTTGGTTCCGGAGAGCCGCCCAGAAGGGACGGTACGCCAGGCGCGTGCTCCTCGTGGGCGCGGGACCCCAGGCCCGAATCCTGGGCCGGCGCATCCAGGAGCGCCCGGAACTGGGCGTCCAGGTAAAGGGGTTTCTCAGCGCCCCGGGGGTGGACACGGCCGACGACGTGGCCCAGATGACCGGGCTTGGGTTGAGGGACCTGGGGGAAGTCGCGGGCCTTCCCGCCCTCCTCGAGGCGGAGGTGGTGGATGGTGTCATCTTTTGCGTCACGGCCGGGAACCTCGGGAGCTTCGAGGACCTCTTTCTCATGTGCGAGGACCAGGGGGTGGACACGCTCGTGGCCGCGAACCTCTTTCCGCACCTTGTGGCCCAGGTCCACCTCGAGCGCCTGGAGGAGCTTCCCCTACTCCGCTTCTCGACGGTCCCGCACAACTACATCGCCCTTTTCCTCAAGAGGGCCATCGACCTCATCGCCTCCGCTCTGGGTCTCCTGTTCCTTGCGCCCCTGCTGGCTGCCCTGGCCGCCCTCATCAAGGCAACCTCCCGGGGGCCCGTCCTTTTCAGCCAGGAGCGGGTGGGGCTCCACGGGCGCCGCTTCATGTGCCGCAAGTTCCGGACGATGGTGCAGAACGCGGAGGAGCTGAAGGCGGACCTCACGCACCTGAACGAGGCCGACGGCCCTGTTTTCAAAATCCGCCAGGATCCTCGCATCACTTCCGTGGGCAGGCTCCTTCGAAAGTTCTCCCTGGACGAACTGCCCCAGCTCTGGAACGTTTTTGTGGGGGATATGTCCCTGGTGGGCCCCCGCCCGCCCATTCCGTCGGAGGTGGATCGATACGCCCGCTGGCAGAGGAGGCGCCTCTCCATGCGCCCTGGAATCACCTGCCTCTGGCAGATTTCCGGCCGCAGCGAATTGGACTTCGACACCTGGATGCGGTTGGACCTCCAGTACATCGACCACTGGTCCCTGACCCTAGATTTCGTCATTCTCGCCAAGACCCTTCCAGCCGTCCTTTCCACCCGGGGGGCCGCCTAGCCTTTCTCGTCCCCTTCCCCCGGGCTACAATTCCCCTGGGGAGGAGCCATCGTGCCCTGGTACAAGAACGTGCTCGGACTCCGAGGGCCCAAGTCGCCGCGTAGGGGACGCTACGAGATCCCCGACGAAGCGCGGCTTAGCGAAATCCGCAAGCATCCTCGCCGCTCCGAGGACGGAGAGGCCTCCGAGATCCAGTCCCGCGCGGGCGACGCTCCTAGCGGGCCCGTAGTTGGCCTCCGCGTAGAGGTACGCACGACCGCCGGATTCGCGCGTCTCCCTGGCCTACTCCGCGTCCTGAGGGAGGAGGAAGCCCGAGCGACCTTCTACGTCGGGCTGGGTCCATGCCGGGCCCACCTCGCGGCACGCTCTTTCCTGGCCGAGCCCTTCCTCGCTTGGAAGGCCCTGCAATATGGCCTCCCCCGAGCGTATGGATGGGGAATACTCGGGACGGGCGTCCTCTCCGCCTCCCCCCTGTCCACCGCCGCATCGGCGTTCGCATCCCCCTTGCAGGAAGCAGGCCTGGAGGCCGGCGCCATGCCTTGGGACCATTTCCTCTGGCAGAGGCGGATCGCGGACATGGACCCGGAGCGGATCTCGCTGGAACTCACCCGCGGGGAGGAGTCCTTCATCCGGGTATTTGGCGTCCCGCCCCAGTCCTTCGCCGCTCCCGGCTGGATGTGCAGCGACGAGAGCCTCCGCCTCCAGGACCGCCTCAACCTCCTTTTCGCTTCCGACTGCCGGGGCACCGACCCCTTCGTGCCCGTCATCCAGGCCCGGGTACTGAGGACACCGCAGGTGCCGGTCACCCTCGCCACGGCGCGGGAGCTCCTCCTCTCCGAGGGAATCGCGCCGGCCGCCGCCTTCGCGCGACTGGCCGACGAGGCCGCCGCCTCGGACTGGCCGGTCTACGGGGCATCCGCCGAGCTGGAAGGTGGTCCTTTTCTGGACGGTTTTCGAGGGTTTCTCTCCCGCCTTCGCGCCTCAGGACGCGAGGTAGTGTCCCTCCGGCAGGTGCTCGCGTCGCGCCTCGCGGCGGGATCCTCTCTCCCCCGATGCACGATGGCCTACGGCGCCGTCGAAGGCCGCCCCGGCGCCGTGTCCCTCCAGCTCTTCGAAGTGTGACCCGGCGGACGGGAGAGACGGGATCCGGAGGCGACGCCCGAACAGGCGGAAACTGCAGGACCGAGGGACGAGCAATCCGATGGCGGAACAAAGCATGAAAGGTATACGCAGCTACTTCAGGGGTTCACGCCTCCCCGCCTCCCTGGCCGGCCTCGCCGCCGGAGTCCTCCTCCTGGGTGCTTGCGCTCTTCTCTGGATCGGGTACCTGGCCCCCCGCGTGGAGAGGCACCACTCCGCCGGCGCCCTCGCGCCGGGAGAAGCTCAAGGGGAGGGAGCCAGGATCGAGAAGACGGCCTTCTTGGCCATCGGATGGCTCCTTTCTCTGACCGGCGGACTCGCCACGTATCTCCTCGTGAACCGCCAACGCCGACTGGAGGCCCACGTTGAGGAGGCGGTCCGCGACGCCCGCAACCTGAACGAAAGACTGGAGGCGCAGCTCGCGGCACGGCGCGAGACGGAAGCGCGATTCACCGCGTTCATGAGCCACCTGCCCGGCATGGCATTCATCCGGGACGCCCGGGGTCTTTACGTTTGGACCAGCGGGGGCTGGTGCCGGGAGACGGGCCTTCCCGCGGAGGAGGTGCCGGGGCTCTCGCCCTCGGCGGTCTTCCCGGACGTTGTGGCCCGGGACTTTCTCGACCTCGATCGCAGGGTTTTGGAGGAGCAAAGGTCCCTCCGGCAGGAGTTTGCGCTTCCGGGGCCCGACGGTTATAAATTCTGGACCGAGACGGTCTTTCCGATCCCCGTGCCCGGCGGAAGCGAGCCCCTCGTAGGCGGAATCGCCCTCGATATCACCGGCTTGAAAAGGGCCCAGGCCGAATTGCGGGAATCCGAACGCCGGCACCGGGAGCTCTTCGAGGGAAGCCTGGCGGGCGTCTTCTCCACAACGGTGGAGGGAGAGATTCTCGCCTGCAACGACGCCTGCGCGCGGCTCTTCGGCCTGCCCTCGGCGGAGGAGGCAAAGAAGCACTCGGCCTGGGAGGGATACTTCGACCTCGATGCCCGGCGCGCCTTCCTCGATGCCCTCCGCGCCTCCGGTTCCGTCAACGGCCATGAAATGGCCGTTCGAAGGCTGGACGGCGCCACTCTCTGGATCCTCGTGACCGCCAAGCTCGAGAAAGACGAGCGTGGCCGCCTCGTCGTGTCCGGAACTCTGGTCGACATCACGGAACGCAGACTCGCCGAGAAAGCGCTTCGGGAGTCCGAAGCCTGTTTCCAGGCCTTCCTGGCCCGCGTGCCCGGCGTCGTCTTCATACGCGACGCCGAGGGTCGTTACGTATACGTGAACGAGGCCTGGGAGGCGCTGAGCGGACTGCCCTCGCAGGAGGTCCTCGGCAAGACGCCCGCAGATCTCTTCCCCCATGAAACGGCGCTCCGCATCCTCGAAGAAGACGCTCGGACCCTGGCCGGCCGGGTCCAGGTTTGGGAGGAGGAGCCCGAGGAGGTGGGGGGCCGCACACGGTATTTCTCCTGCTCCAAGTTTCCCCTCCCTTGCGGCGAAGGCCGCCCTCCGCGGGTGGCGGGCATCAGCGTCGACATCACCGACCGCAAGAGCGCCCAGGAGTCCCTCCGTGCCTTCGTGGACCACATCCCGGGCCCCGCCTTCCTCCGCGACGCCGAAGGGAGGTATGTCTATGTAAACGAGGCCTGGGAAGGCCTCATGAAACTGGAGCGAAAGGACGTCCTGGGGAAGACCCCCGGAGACCTGTTCCCTCCGGAGCTGGCGGAGCCCATCGAGGCCGAGGACCGGAGTGCGCGGGAGGGACGCCACCTCGAGTGGCAGGAGGAGGCCCAGGAGTTCGACGGCCAAATCCGCTTTTTCTCCTGCTCCAAGTTCCCCCTCGGGGCCGTCCCCGGCGAGATCCCCTTCGTCGGAGGGATCTCGGTGGATGTGACCGACCGGCGAAGGGCCCTGGATGCCCTTCGTGAATCCGAGCGCTACTTCCGGGACCTCTTCGAGTGCGCCCACGACCCCATTTTGATCTTTGACCCCGAATCAGAGGCGATCCTGGACGCCAACCAGCGCGCCGTCGAGGTCTACGGCTTCCCCCGGGAGGAGTTGCTCGGGCTTTCCCTGGAGACCCTGACCCTTGACCTTCTGCGCGGGAAGGACGCCATCCGTCGGACCCTTGCCGCGGGCGCCAACCTGGAATTCGAAACGGCCCACAGGCGCAAGGACGGCCGCCTTCTCTCCATCGAGGCCAACGCGGCGGTCATCACCTTCAGGGGACGCCCGGCCATCCTCACCATCAACCGCGACGTGACGAGACGCCGGGAGGCGGAGCAAGCCCTGGCGGAGTCCGAGAGACGCTACCGGCTCCTCTTCGAGCGGAACTTGGCCGGCGTGTACCGGGCGCGCATGGACGGATCGCTCATCGAGTGCAACCAAGCCTTTGCGCGCCTCTTCGGTTTCACATCGCCCGAGGAGGTGATGCAGGCCTCCAGTCACCGGTTCACCGCCCGGAGCGAGGACTACGAGGCCTTTCGGGCCAGGCTCCTTCGGGACGGCGCCGTCACCGACCACGAGGTGCAGACCCGGCGCAAGGACGGGAGCCTCTTCCGCATCCTCGAAAACGCCGTCCTCGTGCGCGAGCCGGGGCAAGAGCCTTACCTGGAGGGCACCCTCATTGATGTAACCGGCCAGCGGCGGCGCGCGCAGGTCGAGGCCCGGGCGCGGCAACTCGAAGCCCTCGGGAAGATTGCCCAGGGGCTCGCCCACGAGGTCCGCAATCCCCTCTTCGCCATCCAGGTCAACTTGTCGGCCCTTCGCCGGCTCATCCCAGCGTCCCCTGAAGGCGAGACGCACGTGGACCTGATGAACGAGAACGTCCAGAGGCTGGACCGCCTCATGCGGACCATGATGGAATTGAGCCTCTCCGTGGCCCCAGAGGAGATCGAGGCCGTTTCCCTCGGCCCCCTCGTGGAGCAGGCCGTCCAGGAGGCCCGCTCCCAGGAGCCCGGGCGGGCCGAGCGGGTGGAGATACGCGTGAGCCTTCCCCAAACCGCCCCAACCCTGTGGGCCGCGCCGAAGAAGGTCGCCCTGGCCCTCTCCCACCTGATCGCCAATGCGCTTACGGCCTCCCCGGAGGGCGCAACGGTCATCGTGAAAGGCCAGGTGGACGGAGGGCAGGTGCGCGTGCTGGTGGAGGACGCGGGGCACGGGATCCCGGTCGCAAAGGCGGATCGGCTCTTCGAGCCCTTTTTCACGACCCGCCAGGGACGCTCCGGGCTCGGCCTGACCCTGGCCCGCCACTACGCCCAAATCCACGGGGGATCCCTCATCGCGAGGAACAATGCCGACCGGGGGGCGACCTTCGTCCTGCAGTTCCCCCTGGACTGCCGTCCGTCCCCGCCGCCCGAAGGCTAACGGCCCCTTTCCTTCTCCGCGATCCCCCACCCGTTCACGGGGATGCGAAGCAGGCCGCCGGACCGGTCGCGGACCAAGACGTGCCCCTCCTGAAGACCCTTCCGGAAGAGGCGCCCCGTGAGGGCCACGTCCTGTCGGCAATAGGACTCGATGAGGTCGAAGCGACCCTCCTTGAACCACGCCACCGACTGAACTCCGTCGGCGCTCTTGCCCTCGCCGAAGTTGGCCTCCCCCAGGGAGGCCAGGGAAACCCGGAAGCCCATTCTCTTCCTCAGCACCTTCAGGAGGTCCAAGGTCTTGACCTTGTGCAGGTCCAAGTCCGTGTAGGGCTGGAGGACCGCCAGATCGAAGCCGTCCACGTTGAAGCCCACCACAAGCGGCGCGGCCAGAAGGTCCTCCACGAGTGCGCCGGCCTCTTCCTCGAAATAGGTGCGCCAACGGTCCCGGTCCAGGTCCCAGGTCACGCCCAGGGCCAGACGCATGGCCGCAATGTGACCCCAACCCCCCACTTCGGCGGCGAGGCGCTGGGTTTCGAGATCGAAGACCAAGCGCCCAGGGGGCAAGGAGGGGGGCTTCCTCCTTCGATTCGTGCCCGGCATCGCGGAGAGATCCACGGGTTTTGCATCCCCCGCATTTAGATCCTCCATCCCGAGAAGGATCGAGCAGACGAGACGGGCCGCCTCCTTGTCGAGGGGCTTGTTTCCGGAGCCGCACTTGGGGGACTGGACGCATCCCGGGCAACCGGTCTCACAGGGGCAACCCCGCAGGAGGTCGGCGGTGGCGTGGAGGAGATCCTCGAAGAGCCCGTAGCCTTTCCTGCAAAGACCCACTCCACCGGGATAGCCGTCGTAGAGAAATACGGCCGGCCCGCCCGTCTGCGGATGGAGGGGGTAGGAAATGCCGCCGAGATCCCACCGGTCCGAGAGGGCCTTGAGGGGAAACATGCCGATGAGGGCGTGCTCGAAGGCATGGATGCCTCCCATGAAGTGCAATCCCCTTCCCGCGGCGGCGGGCTCCGAGCCGGGCGGGAGGACGACCCAGAAGCCCTCCGTCTCGAAGACGATGGGGGGCGCCTCGAGGGGATGCTCCGACAGCGTTTCGCCTCCACTCAGGCTCTTCTTCACGAAAGAGGTGATGTGCTCCGTGACCTTGAGGCGGCCCAGGCACAGCTCCGCCGGCCCCGTCCTCCGTCGGTCCAGCACCTCAAGGATTTCGGTTTCCTTGTCCCCCCGCGCCTCGGTGTAGTAGTCCGCATCCGAGGGCCGGGCCACGGCCTTCAAGTCCTTGTGCGATAGCGTCACGATCTCGTAACTCTGGCCCTGGTGGAGGTACACCGCGCCCGCGTGGCACTCCCGGTGAACCCGCACTCCATCCACTGTCCCGATGGCCTTTCCCGAGGGATCCACGATGCGGTAGCTCTCCCCGATCCCCCGGAGGCTCATGTCCCGGTGGGGTGAACGGTGCAGGGTGTGCCAGGCCGTGCCCTCCGCGTCCAGAAGGAGGTCGCCCGCCTCCGCCAGGTCTTCCAGGATGCAGCGGTGGAGCCCCTCGGCGGGGAACTCCGCATCCGCAAGAGGCACCTCCCGCGCCGCGCACAGGAGGTGGGGCGGGAGGAGAAGGGGGTTTTCCGGGTCGAGTACCGCCTCCTCCAAGGGACGGGTCAACAGGCGATCGGGGTGGGTCACGAAGTACTGGTCCAAGGCGTCGGGCATGGCGATGAGAAAGACCGCCGCCTCTCCGCTCCCCCGCCCCGCCCGGCCCATGCGCTGAAAGAGGGAGACGAGGGACCCTGGATAGCCCACGAGGACGCACGCGTCGAGCCCGCCCACGTCGATTCCCACCTCCATGGCCGAGGTGCTCACCACCCCCTTGAGGGATCCGTCGAAGAAGGCGGCCTCGATGCGCCTCCTCTCGGAGGGAAGAAATCCGGCGCGATAGGATGAGACGCTCTTTCGGTAGGACCGGTCCCTTTGGCACAGCCACGAGTACAGAAGTTCGGTGACTCCACGGGCCTTGGTGAACGTGAGCGTTCTCCGCTCTTCCTTCAGGAGCCGGTCCATGACCTCCACGGCCAGGGTGTAGGGACTCCCCTCCGTTGCGAGCAAGTGGAGTCGGCGGGGGGGGCGCGGGGCCCCGCTCTCCTCGAGAACGAGGGCCTCCCGTCCGGTAAGGGCGCGAAAGAACCCGCCGGCGTCGGATAAGGTGGCCGACGTGGCCACCCATCGGGGCGCGGCGCCGGCGCGGTCCAGAACCCGGCCCAGCCTCCACAAGAGGTGATGGACGTTGGCCCCGAAAATCCCCCTGTACACGTGAGCCTCGTCGAGTACCACCAGGGAGAGTCGCCGAAACCACCCCTCCCAGTTCTCACGGAAGGCCAGGAAGGCCAGGTGGAGCATGTCCGGGTTGGTGATGAGGACGGGCGGAGGGTCCTTTTGGAGTTCCTTGCGACGGGCGTTTCCCGTGTCCCCATCGTAAACCGCGGCCCGGAATCCGGAAATTCCGAGGGCTTCCGCAAAGCCGTTGATCTTGGCGCACTGGTCCTGGGCAAGGGCCTTGTACGGGTAGAGAAAAAGAAACCGCCGCGAGGAGTCCTCGAGCCAGGTGTTGAGGGCGTACAGCTGGTAGACGAGGCTCTTGCCGCTGGCCGTAGGCGTGCTGACCATCAGGTCGCGGCCGGCGAGCAGACCCTCGAGCCCCCGCGCCTGGTGAGTGAAGAGGCCCTTCACACCGGCCCGGGCCATTCCTGCCCGCAGTTCCTCGCGCATTTCGGACGGAGGCGCTTCAAGGGTGCCCGGGGAGGCGGGCAGATCGAAGGTGGCTTTCACGTTCTCCCGAAATCGGGGGTCCGCGGCGGGCTCCCACAGGAAGGAGCGGGGAGCGGTGCGGGGTGAGCGGGCCATTGGGTTTCCGGGCCGGCGGCCCTACCAGGCCTCTCCGGCCCGGACCTTTCGGAGGTAGTGGATGTCCTTCCGGAGAACGTAGCCCTCCCGCTGGAAAAGGGCGAGGCTCGGGCCGTTCCAGTCCTCGATGAGGCAGGCGACGATGCCTCTGCCCCGCCTTGCGAAGGCCTCTTCGCAGGCGGCGATGAGGCGCGCGCCGATGCCCGCTCTCCGGAAGGAAGGGGCAACGGCGAGCCGGTTGATCCACCCTTTCCGCCCGTCGTCCGTTCCCAGAACGACACCGGCCAGCGCGCCTCCAACGTAGGCGCCCAGGAGAAGGGCGCCGCCTGCGGCCAGCTCCTCCGCCATCCGTTCCACGGAGTCCCGGCCCTCCGGATGATAGGGAAGGCCTGCCTCCGTCCACAGGCGGTGGACCGCCGGGATATCCTGCGGGCCCAGCGCCTGGACAATGGCTGCCTCGCTCATCCCTTGGCCCTCCGTCCTACCGTGACTTTCGAATAAAGGACCGGACCGTGCGGCCCTCTTGCACGAATCCCGCCCACTCATGCCCCGCGCTTTTGCAGAACGCTGGGAGGTCGGCCTTGACACCCTGGTCGTCCGCCAGCACCTCGAGCACCTGGCCCGGGCCCATGGCCTTCAGCGCCTCCGCGACCCGAACCACGGGGAGGGGGCACAGGAGTCCCAGGCAATCGAGAAGCGCGTCACCAGAGCCTGGGCTGGGGATCGGCGCCGCCCGCGTCATCGTCCCTGCCTCCCTTTTTCCGAGGTCCGGAGGCGTCCCCCTCCTCGGAGGCGTCTCCCGGCCGGGTGCGGTAGTAGCTTTTCCTGAGAGGGTTATCCCGTCCCGACGTGAACGCGCCGACGTTCTCGCCCGCCTTCTCCAGCGCCGTCAGGCAGTTTTGGACCTTGGCGTCGAGGTTGTCCAGGTGGTGAAAAAAAACCGCTTCAGGGGTCTGGGGGTCCACGGGGCTCCCGAATCCCTCCGACCGCTCCCCCTGGTGACTGAGGACCAGGTGCACGAGGTGCCGCCGCTTCTCCGGGGAGAAACCCGGGAGCGAGTCGCAGAGTTGCTCCACCAATCGGGCTCCCATGAAGATGTGCCCCAGCAACTTTCCCTCCGTCGTGTACTCGAAACCCGGCTCGCTGGAGATTTCCACCGCCTTCCCTGCATCGTGAAGGAAACACGCGCAGAGCAACAGGTCCGCGTCGAGCCCGGGGTAATTCGGCGCCAGGAGCTTCACGCCCCGCGCCAGGCTCAACGAGTGCTCCATCAGGCCGCCCACCCATGCGTGATGGATGGACTTGGCGGCGGGAGCCTGCCGGAACGCGACGAAGTGCGTATCGGCCCGAAAGGCCCTCAGGAGACGGACCCAGTCCCGGTCCTTCATGCGCGACAGGATCTTCTCGAACTCCTCGGCCATTTCCGCCTCGGTCCGCCGGCTTCGGGGCGAGAACAGGCCGGCGTCCACCGCCTCCCCCACCACGGGCTCCACCGCGCCGAGCGTGAGCTGAAGCGACCCCTGAAAGGCATCCACCCGGGCCCATACCTTGAGGGGGCGCCCGGGCCGGAGGATTTCCAAATGCTCTCGAACCCGGCCCTTTCTTCCTTCGAAGCTGTCCCACAGCTTCGAAGGAAGACTTCCCGAGGCGTCCTGGAAGGTTCCTTCCCAGTAAGGGTCCCCGGACTTCGTCTGGCGCACCTGGCCCGAAACGAGCCACAGGAGCCCGACGAACTCGCTTCCCTCGGTGAGCTCCGCCAGCGGTGTCGCGTCCATCGCGTCCTCCCTTCGCAGTCTAGCCAAGGGGTGCCGATGTGGCAAGAAGAAGGAGGAGCGTCGGCCGAACTCATGCGAGATGGGGATCGAAGGGCGCGCCCCCCTCGAGCCTGCCGCTTGACCTGAAGGCATCAGGGAAGCGGATCCGGCGAATCCCCTCCACGCCGCGGCCTCCCTCCATCGGCCGGGGCCTCAGGTTGCGGGTGCCGAAGCGCGGTCCCATAATGACTCCATGGGCGAGAAGGTGGACCGGGCCGGCTTTCTGCGCCGGCTCCTCTTCGTGGATTCGGGGACGGAGGCCGCCCGGGCCTTCCGAGGGGGAGCGCGCGCCCCCGCGGGGCGCATCCCTTTCACCTTCCTCCGCCCCCCCGGCGCCCCGCTCGAACCACAGTTTCTCTCGCGATGCACGCGCTGCGACCTCTGCCGGGAGGCCTGCCCGGAAAAGATCATCGTGCCCGCGCATGAGCCCCTCATGGGGGAGGGCACTCCGGTCATCGCTCCAGACCTGGGGCCCTGCACTCTTTGCCTCAAGTGCATCGAGGCCTGCCCCGACGAGGCGCTTCTCCTTGACGAGGACCGGCGGATGGGGAGGGCGGTTTGGCACGCCGAAACGTGCCTCTCCTCCCGGATCGTCGCCTGCGTAAAGTGCGCGGAGGCCTGCCCCGTGGGCCCCTCGGCCATCCAGATCGTCCCTGGGAAGGGTGTGGACATCTTCCCGGACGGCTGCACCGGCTGCGGCTTCTGTGTCCGAGCTTGCCCCACCGATCCCAGGAGCCTCCACCTTCAGGGCCGACCGCCCATGCCCCTCCGCGGGCATCCTCCCGTTCCACGGAGGCGCCGTGGCTGAGACCCCCGCCCTCGCCATTCGAAATTTGAAAAAGTCCTACGGGCGTCTGGCGGCCGTGTCCGACCTGACGCTTGAGGTGGCCCCGGGGGAGATTTACGCCTTTCTGGGGCCGAACGGCGCCGGCAAGACCACCACCCTCCGGACGGCGGCGGGCCTCCTCCTGCCCGACGGGGGCTCCCTCCGCGTCTGCGGAGAGCCCGTCGAGGCCGACTCCCTCCCCTTCCGCCGCCTTATGGCCTACGTCCCCGACCGCCCCTATCTGTACGAGCGGCTCACAGCCTGGGAGTACCTCGATTTCCTGGCCCAGGTCCGGGGCCTTCGCGACTGGCAGGACCGGGCGCGGTCCTTCCTGGAACGATTCCGACTGGAGTCCTGGGCCCACCAGCTCGTGGAGGGGTTTTCCCACGGCATGCGGCAGAAGCTCGTTCTCGTGGGGGCCCTGCTTCACCGGCCGCGCCTCCTCATGGTGGATGAACCCATGGTGGGGCTCGACCCCCGCTCATCGAGGGACGTGCGGGACCTCTTCGCACAACTTGCGGCGGAAGGGACGGGGCTCTTCCTGTCCACCCACTCTCTCGACATGGCGGCGGAGGTGGCCCATCGAATCGGGATCCTGCACCGGGGCCGCCTGGTGGCGGAGGGCGCCTTCAAAGAACTCCAGGCCCTGGCGAGCCGGCCGGGAAGTTCCCTGGAGGAAATCTTTCTCACCCTCACGGAGGAGAAATGGGAAGAATCGTCTGGGGCGGGCTCCGGGGCATCCTGACACCGCGCGTGGCCCTCGTCCTTGGCGGGGGGGGCGCCCGGGGCTTTGCGCACCTGGGCGTTCTCAAGGTCCTGGAGGAGGAAAAGGTGCCCGTGGACCTCATCGTGGGGTGCAGCGCGGGGGCCCTCATCGGCACCCTCTATGCCTTCTCTGGCTCCACCGAGGCCGCCGAGCGGGGGCTCGTGGAGTTCTCCCATTCACCGGGCTTTTCCGACGGCCACTACAGGGACATCCAGGCCATCGCCCCTCTCGCGGGAAGCGAGAAGCGTGGCTTTTTCGGCCGCCTTCATCGGGTCTACAAGTTGGCCTCCTTCTTCGCTTCCACTCTCCTCAAGGAATCCTTCGTCCATCCGAAGGAATTCGAGCGGAACGTGGCCGCCGTCATCCCCGACCGGCGCCTCGAGGAGTCCCCCATTCCCCTCGCCATCGTCGCGTCCGACCTGAAGACGGGCGACGAGATCATCCTGCGGGAGGGTCCGGCCCGGCTGGCTGTGCAGGCCTCCTCTGCCATCGCCGGGGTCTTCCCGCCCGTGAAAGTGGGCGGTCGTGACCTCGTGGACGGCGGATTCGTGGACAAGGTCCCCGTGGAGGTCGCCATCCGCCTCGGCGCCGACGTGGTCCTGGCCGTCAACGTGGGCCTGGACGTGGAGCGCAACGGGGACGTCCAGAGGCGCGGTGCGACCATTTCGGCGCGGGCCAACGCCATCATGTCCGAGGCGCTGACCCAGGTTCAGACTCGCTTCGCCGACGTGATGATCTGCCCTGACGTCCAGTCGGTCCACTGGGCCGATTTTCAATCGGTCGAGCGCGCGGTTCCCCTGGGCGAGGCCGCCGCGCGGCAAGCCATGCCCGAGGTCCGGAGGGCTCTCCGCCGCGGATGGCGCAGGAAGCTCGTCCGTTTCGTGGGGCGCTGGCCGAGGCGGACGGTGGTCTACCGGCCCTTTCCCGAGTCCCTCACGCCCGTCCTTCCCGAGGCTCCTCCGGGGCTGGGAGAGGCGGAACCGGCCCCACGCGGCGCGGCGGCGGATGTCCCTCCGACGGCACGCTGAGGACGAGGGCCGTCCACGTCGGGAAGAGGGACAGTACGGGAACCACCTCGGCGCCCAAGGCCAGCAGGAACCTCCAGCGAAACCCGAGGATCCCTCCCAGGACCGCCGCCGTCCCGAGGTCGAGCACGAGGTCAAACGGCGAGGCCGCCCCTTCAAAAAAGAGAGGGAAGAGCGCCATCTCCACAAGGTCCGCGCCGCCCGCCACGAAAAGCGCGAGCAGTTTCCGCCTCTTGGAGACCCCTGGAAACTCGGTGGGGCGCAGGTTCCTGAGCCCGATCATTTGGACCTCCTAGGTGCTTCAGGACGCCCGGGGCCTCACAAGGTCCCCTTACTTGGCCCGCAGCCAGCGCAGGACCTCGGGAATCGTCGGGCGCTTTCCCGTCATGAGGATTCCCACCCGGTAGACCTTGGCCGCCATCCAGGCCACTCCCAGGGTGCCAAGGACCAGTAGCGCAAGGCTTGCGCCGACCTCCCAGAGGGGCACGTCCACGGCCCCAACCCTCAACAGCATCGTGATCGGCGAGGTCACCGGGAAGAGGCTTAGAGCCACCACCCACCCGGCGTTGGGGCTCTGGATCGTGGGCATCATGAGCACGAAGGGGATCACGAGGCCGAAGGTCACCGGGGTTTGCCACTGCTGGGCTTCCTGCTGGGTGGTGCAGATGGCCCCCACGGCGGCGTAGATGCTGGCGTAAAAGATGAAGCCCAGGAGGAAGTAGAGAACCAGCACCGCCATTTCCACGGGCTTCATCCACCCGCCTTCCGAGGAAGCGATGTTCATGGGATTGGCGAGGTAGAGGCCCGCGCCCAGGAGAAACCAGATCCCGTACTGGACGAGTCCCACGGAAGCGATCCCCACGATCTTGCCCATCATCAGTTCGAAGGGCCGCACCGCGGAGAGGATGACCTCCACGACCTTGCCGCTCTTCTCCTCCAGGACGCCGTTCGAGAGGGCCACCCCGTACATGATGATCATGATGTAGATCACCATGGCCAGCATGATGGGCCGCACGATGTCGGTGAGGAGGTTCCCTTTCCGGGTCTTCCCGCCCTTCTCCACCTTGACCGGCTGGAGGTCCACTCGACCTTTTAGCTGTTCCGCCACGGCAGGGTCCAGTCCGAGATCCTGCAGTTTCTGCTGGAGGCGAGCCTGGTTGAGACGCCCCGTGATGAGCCCGTAAAGCTGCGTGTTGGAGAGGTTCTGGGCGTAGTAGGTAGCCTTCAGATCGCCCTCCGGGTCCGTCTCCAGGAGGAGGACGCCGTCCAACCGGCCGTCCCCTACTTCCATCTTGAGCGACTCCATGTCCGCTCCGGCGGCGGCGAGCGTGAACTGGGAGGCCTCGTCGGCCCTCTTGTCGGCCTCCGCCTCCAAGCGGTCTCCTGGCTCGTTCGAGCGCTCCTTTCCGCTCCGGGCCTCCAGAAAGGCCGGACCGGCCCACCCCGTCTTGTCCACGACGGTGATCCTCACCTCCTCGTGGCGAAGGATCGATAGCGCCGCGGGAACGACCATGAGTGCGCCAAAAATGATCGGTGTGAGGATCGTGCTGATGAGGAAGGACTTTTTGCGCACCCTCTCGAGAAACTCCCGGCGGACGATGGCGTAGATGTTCAGCCAGTTAGTTCGCATGGCCGTCCTCCCCCGTCACCACTTTCACGAAGATGTCATGCATCGAGGCCTGGGCCTCCTCGAACCTCGAGACCTTCACGCGCATCTCCAGGAGGCGCTTGAGGATCTTTCCGGAGTGGGCCTCGGGCCGGAGGAAGAAGCGGGCTTCGTTGGGCAGGAGGGCCGTGGATTCGGAGAGGTCCGCGAAGGCGGTTTCGGTCAGTTCCGCCCCATCCGAAAACTCCACCTTCACCGCGCGGGTCCCGTACTCTTTCCGGATCTCGCCCACGTCGCCCCTCAGGACGACCCTTCCCTGATGGATCAGGGCGATGGACTGGCACAGCTTTTCAACCTGCTCCATTTGGTGCGTCGAAAGGACCACCGTGGTGCCCTGCGCGATGGCCTCGTCGAGGACTTCCATGAACAGTTCCACGTTCACGGGATCGAGGCCTGAGAACGGTTCGTCCAGGATGGCCACCCTGGGCCGGTGCTGGATGGCCACAAGGAGCTGGATCTTCTGCTGCATGCCTTTCGAAAGCTCGTCCAGGCGGTTGTTCTCCCATTTCTCCAGACCCAGCCGCTTCAGACCGTCGGCGGCCCTTCGCGAGGCCTCCCCGGCCGAAAGCCCCCGGAGGCGTCCGAAGAAGCGCAAGAGTTCGCCCACCTTCATCTTGACGTACAGACCACGCTCCTCGGGCAGGTAGCCGAGGGACGAGGCGGGCACCTGCTCCCGGGGCCGCCCTCCCACCGACACGGTTCCCGCGTCGGGAAGGAGGATCCCCAGGGTCATCCGGATCAACGTCGTCTTCCCCGCCCCATTCGGCCCCAGCAAGCCGAAGATTCTTCCCTCCGGCACCTCCAAATCCAGAGGCTTGACCGCCTCGACCTTCCCGAAGGTCTTGCACACACCACGGTATTCAAGCGCGTTCATGGCGCCTCCCCGACCATTCTACCCTGCCCTTCTCGCCCAGCGCTTCGTCGCTTGCTTCCCTTCTCTTGCGCGCTTCGCCGAAAGCGTGTCCCGATTTCCCATTATTCTTTCGCGCCCTATCTTCCGTACACGTCGGTGCTCAGGTATTTCAAACCCGAGTCGCAAAGAAGGGTGACGATGCGGGAGGAAGGGCCCAGCCTTCGGGCCAGCCCGATGGCGGCGCAGACATTGGCGCCCGACGAGGTGCCCGCGAAGAGGCCCTCCTCCCGGGCAAGTCGCCTCGCCATCCCCTTGGCTTCGACCGTCGCCACGGGCACGATCTCGTCCACCAGCGACGGCTCCCAGAGCGGGGGGGTGAAGCCGATGCCCACGCCCTCGATCTTGTGGGGCCCCGGAGCCCCTCCCGAGAGGACCGCCGATTCGGCGGGCTCCACCGCCGCCACGCGCACCGAGGGTCGGCGTTTTTTCAGCGCCGCGGCCACCCCCCGCGAGGAGGCCCCCGTGCCCACGCTGTGGACGAAGGCGTCCAGGTTTCCTCCCGTCTGATCCCAGATCTCTTCCCCCAGAGCCTCGTAACCCGAGACGCTGTCCAGGTTGTTCAATTGGTCCGTCCAGTAGGTGTTGGGCTCAAGGCTCAAGGCCCGGGCCGCTTCGATCATGTCCAGGATCAACCTCTTGGTCGTGAGGCCGCCCTCGCTCGGCACGAGGGTCAATTCCGCTCCCAGGGCGGCCATGTGGTTCAACTTCTCGGCGCTGAAGGCTTGGGAGGTCACGATGCGCAAGCGGTACCCCTTGGCCGCGCACACCAAGGCCAGCGACGCTCCCGTGCTGCCCCCCGTGTACTCGACGACCGTGCCACCCGCCCGCAACCGCCCGTTCTTCTCGGCTCGCTCGATCACCGCCCGTGCCATTCGGTCCTTCATGCTCCCCGTGGGGTTCTCCCATTCAAGCTTCACCCAGATTTCCCCGCACTCCTCCGGCACCACTTTTCTCAGGCGCACCAGCGACGTGTTGCCGATGGAATCCAGCACGATCATTCCCTTCCTCCTCCGCCGCTCCATTCCACCACGCCGCGAGGGGCTCCTCAAGACTCCCCGGCAACGGAACGCGCGCTGCCCCCCGGGGCGGTGGCCTACTGAGCTTGGTCTCCACGGCTCTCGATTTCATGACGGGGGGACGGCGCCGTGTTGCTCCCGTTTGCGTCCGGCGAGCCTCTTCCGGCCATCTCGGCGCGATCCCCGCGGGATTGGTTCGGAGCCGTTCCATTGAAAACGTCCTCCGGCTGGAGCATACTTTGGCGACGGGAGATGGGATGGCGTCGGCCCCGGAACTTCGGTACCCCTATCTGGCGGTGGAGGGCCCCATCGGGGTCGGCAAGACGACTCTCGCGCGTATCCTTGCACGCCGCCTGGGCGCAACGCTCCTCCTGGAGGACGTCCAGAACCCTTTCCTTTCGGATTTTTACTCGGGCAAGAAGGGCTCCGCCTTCCAGTGTCAGCTTTTCTTTCTTCTGACCCGGTACCAGCAGCAGCAGCATCTCGTCCAGCGCAGCCTCTTCGACGCCCGCATGGTGGCCGACTACCTCCCCAACAAGGACAAGATTTTCGCCTACCTGAACCTCGACGACTCCGAATTGATCCTGTATGAGAAGCTCTACGGCCTTCTCATGGAAGGTCTCCCCAAGCCTGAGGCCGTCATCTACTTGCAGGCCACGACCCCCACCCTCCAAAGGCGAATCCGCTCCAGGGCGCGGGACTTCGAAAAGCGAATTTCGGACGAGTACATCGAGGAGCTCAACCGGGCCTACAATCACTTCTTCTTCCACTACCGGGACACGCCCCTCTTGATTGTGAACACGAATGATGTAGATTTTGAGAGGGATCCCTCGGAACTGGATCACCTGATCGCCCAGGTGAACCGGTTGGAGAGAGAGGTCCTCTTTTACGCCCCGCCCGCATCCCGATAGTCGGGAGTGGGACGGAGCCGCGCCACCGACTGAAGCGCTTTCCCTCAAGCCCGAGGGCCCGACCCGAGGGATGGGGAGAAAGGAGAGGCACCCATGTCCAAGATCCGGGAAGCCCTTCCGCAGGCCGTCACCGTCCCCTCTCTGCGCGAGCGCAAGGGCAAGGACAAGATCGTCATGATGACGGCCTACGATTATCCCTTCGCGCGAATCGCCGAGGACGCGGGAGCCGACGTCCTCCTCGTGGGGGACTCCCTCGGGATGGTGGTTCAGGGACAAGGGGACACCCTGTCGGTAACACTGGATCAGATGGCGTACCACTGCTCCATGGTCTCCCGGGCGGCGCGCAGAGCCCTCGTGGTCGCCGACATGCCCTTCCTCACCTACCACACGGGCTGGCAGGACGCGGTTCGCAACTGCGGGCGCTGCTTCCAAGAGGGTGGCGTCCAGGCGGTGAAGATCGAGGGCGGCCGGCGTCGGGCCCCCCTCGTCCGGCGGCTCGTGGCCAGCGACATGCCCGTTCTGGGCCACATCGGCCTGACCCCCCAAAGCCTCCACCACCTTGGCGGGTTCAAGGTACAGGGAAAGAGCCTCGAGGCCGCAAGGGCCCTCGTGGACGACGCCCGGGCCGTAGAGGAAGCCGGGGCTTTCGCAGTGGTCCTTGAATGCATTCCCCTGGAGGTCGCCGCCGAGGTCACCGCCGCCGTGTCCATCCCGACGGTGGGTATCGGCGCCGGCCCCTTCTGCGACGGTCAGGTCCTCGTCTTTCACGATCTGCTGGGCCTTTACGACGGTAAGCTGCCGCGATTCGTGCGGCGGTACGGGGACTTCGGCCGACAGATGCGGGAAGCCCTCGCGCGCTTCCGCGAGGACGTCCGCTCGGGGGCCTTTCCCGCCGAGGCCGAGGCCTTCCACCTCCCGGAGGAGGTGGCCGTCCACTTCGAGGAGGGGAGCCACCGTGCGGATCCTGCGACTCGCTGAGGAGGCCCGCGCTTTCAGCCGGTCCGCCCGGGCGGGCGGTGAGACCGTGGCCTTGGTCCCCACGATGGGGTACCTTCACGAGGGGCACCTCTCCCTGGTTCGCCTGGCACGCCAGCGCGCCTCGAGGGTGTTGGCCACGATTTTCGTGAACCCCCTACAATTCGGACCCCAAGAGGACCTTTCACGCTATCCCCGCGACTTCGAGAGGGACCGGGACCTCCTTGAACGGGAAGGCGTGGATGCCCTTTTCGCCCCTGAGGTGGCCGAAATGTACCCCTCCGGGGCCTGCACCCGGGTCCTAGTGGACGGCCCCCTCACCGAGGGCCTCTGCGGCGCCCGGCGCCCGGGCCACTTCGCCGGTGTGGCCACCGTGGTGGCCAAGCTCTTCGCCCTTTCCGAGCCCGACGTAGCCGTCTTCGGTCAGAAGGACGCCCAACAGGCGGCCGTGATCCGCCGAATGACGCGGGACCTCAACCTGCCCGTGGAGATCGTGGTGGCCCCCATCGTGCGGGAAGCCGACGGTCTCGCCATGTCCAGCCGGAACGTGTACCTGAGTCCCGACGAGAGGTCCCAGGCCGTGGTCCTGCGCAGGGCCCTGATCTCCGCCGAAACTACCGTCGGGGCCGGCGAGCGCCGCACCCCGGTTCTCCTCGAGATCGTGCGGCGGGAGATCGCTTCCGCGCCGCTGGCCCGGCTGGACTACGCCGAAATCGTGGATGCCGAAACCCTCGTGCCCGCCGAGCGGGTCTCCTCCCCTTCCCTACTGGCCCTGGCCGCCTATTTCGGTTCCACGCGGCTCATCGACAATACCCTGCTCCAGCCCGATGGTGAGGTCTGATCCATGCTGTTGAATGTACTCAAGGGAAAGATCCACAGGGCCACCGTTACCGACGCCGACCTGTCCTATGAGGGCTCCGTCACCCTCGATGCGGCCCTCATGGAAGCCGCGGGCATCGTGCCCCACGAGGCCGTGGAGATTTACGACGTGACGAACGGCTCACGGCTGCGCACCTACACCCTCTGGGCGCCCCCCTGCTCAGGCGTGGTGTGCATCAACGGGGCCGCCGCCCACCTGGTAAAGAAGGACGACGTGGTGATCCTCTGCGCCTACGCCCTCATGGACCCCGCCGAGGCGTCCCTGTTCCGGCCCCGCGTGGTCCTCGTGGACGAGAAGAACCGCGTCAAGAAGGTCTCCCGCTATGACGGCGGGCGCCTCCAGGACGATGACCGGTAGGGCGTTTCTGGGCCGGGCTCTCGTGTCGGCGGCACTCGCCCTGGCCGCCTCCGCCGCCCGCGCGCAGGCCGATCCCAGCTTTGACCTGTTTCTTAAGAGCGACTACGGGAGCGCCCGAATCTGGATCAATACGGCTACGGGAGAGTTCCGATGGCTCGACGCCGGAAAGGGGCTGGACCTTCGTGGGAAGGGTGAGCTGGCGTTCCCCAATCTGGGTCCCGTGGTCTTCGCCGTCTCGGGGGAGTTCCCAGGCTACGACTGGGTGAGCGCCACGCTCAAAATCTACGGGACCACGGCCACGGGATATCTGGCCGCCTTTCCCTCGGGGGAGAAGGTCCGCAAGGTCACTTCGAACTTCTTCGACCGGAACACCCGCGACGACCTTCCCAAGCCCCGCAAGGGCGGGCGGGCCCTGCCTTCGCAGGCTTCCCCCCCTCCGCCCAAGCCGCCGCCGCCCTCGGTGGGAGAGATCCGCGCGACCCCCCCGGAGGTGCCGAAGGGGTGACCCGCCAGCAGGCGGGCCATGTGCCAGAGAGCCGGCGCGGCCGGCCCTCCTCTTGGGAAAGCCGTATCGCGCCCCTCTCCTCGCGTCCTTCTTACAACCCGTAGACCTTCAGGTCGAAGGGGAAGGCGGCGCGCTGGGCGGCCATGAGGTGGTCGATGCCCGCGGCGGCCACGGCCAGGAGCGCGTCCAGGTCGGTCTTGGAGAAGGGCTCGTGTTCGGCGGTGCCCTGGACCTCGATGAAGCGCCCGTCGTCGGTCATGACGACGTTCATGTCCACTTCGGCAATGCTGTCCTCTTCGTAATTCAGGTCCAGAATTTTTTCCCCCCGCAGGACCCCCACGCTGGTTGCCGCCACCAGGTGTTTGACGGGAAAGGTCTTGATGAGCTTGGCCTCGGCGAGGTGGTGAAAGGCCAGGACCAGGGCCACAAAGGAGCCCGTGATGGCCGCGGTGCGCGTTCCCCCGTCGGCCTGAAGGACGTCGCAGTCGATCCAAACGGTCCGGTCCGGGAGAGCCGCAAGATCCGCCACCGAGCGCAGGGACCGCCCGATGAGCCGCTGGATCTCCTGGGTGCGCCCGGACTGACGGCCGCGGGACGCTTCGCGCGGAGTCCTCTGCTGGGTGGATCCGGGAAGCATTCCGTACTCCGCGGTGATCCACCCTTGGCCCGTCCCCTTCATGAAGGGCGGGACCCTGTCCTCCACGGTGGCCGTGCAGAGCACCTTGGTGCGCCCGCACTCCACCAAACACGACCCCTCGGGAAAGGCCACGAAGCCCGGATGGATCCCCACGGGCCTCATCTCGTTTGCGCTGCGTCCGTCGTTCCTCATGGAAAAACCAGCCTTTCTTCGGATACGGGCCTCAAGTCGGGGACGGGCTCGCCCAGGATCCTTTCGCCCACGTCGCGAAAGTGCGTTCCCGCATCGGTGACGTAACAGGTGAGCCGGCCGGGCCGCGACCCCGAAACGGCCATCTTCAGGGAGGGAGCGAGGGAATCTGCGGCGGCCGCGGCAGAGGAAATAAGGGCAACGCCGGGGCCTGCCACCGCCTCCAGCACATGGATCAGGACCGGGTAGTGTGTGCATCCGAGGATGAGGGTGTCCACCCTACGCGCCAGGAGTGGCGCCAGGTACCGTACCGCCACCTCCCTGGCCACGGGCTCGTCCGCCCATCCTTCCTCCACCAGGGGGACGAAAAGGGGGCACGGCTCGGAGAAGACCTCGATCTTCGGGTCCAGCTTCTCCAGGGCGCCGGGGTAGGCCCGGCTTGCCACCGTGGCCCGCGTCCCGATGAGTCCTACTCGACCGTTCTTTGTGGCCTTCGCCGCGGCCTTGGCCCCGGGATCGATCATGCCGAGGACGGGCACCGGCAACTCCCTCTCCAGCGTCTCCAGCGCTACCGACGACGAGGTGTTGCAGGCCACAACGAGGTGGCGGATTCCCAGTCCTACCAGGAAGCGGCCGATTTCTCGGGAGTAGCGCACCACCGTTTCGGGCGACTTGTTTCCGTAGGGAACCCGGGCCGTATCTCCAAAGTAGAGAATGTCCTCGGCGGGGAACGCGCGGCGGATCTCCCGTACCACGGTGAGGCCCCCCACGCCCGAGTCGAAGACGCCCACGGGACCTTCACTCACCCCAAGAACCTCCGATCCCTTCTGCGCGCCGAAGTTCGAGGCCCAGGAGCCGATTCTCGGGGGGGACTGGCTTGGAGAGGTCCAGGTGGCCAAGGAGGGTCTCCACCTCTCTGCCCTCAATGAGGATCTGCACGGACCGGACTTCCGGGAAGTTCCACACAAGGGTGTTTATGACGCCGTATACGCGGTGGACTTCCGTGTGGACGCCGGCCCCGGAGGTCACCGGCCCGCCCAGATCCACCACGACCCGGGCCCCGGAAACCAGATACAGGGCCCGAAGGGTGCAGTGATCGGGATAGGGGGAGAATCGCCCTTCCCCCGCCGGCCCTTGAAGGTACCTCGAAACGACGATGGACATGGATTCCTCGGGCGTGGCGCCAGGGGCCATGCGAACCCTCTCCGCATGAAGAAGACCGTCCTCCACGGCCGGATAGAGAAGGACCCTCTCGACCTCCTCCCGCTCCGGCACGGCGCCTGCGGATTCTACGCCCGGCGAGGATGCCGGCGCCCCGCCTCCACGACAGGCGAGCAGAAGGGCCAGGGGCAGGACCAAATGGAGGGAGAATCCCCGTAGATCAGGGCGCATCGGCCGCCACCGCGGGGCTCTCATACCGCTCCCTGAAGGCGGCCACGGCCTCGGCAAGGCTCCGAGCCACCTGGTCCTGGAAGGATGGGTCGTTCACCCTCCGGAGGTCGTCGGCATGGGTCAGGAAGGCGACCTCCACGAGAACGGCGGGCATGCGCGCCCCTTCGAGCACCGCGAAGGGCGCCTGCCGGACGGACCGGCTCGCCGTCCCCATGATGGAGTTCAGGTTCTGCTGGATGGTCTCGGCAAGGAAGGCGCTCTCCACCAGGTAGGCCGTCTGGGCCATGTCCCACAGCACAAGGTTGAGCCCAGACCCGGAGAACGCCTCGCCCTCGAGATTCTCCTTGGCCGCCAGTTCGCTGGCCCAGAGGTCCGTGGCGTCCCGGCTCATGAAGTAGACCTCGGGGCCTCGAGCGCCCGGCGCGGGCGACGCGTTGAGATGGATGGACAGGAAGAGGTCGGCTTGGTTGAAGTTGGCAAGGGCGGTCCTCTGGAGCAGGGACACGGTGGAGTCGCCCGTCCGCGTCAAGACAACTTTGAGCCCCTGGGCTTCCAGCAGGGGTGCGAGCCTCTGCGCGAGTTCGAGGGCCACGTCCTTCTCGGTCCGTCCCCCTGTGGCGATGGCCCCCGTGTCCCCTCCCCCGTGGCCGGGATCGAGGACCACAACGTCCACGGCGCTCGTTTTCGCGGGCATTTCCCGCGGAACCGACGCGTCCGGGAGCCCCGCCTCCTCCTTCGCGGGCTCCGGCGCTAAACCCGGTCCGGCGGGGCGCAACGGAAGCGGCGAGGGCACTTGTTGGCTTTCGCCTCTGAGGGCCAGAACCAGCCGCTCAGGGTTTCTGAGCTTGAGAACCTCCATCGACGCAAAGCGGTCCCCCAGTCCTATCCTGAGGACCCTCCCCTCGCGATCGGGGGCCACGCGCTCCACGATCCCCTTCCCGAGTTCGTGGGCCGGAGCGGAGAAGGCTCCACCCTTGAGGCGGATGAGGACCTCGGGGCCAGACCGTGTGACCTCAGCGCCCGTAACGCCCTCCCCCGCCAGGGTGATTCGGACGAGGTCCGCGCTCAATGCCGTGTCTACGGTGACCCTGCGTTCAGAATCCGGGGCTCTCTTGGATGGCGCTGCGGCCTGCGCCGGGAGCGGGATTTCTTCACCCAGGATACGAACGGGTCCTCCCAGCACCTTGGGAAGGACGCCCGTCAGGAATTCCTCGGGGAGCCAGAGGCAGCCCTCGGCCTCCCTCGGCACGTGGGCCATCTTGACGATCTGACCGTCAAGGGAAACCACGGGGGAGGCCGTGGAAACCAGGATGCGCCGCCCCGCGACTACGAGGGCCGGATAGGAGGAAACCGAGTCCTTTCCGACGGAGCCCTTCAGGTGGCGCGCCAGTTCGTCGGCGCAGACCCACCGGACCCCCTGGAAGCTCCTGTCCCGCACGGTGAATGAGCCCGTCGGGGCCGCCACGTCCATTCCGCGGACACCGAGGGCCAACATGAGGGCCGCTCCCGACGACAGCGCGGCTCGCTTCCACTTCATTCGGACTCCCCGCCCCGCCTCGCGCGAGACACTTGCACATTGTACCGAGCCCCGGTTTTCGCCGCAATGGCCGGGGCGCCCCAATCCGGATCACCCTTGACCGCCCTGCGCCTTCTGCGCTATCTTGCCTGACGGCGCGGGCGTAGCTCAGTCGGTAGAGCGCGAGCTTCCCAAGCTTGAGGTCGCGGGTTCGAGACCCGTCGCCCGCTCCAGACGAAACCCCGAGGGAGGCTGCGCCTCCCTTTTTCGTTTTCCGGAACCGGAGACGTAAGGGGCGAGAAGGGCGGGACACGCCGAGGCGTTGCCGCGAGAACGCGACCGAAGAGGGAGCGTTCGCAGCGCGCCAACGCCCGGCGAGGGACCCGCCCCGGGAACCGTAGGCGCCGTTGCGCGCGCAAGCGGACGGACTCCGACGCCCGCGAGCAGGCTACGGCGCGTAGGTTCGAGACCCGTCGCCCGCTCCAGACGAAACCCCGA
>JBFLVU010000004.1:0-34468 GCA_040758175.1 Acidobacteriota bacterium | reverse complement strand
GAAAGGGATCGGCCTTCACGCGCGCCAAAGTGCGAAACCTCAGAACCGGACAGGTCCTCGAAAAGACCGTCAAGGCAGGAGACAAGGTCGAAACCGCCGAGACGCAAGAAAGCCGGATGCAGTTCCTATACAAAGAGGGCGCCGACTTCCATTTCATGGACCAGACGACCTTCGAGCAGATCGTCATCCCGGAGGACGTTCTGGGGGATGCCGTCAAGTACCTCACCGAGAACCTGGAAATCAGCGTCCTCCTGCACGACGGCGAGCCCTTGGGCGTGGACCTTCCAAATTTCGTGACCCTCACCATCGAGGAGACGGACCCCGGGTTCAAGGGCGACACGGTGTCCGGAGGCAAGCCGGCCCGGTGCAACACGGGGGCTGTTGTAAGCGTACCCTTCCACCTCAATCCCGGGGATCGCATCGTGGTCGACACCCGGGACGGCAGCTATCGAGAAAAGGTGGGCTGAGCCCACGAAGGCGTGCCAAAACAAAGGAGCCGGGGGCTTCGCGACCCCGGCTTCCTCGTCTTGCCTTGCATGGCCTCTCAGAAGATCTTGCCCCGAACGGGGACCGTGATGGGGCCCTTGCTGGTTTCGATCGTGAGGGCGGCGTCGATGTTGCCGATTTCCAGGGGCGGCACGAGCTTCAGCTTGACGCTGTAGCGCTGATTGGGCGTGATGGTCTGAACCTCGGACGTCAAGTTTTTCAGACTCGACGTGACGTTGTGGATCTGCAGCTCCGGTCCCATCTCGAAGGCCACCGTGACGGTTTTGTTCAGATTGATGTCCTCCGGGTGTTCGTTCACGTAATTGCGGTTCAGGCCCGAGTAGACGACCTGGGGGGGATACACAGTCAGGGGATCGCGGATCGTGCCGAAGAGGTTCAGGTTCAACTTGTCCACCTTGGGATGGGAGGTGGCCAGGACAAAACGCCCGTTGATGGGACCCACGGCATGGTCTGCGGGAAGGACCACCTTGAAGGTCGCCGACTTCTTGTCCTCCTCCATTTTGATGTCCCACTGGAGGGCGGCGTCGTCGGCCTGGACGGACGTGATCTCGAAGGGCGTTCCATCCTCGGAGGAGATGGTGAAGGTGCGTTCCTGGGACTGTCCCTTGTACACGAGGCCGAGCTGCTGGTTCTCCGACGGCTGGACGTGAAGGATGGATTTCACTACGGCCTTCACTCCGAGCTGGAAGTTCGAGAGCTTTGGGTCCGAGGTGACGACGTTGATGGTCTTGTGGATAGGGCCCGAAAAGGCGGCCGTGCTGACGCTTGCCGTGACCTTGCCCGTCTTCCCGGGCTCGATCTTCCGGTCGTATTCCGTGACGGTGCATCCGCATGCGGCGTGGACCCGGGTAATCTCCAAAGGCCCTCGGCCACGGTTCTCGATGATGAAATCGTGCTTGATGACCGATCCGCGGCTCACCGTGCCGGCGTCGAAGGTCATTTCGGCCACCACGGCCTCGGGTGGATCCGCAAGGGGGGCCCCCGGAGCTTTCTCTGGAGCGGGACTCTCCTTCTGGGGCGGCAGAGGTTCGGAAATTTTGGTCGGTGTTGCTTCCTGGGCGATCGCGGCGGTTCCAGCCATCACTCCCACGACGAGAACCAAGGCGGACAGGACGGTGCAGAAGCCTTTCATCGCGAAACCTCCTAGCAGACGATTCGAGTTTACCCCCGGCGCCGGTTTCGGGCAACGCCTGGAGAATCCGGGTCGGAGCCGGAGGGTTGTGTTCCCCAGCCCAGTTTTTCCCTCAGGAGGGAGAAGTAGGAGCGGGCCCCGTCTGTCACGAGGCGCACCGAATGCGGCGCCCGGCGAACGACGATCCGGTCTCCCCCTTCCACCGGGTGACCCTCCTGGCCGTCCGCCGTAAGAAAAACCGGGCCCGATTCTCCGATCAGTTCCACGTCAATCCTCGAGGTGGCGCCCACGACGAGCGGTCGCATGGTCAGAGTATGAGGGCAAAGGGGGGTGATGAGGATTCCGTCCATCCCTGGGGTGACGATGGGCCCCCCCGCGGAGAGGTTGTAGGCGGTCGAGCCGGTTGGCGTGGCCACGATGATTCCATCGCTGCGCATGGTCGTAAGCAGGCCTCCCCCCACGTCCACCCGGATGTCGATCATGCGGGCCAGCGCGGTCTTGGCCACGACCACGTCGTTCAGGCAAGAGAAGGTGGCGCGGGTCCTTCCTCTCCGCAAAAGGTCGGCGCGGAGCATCATCCTGCGCTCCACGCGCGCCTCGCCTGAAAAGCAGGAATCCACGGCCGCGATCATTTCGGAGGCGCTCACTTCGGTGAGGAATCCCAGGTTGCCCAGGTTCACACCGAGGATGGGGGTGCCGTGGCGTCCGGAGTGCCTGGCCACCGACAGGAGCGTTCCGTCTCCCCCCAGGACAACCACAAGGTCCGCCTCCGCGGGGATCTGGGCGCGGGACAGGGCCCTCAGATTGGGCCTTCGCGCGAGTTTGAAGGCTTCCTCGTCAAGAACCACTTCGGCTCCGAGCCGCGCGAGGTGGGCCAAGAGCCGGTCAAGTATGGGCAGGCGGCCCGCGGGTTGGGGCTTGGCGGCCACGGCGACCTTGCGGATCCGTCGCCCGGTCAAGGCGGCCCCTCCCTTGGAGGGAGCAGGAGGACAAAGGACTCGACGTTTCCTTTTGGGCCCTTCACGGTCGACTCCACGGTGGCGAGCAGAGTATAGCCCAGGCCGGCCGCATGTTCCACCACGCCCGCGACGGCGCGGGCCCGGATGGCGGGGTCCCGGACCACGCCGCCCTTCCCCACCTCGCGGCGACCCGCCTCGAACTGCGGCTTCACAAGGGCCAGGATTCGAGCGGAGGGCGCGCTGGCGAGGATCGAGGGGAGCAGCAATCTGAGCGATATGAAGGACGCGTCCACCACCACGAGGTCCACGGCTTCGGGGAAGAAGTCCTGGGGCAAGTTCCGGGCGTTGACCCCCTCGAAGACGCGGACCCTCGGGTCACCGCGCAGGGATTCGTGCAGTTGCCCCCGTCCCACATCCACCGCGTAGACCCGAACGGCGCCCCTCTGCAGGAGGCAATCCGTGAATCCTCCCGTGGAGGCTCCGAGATCGGCGCACACCAGGCCGTGAACGTCCAGGGCAAGGCCGTCCAGGGCGCCCTCCATCTTTAGGCCGCCGCGGCTCACGTAGGGACAGGTCCTGCCGCGGATTTCCAAAATCGAATCCTCGGGCAGCTTCTGCCCCGGCTTATCAACCCTTCTGCTTCCGAGATAGACGATGCCGGCCATGAGCATGGCCTGGGCCTTCTCGCGAGTCGGTGCCAGCCCCAGACGGACGAGGAGGAGGTCGGCGCGGGCGGTCATCGGCTCCGGTTCACGACGAAATGAGCGATTTCCCGAAGGTCTTGGCTGGCCGGGCCGAGGTCCGCGACCGACCGCAGGGCCTCCGAAAGCAGGTCCTGGGCGGCCCTCCGGGACGCTTCAAGTCCCCAGAGGGCCGGGAACGTGGCCTTTCCTTGGGCGGCGTCCTTCCCGGCCGTCTTGCCCAGGCTCTCCGTGCTCTCCGTGGCGTCCAGGATGTCGTCCACGATCTGGAACGCCAGGCCGACCGCCCGGCCGTACCGAAGAAGGGCCCGCCGCACGGCGGCGGGGGCCCCCGCCCACAGGGCCCCGGCCATAAGACAAGCCTCCAGAAAGGCCCCCGTCTTGAGCCTATGGATGGTCTGCAGGGTCTTTGCGTCCGCCTCCGCACCGGCGCCCGTAAAGCGGAGGTCCAGGACCTGTCCGCCCGCCATTCCCAGCGATCCGAGGGACCCCAGGACGGTCCGGCTCACCCGATTCCTTCGGGCGGTCCACCGGGCGCCCTTGGGCTCCGCGCAGAGGAGGTAGGCCCCGAGCGTCTGGAGCGCATCGCCGGCCAGAATGGCCGTGGCCTCGCCGAAAACCTTGTGACAAGTAGGCTTCCCGCGGCGCAGATCGTCGTTGTCCATGGAGGGAAGGTCGTCGTGAATCAAACTGTAGGTGTGGAGCAACTCCAGTCCCGCCGCGGCGGGCAGGACGGCTTCCGTCTCGACGCCCCCCGCCGCCGAGTACGCGCAAAGGGCGAGGATGGGACGCAGGCGCTTGCCCCCGGCGAAGACGCTGTAGCGCATGGCCTCGTGGAGCTCCCGCGGCTCCGTTCCGGCGGGCGCGAGGACCCGGTCCAACGCCTCGTCCACGAGGGGAGCCCAGCGGAACAGCGTGCCCGGATTCATGGCTCCTCTCGTCCATTCTGTGCGGGGGGCTCCGCGCAAACGGCATCCGCATCCAGGGGGGACTCTTTCGGCGAATCCCCCTCGAGGAGGCGGGTCACGCGAAGGCTAGCGGACTGAAGCTCGGCCTCCAATTCCCGGCTGAGGCGGATCCCCCGTTCGAACAGGGCGAGACTCTCCTCCAGGGGGAGACTTCCGTCTTCGAGGCGGGAAACCAGGTCCTCGAGTTCCTTCAATCGGCCTTCGAAACCTTGTCGCTTGGGAGCCTTGGCCATGGTCACTCCGCGGACACTACGAATGCGCCCGAAAACCCGGCCCGCTTCAGGTCCTGGAGCGCCTTTTCGGCGGAGGCCCTGTCGGGGAATCCCGGGATCAGTACCTTATGGCGCCCGTCCTTGGAGACTACTCGGGCCCCGTAACCCATCGCCTTCAGGCGCCCGGCAAGTTCCCGTGCGTTGGCCGGTGTCCCGAAAGCCCCGAGTTGGACCGCAACGCCGACCGCGTTCGCGGGCTTCTCGGTCCGACCATCCTCCAGGGGTGGACTGGAGGGCGGAGGTTCGAGAACAGGGGCAGGCGCCGATGCGGCGTCTTCCGGACGGCGTTCAGGGTTGAAGGGGAGGGGCTCCTCGGGATCGGAGGGTCCCTCGGAGGAAGCGACCCGATCCTCCGAATCCGTTTCGGCGGATTCTTGGACGAAGGATTTCCTTTCCACGACGGACTCCGGGACCGGTTTGGCAGGCCCGGGCGGATCGGAGGAGGGACGGGGCGTAAACAGCCAGGACGCGGCCGCCACGAGAAAGGCAAGAGCCACCGAGCCGGCGCCGATCCACAAGACCTGTCTCCAGGGAACCGCACGGAACCGGGCCCGACTCAAGGGGCGTCTCCGGAGGCGGAACAGGCGTTCCGCCGGATGTAAGCGAGGACCCTTTGGTGGCCGTCGGGGGAGAGTCGCTGCTGTGACGCGAGAACGAAGGCGTACAGGGCCTCCTCAAGAAACGCCTGGAGACGGCCGAACTTTTCCTCCTCCGGGAAGGCGCGAAGGTTCCAAAGGGCCAGATCCACGTCGAGCTTTCCGAACCGGATCAGGTCCGTCTGCCCATCAGCCAGACGGGGATGGGAGGACAGGAGGCCGAGAAAGATCTCCTGGAGGGCATCCTCGGACCGCTCGGTGGGTTCGATTTGAGAATGCACGTAGGAATACAGGTCGTTGTACCGGTCCAGGAGAGGTTCGAGGTCCTCGGCCGTGGGCCCGCGGGAGCCCTTCGCAGGCACCCTCTCCAATAGGCCCAGCGTGAGGAAGATCCACAGTTGCCGGTAGGTTTGGAAGGCGGGGAGGTAACTGGCGTCCACAATGGAGGAAACGCTCATGCCGGACTTGGTCAGGGCGAGAATGTGCTCGTCCTCGGAGGCCATTTCCAAATCGGCAACAAAGGGCGGGAGGTCCCGGACCCGGGAGAGCCTCGTGGACGGGTCGCCCACCGCGCGGTAGATCTGGCTCCACGCTCCAATCCTCTGCATGCCCTTGTAAACGAGGAGGGGGATTTCCAAGGAAAGGGTGACCATCTCCAGAGTGGAGAATGGCGCCAGCCCCAAGCTGTACGTTCCGGCCCGGAGCTCGAAGAGCGAGAAGGCGATGTCGTAGAGGTTCTGAGTCACACCTTCGACCACCTCCTCGGGTCCGAGGGCCCCCAGATCCACCAGCACGCGGTAGACGCTCCTGCCTCCGCCCGCCGCCTCCCTCGCGTTGAGAAAATGAGGCAGGCTGAGGAGGCCTCTCCGGAAAAGGGCCTCCAGAAGCCCATCGTCGGGGTCCGTGGAAGAGGCGTAGACGACGGACCCTTCGCTGAGGTAGAGGGACTTGTCCCAAGTGCCCTCCCCGAGGGTCAGGATCCCCGTTTCGCGCTCCCGATACAGGGACATCAGGAGGATCGGGAGGCTGATGTCGGAGAGGCTTCCGCCGAGGGTGATTTTGTCGCTCATGGGAGGCTCACGGGAATCGCTTGAGGGGACGGGCCACCTGGATGTCGTTCTTGGTCTGGCTCTTGATCCGGTACATGGCCTCGTCGGCCCGCTTGATGAGATCCTCCTTGGTCAGGGCGTGGGCAGGGTAGGAGGAAAGGCCGAAGGATCCCGTGATCTCGATCCCTCCGGTCTCCTCCAAAAGGAAGGGGGTCGAGGCGAGCCTCTGGCGGATGCGCTCCGCCACCTCCAGGGCCCCCTCCCAGGGCGTCTCCGGCAGAACGATGCAGAACTCGTCGCCGCCGTACCGGATGACCTTGTCAATGGAGCGGACGGCGTTCATGATGCGGGCCGCGGCCTCCTGGAGGGTCCGGCTTCCCATGGCGTGGCCGAACCGGTTGTTGACCTCCCGAAGGCCGTCCAGGTCGAGGAAGATGAGGGAGAGGGGGTTGTTGTACCGCCGGGCGCGCTCCATCTCCTCGGACAGGTAATCCTCGAAGAAGCGGCGATTGAAAGCGAGGGTGAGGTCGTCCTTTGTGATGAGTTCGTTCATTCGGCGGGCCGTCAGGGCGTTCTTGAGCGCGAAGGAAAGGTCCGGCAGGGCCCGCTCCAGCAAGCGGAAGCCCTCCGGGTTCAGCAGGGTGGAGTCGTGACGGTCCTCCCTTGAAGCCAGCAGGATGAGGCCCGCGTAGTCGTAAACCAGCTGGATCGGAAAGAGGGCCAGGCATCCGATGGGAGCGCCCTCCTCGATGGCAGGGGGGCGATCCCCGGCGCCGGGCCCGAAGGTCTTGAACTTGGGGATCATGTCGCGGGCCAGAGCCTCCACGTCCGAGCGCGTGAGCCCAAACCGGTCGGCGGTGTGGCGGGCGGGGGTGAAGCCGGCCCGGAAGATCCGCTCCACGTAGTGGCCCTTCTCGCCGAGGAGCATGAGCACGCCGTAATCCGCCGACAAATGGCTGAGGAGGGAGTTCAAGATCTCCTCGGCCACGGTCTTCAGCTCGAAGGAGCGGAAGGTCCGGGCCAAGTCCCTGTACACCTCCAATTCGAGCCCCGGTGGCAGCCTTCGCGCGGACTTCACACGCCACCTCTCCCCATTCGGGGAAGGCCGCCCCCATCCGGGAGCGCGCGTGTGGAGGGGCGGGACCTCAAAGACATGGGTCTTCTCCGCTACGCCTTGTCTCGTCCCTTCAACAGGCCGCTCAGGAACTCCACGGGCACCGGGAATACGATCGTGGAGGCGTTTTCGGCGCTAATCTGGGTGAGCGTCTGCAGGTACCGCAGCTGCATCGTGATGGGATTCTGGGCCATGATTCCGGCCGCGTTGGCCAGGGTCTGGGATGCCTGGAATTCGCCGTCGGCGTTGATGATCTTGGCGCGCTTTTCCCGCTCGGCCTGTGCTTGAAGGGCCATGGCGCGCTGCATGTCCTGTGGGAGGTCCACCTGCTTGATGGCCACCTGGGTCACCTTGACCCCCCACGGGTCGGTATGCTGATCAATGACCTCCTGAAGTTCCTGGCTGAGCTTCTCCCGCTCGGAGAGGAGTTCGTCCAGGCTGGCCTGCCCAAGAATGGACCGGAGGGTGGTCTGGGAGAGTTGGGAGGTCGCGTAGATGTAGTTCTCCACCTGGAGGATGGCCCTGAGAGGGTCCACGGCCCGAAAGTAGACAACCGCGTTGACTTTCACCGAGACGTTGTCTTTGGTGATGATGTCCTGCGGGGGGACGTCGAGGACGATGGTCCGGAGGGCCACGCGTACGATCCGGTCGAAGGGCTTGAAGACGAAGATGAGCCCCGGTCCCTTGGGCTGGGGAAGGACGCGGCCCAGGCGAAAAATGACGCCCCTCTCGTACTCGTTCAAGATGTTTATGCACGAGAAGAGCCAACCTAGAAAAATGACGACGACGGCGACGACGGGGAAACTGAGCGGCGGCATGATTACCCTCCCTCTTCGAGGGGGGCGACCCGAAGGGTCATCCCCTCGCGACCGATGACGCGAATCTTGCTTCCGGCCTCCACGGGCCGGTCGCACACGGCGTTCCAGTATTCGCCGAACAGAAAGACCTTTCCGGGCGAGGGAGGGTGGATTCCCTCCCGAACCTCGCCCTCCATGCCGACCATTCCCTCTTCTCCAGTGACGACGGGGTTCCGGAACGCCCGGACCGCCAAGGTCACGAGGAAGAACAGGATGGCCGCAAAGACCAGAACGATGGGGAGAACGAAGAGCAAGGACACTTTCATCTCCGGTATAGGGCTGTTCCTGTAGAGCAGAAGGCTTCCCACGAGGAGGGACACGACCCCTCCCGTGCCAAGAATACCATACGAGGCGACCTTGATCTCCAAGAGGAGGAAGGCGATGCCCAGGAGAATCAGGAGCAGACCCACGGCGTTGATCGGGAGGAGTTGGGTGGACATGGCGAAGAGGAGGATGCAGATTCCGCCCACCACTCCGGGCAGGATCAGCCCGGGCGCTTTGAATTCCGCGTAAAGCCCGATGACTCCCAGGAGAAGCAGAACCAGTGTCAAATTAGGATTCGCCAGTCCGGAGAAGACCTTCTGACGAAGGGTCGGCACCAAGTCTCGCACCTGGGGCGTCTTCCCCAGATTCAATGCCACCTCGGTCCCGTCGAAACGGCGGATGGGGTGCGCTTCCAGGTAGGCAAAGACCTCATCCTCCCCCTTGGCCACAAGTTCGATGGCGCCTTGGGCCATGGCCTCCTTCTCCGTGAAGGAGACGCTCTCCCTCAGCATCTTCTCGTAGGCCTCCGGGCTCCTCCCCCGGTGTTCGGCAAGGGTCCGGGCGTGGGCCGACAGATCGTTCAGGATCTTCTCCAGCATGATCTCCTCGCCCGAGGGGCGGGCGGGGGATCCGCCATCCTCCTTGCTTCCCCGCTCTCCAGGGGACTTGGGGGGCGCCGTGGGGAGGTTGAAAGGCAGGGCGCTCACGGGGTGAGCCGAGCCGATGGTCGTTCCCGGCGCCATGGCGACGAGGTCGCAGGCCAGGGCCACCAGGGCCCCTCCCGAGGCGGCCCGGGCGTTGACGGGGCTCACGTAGGCCACCACCGGAACCGGAGATTGGAGGACGGCCCTCTGGATCTCCTCGACGGAGCTCACAAAGCCCCCCGGAGTGTCGATGACGAGAAGGACCACCTCGGCCTGTTGGATGGCCGCCTCCGAAAGGGCCTGAAGCACGTACTCCTCGGTCACCTTGTGGATGGCGCCCTCCAGGCGGATGCGCGCCACGCCGCCGGCGGCCGTCAGGATGGGGGCGATCAGGGCGGAGACGGATACCAAAAAGGGCAGAAATCTCCTCATGGCGGGCCTCTTCTGGGCCCGATTATCGGCTGTCGCGGGCAGGCCTGTCAAGGTGGGACGGGGGTTTCCGGCGGTCCGTTTGCCCCGTCGTTCCGCCAGGGGGCGATCAGGTGGAGGGGGAGCGCCCGCCCTCTCCGCTCCTTCTTCGCATGTCCCACATCTTGGCGTACTTGAGGAAGACCCCGTACACGGCGAGATAGACGGCGATGACCCCTGGGATTCCGTCCAGGAACCCCAGCCGGAAGACGTACTGCTTGAGGAAACGGAACGCCGGGCGGAGGGCCACGTTCACGAACCCCGCCTGCTTGCCGTCCCTCAAGTCCTGCTCGGCCCCCCATGTGGTGTAACGGTCCAGCTTGGCAAGGTAGGTCTCCCAGTCGCGAAACGTGTCGTGGAGAAGGGAACCCGCGAGCCTTCCTGCGGACCGGAAGCCTCCGATCTCCGCGTGAACCCGCCGGTCGGCGTAGCGGCACTCCCTGCGGAAGAGGCGGATGACCGAGTCGGTCTGCCAACCCCCGAAGCGCATCACGCGGCCGAAGTAAAGGTTGCGCCGCCGGATCCAATAGGCATCGTCCTCGGGTCCCCGGGCAAGAAGGGCCAGCACCTCCTCCCTGAGCTCGCTCGTGCATCGCTCGTCGGCGTCGAGGAGGAAAATCCAGGGATGGGAAGCCCGCGGGATCGCCCAGTTTTTCTGGGCCGCCGAATAGCCGTATTCGTGCACCTCCACGCGAACCCCCGGTACGGAACCGGCGGCGACGGCCGTCCCGTCTGTGCCGGCCGCGTCGGCCACCACGAAGACCTCGTCGGCCCATTCCACACTGCGAATGGCCTCCCGGATCTGGTGGGCCTCGTTTCCCGCCGGGATCAGGGCGGTCACCTTTGCGCGCTCCGTCACCTTGGGGTTCCCTCCCTCAGCGGATCATTAAAACACAACGCGGATTCTCCCTCACGATGCGTTCATCATCCCTCCCGGCCACACCAGGACGCCTTCCAGGGCCTGACTCGGCGCCGGGCGGGCGCCGGGGAGAAGCACTGCCCAACCGGCTCGGCACCGGGGGCCGAGGAGGGCCCCTTCTTCCAGCACCAGAGGCCCTGAAACCTCCGAGCGCCGGGAGGCCCAGGCGGTGGGATGGAGGAGGAGGGGGGACCCGTCCCGGACCTCCATTCGCGACCCCTCGGGAACCCGAAACTCCCCGCAGGACATGGCGCCGAGCCGCCGCATGGCCGCTTCCAGGTACCCCGAAGGGCTCCCCAGGTCGGACCAGGGACCTGCGGCGGAGACTCCTCGTATCCGTCCCGAGGATAGGAGCGGGCGCAGGACGTGGGTGACGAGCTCGGCGGGTCGCCCTGGGGCCAGTCGAGCGAACAGGTCCGGCCGCGCCATGTAGGCCCCGGAAAAGTGATAGGTGCCGCGTCCGAAATCAACGATCCGTCCCCATTCGTCCATTTCCACGGCCGTGTAGGACCCTTCCCGGGGCCGGAGGGCCATGGCGCAGAGAGCCTCCGGATGCGCCTGCAGTTCGGACCACAGGGCCTCTATCGGGGGGAGGAAAAGGGTGTCCCCGTTCAGAACGAGGAAGGGATCCCGACCCAGGTCGGCCGCCAGGACCGGGAGGGGCCCCGCCGTGCCCAGGATCGTGGGCTCGAAAGACCAACGAATGGACGACGGACCCGTCCGCGAGGCCCCCACGCGGGTCAGCATGGTGGGGCGATGATGGAGATTGACGAGAACCTCCC
Source organism: Acidobacteriota bacterium (assembly GCA_040758175.1). GTDB lineage: Bacteria > Acidobacteriota > UBA4820 > UBA4820 > DSQY01 > JBFLVU01. The sequence goes on along the minus strand of JBFLVU010000004.1, from coordinate 23,236 downwards.
GGACTCCGGCTTCCTCAAGCCCGTCCAGGATCCAGTGGAGCAGGGGCCGATTCAGGAAGGGGAGGGCGGGCTTCGGCCATCGGAGGGAGAGGGGCCGCATCCGGGTCCCCAGCCCCGCCGCAAGAACGACAGCCCTAGGTGCGGTCATGATCCGGAGGAAAGAGGATATCGCCGAAGGGCATTCCGAGCTTCCGGCAGTGCTCCCCGTATAGGTCGGCGTATGACCTGCGGATGTAGGATTCCGGGTCGATGGAAAGGGCCGAGGCGACGGCCTCGATGCCCTCCGGCTCTCCCTCCAGCTCCAGGTAAGGGCCGAAGGGCATCTCGTCCAGGCAAAGGAGGGTGTTGGAAGGGGCGCGGAACTCCGTGCGGAACTTTTCGTACCGGAAGAAGGGGCGGAGGCCGATCCCCTCCAGAATCCCCCGGAGGGACTCGGCGCTCTGGCAGACGGTCTCCTTTTCGGGACGGATCTTGTACCGTTCGTGCTGGACCAGCCGGCCCTTGAAGGTCAGGAGCGCCGCACCCCGGCACTCCCTTACCCTCAGGAGGCACCCCGCCACGGAGAGGGGGCGCCCAGGGAAGTCGTAGAGGGTGTTGGCCTCAAAGTGCCTGGGCTCCACCTCCTCGAACCCGAGCCGCCTCGCCTTCTCGGCCACCGTCGGGAGGGATTCCACGGCCACCTTCACTTCGATTTCCATGTGATTCCTCCCCCGCAGGATTCGGACAGGGCCCCAAGGGCGGTCTCGAACTTCGTCCACCGCCCCTTGGGGACTCGCGCACGGACGGTGAGGCGCTCTCCGTAGCCGACGTCCTCCAACTCCACACCCAGCCGGTCGGCCTCCCTCCGAAGGAGGCTCTGAAGCCCATAGGGGATCGCGACCTCCGTTTCGACGCGTATAACATGGGGCGTGAGCCGGGCGGCATCAAGGGCCTCGGCGGCCGCCGTCCTGTAGGCGCGCGCCAGGCCGCCCGGCCCCAGTTTGATCCCGCCGAAGTATCTCACGACGACCACGCACGCGTCCGAGACGCCGCGGGCTTCCATCGCCTGGAGTATGGGAAGTCCGGCCGTCCTTGAGGGCTCCCCATCGTCCGAGAAGCGAGACTCCAGAGCACTCCCCCAGCCGGAGCGGTACGCCCAACAGTGGTGAGTCGCGTCGTGGTAGCGGCGCCTCAGCCCATCCAGAAAGGCGAGGGCCCCCGCCGGAGAATCGATGGGCCCCGCATGACCCAGGAACCGGGAGCCCTTCTCCTTGCGCTCGGCGAAGGCGGGTTCCAGCGGGCGGAGGTAGGTCCAGGGATCACCCATGGACCTTTTGGAGGGCTTCTTCGGCGTCCTTGCAGATCACGAACAGCGCGGGCAGTCCAAGGAGGTCGAACACCTTGAAGATCTTCGGCGACATGCCGCACAAGATCATGTCTCCCCCCCGGTCCCTGAGGGGTTGGATATGGGAGAGGACGACTTCGATGCCGGAGGAGCCGATGTACACGAGCTGAGAAAAGTCCACCACGAGCCTTTCAGCTCCGCGGGCTACATGGTCCGCAACGCACTCCCGGAAGAGCCCGTGGTTGTGGGCATCCAGGAAGCCCTTGAGGCGGACGATCACGACGCCGTCCCGCGTCTCCGACGTGACCTCCAGGTTCGTCATGGACCCTCCTGCCAATACGGATAAAAAGTGTACCACTGGTCCGGATACCGTTCCAATACGGCCCCGAAGAAGTCCGCCGTCCCCTGGAGCGCGGCGCGGACCGAGCCGTCGTCCCCCCCGCACCATGCGGGTTCGCCCACCCAGGCCGTGTAGGTTCCGTCCTCCTCGGCCATGACCGCAACGGGCACCAGGGGGACGCCGGCCAGGGACGCCAGGAGGGCCGGACTTCGGAGGAAATGGGCGGGCCGTCCCCGAAAGGCGACCGGCGCGCGGTCTCTCCCCAAGGCCCGGTCGGCGAGGACCACCGCGCTCTCTCCTCGCTCCAGGGATGACCGGAGCGCGGGCAGGGCCTGGAGAACGGCGTCCGCGGGGAGATACCGGTGACCTTGTCGCTCCCGCCTCCGGCTCCGAAAGCGTTCCAGACCCGGATCCGGCTCCGGAAAGCCCAGGATCCAATGCGGCCCCACGGATTCGGCCAGGAAAGCCCCGCCGACCTCCCAGTTGCCCAGGTGGGCCGTGACGAGGACCTTGCCGCCCTTTGAGGCTATCCGCTTCGAGGCCTCCGGCGACTGGGGAAAGACGCGGGGCGGGTCGGCGGACGCCCGCAGGTAGTCCGAAACGCCGCGGGCGTAGGCGCGAAGCGTCCGGACCGCGAGTTCCTCCGGGCCTCCTGGGGGTAAGCCGGGAAAGGCGCCCCGCAGGTTGGACGCGAGGGCCCTCCGGGCCTCCGGCACGTGCGCCGCGTAGGCTTCCGCCAGGGACTCGGCCAGCGCCCGGGACACCCGCTGGGAGAGAGCGGGGGCCACGGCCTCGCCCAGCCCGAGGAGCCAACCCCGGTTCAGGGGACCCCCGCCCCAGGGGACCGAAGGCGCACGGTCAGGCATGGCGCAGGATCGCCATCAGGACCCCGACGGTGTCGGCCACGGCCCGGAAGTGGCTCCCTCCTCCCTGATACACCGCGCTCACGGGCACGTGGGTCCATCGCGCCTTCGCGCCGAGAGCCTTGAGGAGGATCTCGGCGTCCACGCCGAAGCCGTCGGATTCGATGCGGATCGAGCGGGCCAGGCTGGCTCGGAGAACCCGGAACCCGCACTGGGAGTCGGGGATCGGCTCTCGGGTCAATAAGGCCACGAGCCCCGTTCCGAGGCGGTTCGCCCACAGCCTCAGTGGGGGAAAGTGCTCGGATTGCCCCATCCGATTCCCGAGGATCAGGTCGATCCCCGGAGCCCGGGCCCGGAGGAGGCGCTCGGCCTCTGCGGGTAGGTGCTGACCGTCCCCGTCCATGAGCAGGATCCAATCCAGCGCCGGATCGCGCAGCAGATCCGCCAGCCCGAGGCGCAGGGCCGCCCCCTTCCCGGCGGGCACGGGCCGCGCCAAGACCCGAGCCCCGGCCGCGGCGGCCTCCCTTCCCGTTCCGTCGGAGGATCCGTCGTCCACCACGGTCACCGAAAGCCCGAGGTGGACGAGGCTCCGGACGATCGGACCGACGGCGTCCCCGCATTGTCGCGCCGGGATGAGGGCGGCGGTAGCGACCCGGAGCTGGGAAGGCGACGCAGGCGGCGGCTCCGCCATTCTCTCTTCCCTCACCGGGCGCGCAGGGCCTGAGCCTGCACGGCAGTGACGGCGGCCACGTCCGCGATGTCCTGGGCCGAGCAACCCCGGCTGAGATCGTTGGCCGCGGCCGAGAGACCCTGGAGAATGGGGCCGAGGGCGGTGGCCCCGGCTAACCTCTCCGTGAGCTTGTAGGCGATGTTGCCCGCGTCAAGGTTAGGGAAGATGAGGACGTTGGCCTGACCCGCCACGGGGCTCCCAGGGGACTTGGAGGCCCCCACCTTCGGAACGAGGGCCGCGTCGCCCTGGAGCTCGCCGTCGGCCTTCACGTGAGGAGCCCTGGCCCGGAAGGTCTCCAACGCCCGCACCACCTTGTCCACGCTCTCGTGCCGGGCCGATCCTTTGGTGGAGAAGGAGAGGAAGGCCACCTTGGGCTCGCGGTTCACGAGAAGCCGGAAGGACTCGGCGGCGCAAAGGGCGATCTCCGCGAGCTGGTCCGAGGTTGGATAGGGAACCAGTCCCGCGTCGGAGTAGACGAAAACGCCGTCCTCGCCAAACTCCCGCCGGGGGGTGACCATCAGAAAGAAGGAGGAGACGGTCCGTACGCCCAGCGCCGGGCCGAAGCAGCGGAGATAGGCCCGCACTGATTCGGCGGTCGTATGGGTGGCGCCCGAAACCACCCCGTCGACCCTTCCCTGGGCCGCCATGAGGCACGCCGCGTACAGGGGGCTCCGGACGCGCGCGCGCGCCTCGTCCTCCGTGGCTCCACGACTGCGGTTGCGCTCCAGATAGGCCCTGGCCGCCTCCTGCTCGAATCGAGGCTCGGAAGGATCCAGGATCTCCACGTCGGCGCCGGACAAGCCCAGGTCCATCAGCCGCTGGGAAAGCCGCCCCCGGTCCCCCACGAGGACCGGCGTCGCCGTGCGGGCCGAGCGGATCAGCCGGACGGCTTCCAGGGTCCTGGGGTCTTCCGCCTCGGGCAGGGCGATTCGCTTGAGATCGGCGCCCGCGCGCCCGCGGATGTCGTCCAGGAGAGCCATTCCCCACCTCCCCGGAAAGCGTAGCACGAAACCGCGGAGGTTCACCGGGCCTCTTCCCCGTCTGGCTCGTCTTGCGTCCCCGGAGGCCGGGGCGCGACAATGGTCCCCATGGAGCCGAGGAGACTCCCCCGGAACGTGTGGATCGCGGGCTGTGTCAGCCTGTTCAACGATATCTCCTCGGAGATGGTCTACCCCCTCCTGCCCCTCTTCTTGACGGGGGTTCTCAAGGCCTCGCGAACCTCCCTGGGCCTCGTGGAAGGGGTGGCGGAAGCCCTCGCGAGCCTCCTGAAGGTGTTTTCGGGCGTGCTCTCGGACCGGTTCCGCACCAGAAAGGTTCCGATGCTCCTGGGTTACGGGCTCTCTCTCGTTTCGCGCCCCTTGCTGGCCTCGGCGGGCGGGTGGGGCTCCGTTTTCGGGGCACGCCTGGTGGATCGGACCGGGAAGGGGATCCGAACGGCCCCACGGGATGCCGTGATCGCGGACAGCACGCCGCCGGAACAGCGCGGGCGGGCCTTCGGGGTCCATCGGGCCATGGATACGGCCGGAGCGGCCGTTGGCCCCGCCGTGGCGGCGCTGGTCCTGTCCTCGACGGCCATCGGAATCCGGGGGATTTTTTGGCTGAGCCTGGCGCCCGGGGTCCTGGCCCTGATGCTCATCCCGCTCCTGAAGGACCGGGTGCCCGAATCGTCCATGCGGGGCCGCGGCCCCTCCTTGAGCCGGGCCATCCGCCTTGGGGGGGCGTATCGGGACTTCCTTCTCGTGACGGCCTTTTTCACCTTGGCCAATTCGTCCGACACGTTCCTCCTCCTGAAGGCCCGCGAGGCAGGTTTCTCCATGGCGGGCGTCACGGGGGTCTACACACTCTTCAACCTGTTCTACGCCGCCATTTCGGGGCCCGTGGGAGCGTGGGCCGACGCCTGGGGACCAAGGCGCGTCGTGCTTCTCTCGTTCTTCTACTACGGGGCCGTCTACGCGGGCTTCGCGGTGGCCGATTCTCCCTGGGCCGTCCTGCTCCTCTTCGTTCTCTACGGCCCCTTTCAGGCCGTGGAGGAGGGGGTGAAAAAGGCTTACCTGTCGGGGTTGATCCCTGGATCGCTCATGGGTTCGGGAATGGGGCTCTACCACGCCGTTCGGGGGCTCGCCCTTCTTCCCGCCTCCCTCGTAACGGGTCTCCTCTGGGACGCTTTCGGACCGGGCTGGGCCCTGGGTGCGGACGCCTTCCTGGCCGTGGCCGCGGGCTTCGCCTTCGCGCTGCTGGTGCGGCGGCGCAGAGGCTCGGAGGCCGTTCCGTGAGAGGCTCCCCGTCGAACCGGGAGATGGTGAGGAGGCAACTCGCAGGGAGGGGGATCCGATCCAGGCGAGTGCTGGGCGCCTTTCTCCGGGTGGACCGGCGCCACTTCGTACCGCCGGAAGCCGAGGGCGGGGCTCACGGAGACCACCCGGTGTCCATCGGCCTGGGCCAGACCGTGAGCCAACCGTACATGGTGGCCCTGATGCTGGAAGCGCTTCTGGTCCGCCCGGGCATGAGGGTGCTGGAGGTGGGGTCGGGATCGGGATATGTCCTGGCTCTCCTGGCGGCCATGGGCGCTCGCGCTTTCGGGATCGAGTGGCACCCCGATCTGGCCCGCCGCCTCGCGGACAACTGCCAAGCCGCCGGATTCCCGGGAATTCCGCTCCGTATCGGGGACGGAGGACACGGATGGCGGGAGGAGGCCCCCTTCGACCGCATCCTGGTGTCGGCCTGCTGTCCGGCCGTCCCCCCGCCACTCCTCGAGCAGGTGGCGCCGGGGGGAATGGTCCTGGCGCCCGTCCGGGAGGGCGGGGGACAGGCACTCCTGAGGATCACTCGTAGGCCCTCGGGCGCCTTCGATTTGGAGTGGAGAGACCGGTGCGTCTTCGTTCCTCTCCTGGGCGAGTTCGGGGAGCGGCGGTGAGGGGGCCCCTGCTCCTCCTGCGATGCCGGATTGCCATGGCTCTTCACCGGCTCTGGCCGCTCCGGCCTGCGATGGGTGTCTTCGGAGCGGGCTTCGTCGTCCTGGGGGCGGGCTTCCTCGCGGCCGATTTCCTTTTCTTTCGGCGCATCTTCGAGAACCTCCTGGCCACGGAGGAGGTTCCCGCCGCCCTGCTCGCCGCCCTGGCGGCCAAGCTCATGGGACTGGTTCTCCTGACGACGTTCACCCTCCTCCTCTTTTCGGCCTCCGTGAGCGCCCTGTCCTTTCTCTACCTGGACGAGGACCTATCGCTCCTTCTTCCTCTTCCCTTGGGGCGGGGGGGCGTCCGGGCGTACCGCGCTCTGGAGGCGGCGTCGAGCGCATCCTACATGGTGGCCCTCCTCCTCATTCCCGTCGCGGCGGCCTACTGGAGCCTTCAGAGCCGAATTCCGTCCGTCCTGGCGCTGGACCTGATCGGCCTCCTCCTTTACCTCGCGACGCCTCTGGCCTGGGGGATTTCCTTCACGGTCCTCATGGCCCGGTTTTTTCCCGCCCGGAGGCTCCACCAGGTGCTCACCGTGCTCACCGTGGTCATGCTGTGCCTCCTGGTCGTCCTCTTCCGCCTGGCGCGCCCCGAGGCCTTGCTGAACCCGGCCACGAGCCTCCAAGTCGCGGACGTTTTAGGCTCCATTGCCATGCCCAGCGAGCGCCTCCTTCCCTCCACCTGGCTGGCCTCCCTGATCGTCCACGGGGCCGAGGGCCGGTGGGACAAGGCCCTGCCGAGCCTGGTGCGGCTGGCGAGCCTCGCGTCGGCCAGCCTGGTCTTTCTCGGGGTCCTTCTCCGCCTCCTCCACGCGAGGGGGTACGGGAGGGCCCAGGAGCAAGGGGGGCTGCGCCCCGGAGCGCCTCCGTCCCGTGCGGCCCTCAACCTCGTCAGGGCGGCCGTATCGTTGGCTCCGGCCGGCCGTGCCTCCCGGGCCGTCCTGCGCAGGGACCTCCTCCTCTTCTTCCGCGATCCCACCCAGTGGGGACAGCTCATCATCCTGGCGGCCCTGGTGGTCATCTACCTGTTCAACGTGCGCCTTCTTCCCCAGGAGGTGGCGGTCCTCAAGGTGGCCGTCTCCTACTGGAACCTGGCCACCCTGGGGCTCATCGTGGCCTCGGTGGCGGGCCGATTCGCGTTCACGGCCGTTTCCTCCGAGGGGAAGGCGTACTTTGCCTCCCGAGCCCTCCCCCTGGGCGTGGGCTCCTACCTTTGGGCCAAATACCTGTTCACCGCCGTGCCCCTTTCCGTACTGGCGTCCTGCGCCCTGTACGGGTCGAACCGGTTCCTGGGCGTGCGGGGGGAGGCCCTGCACTACACGCTGTTCCTCGCCATGGCCTCCTCGCTGGCCCTGGCCGCCCTGGCGCTGTGCCTGGGATGCATCGCGCCGGTCTTCGACGCGCGCAATCCGGCCAAGGCCGTCATGAGCGCCTGGGGGCTCACCTACATGTTCCTCTCCCTGCTCTACGTGGGCGTGGTCCTTGTCCTTTCGGCGCGTCCCGTCTACCGCTACTACGCCCACCTTGTCGGGCGGGGTCCTGAGGCGGACTTCGCAGGGGCCGCCATGCAAGTGGGCGCCGTGAGCTTTGCCCTGGTCGTCTGGTGCATGGGCGCGGCGGCCTCGCGCCTCAAGGGGTTGGAACCCACCTGAAGCCGCTTCGAGTGGAGCCGGTACCGGTCCGATTCGTTGTACAATTCCGCCTTCGCGGGAGGCATCCGGCCCCCGCCCCGAAGGAGAACCCATGACCACGTCCGGACGGAAAGACCTCGCCGCCGATACGCTCTGCATCCACGCGGGCCAGGATCCTGACCCCACCTACGGCGCCGTGGCGCCCCCCATCTTCCAGACATCGACCTTCGCCTTCACAAGCGCCGATCAGGGCGCGTCGCGTTTCGCGGGGAAGGATGCCGGCTACATCTACACGCGGATGGGGAACCCGACGGTCCGGATGCTCGAGGACAACGTGGCGGCCCTGGAGGAGGGGAGTTTCTCCCTCGCCACCTCCTCGGGAATGGCTGCCGTCTCCACGATCTTCTTCGCCCTGCTCTCAGCGGGAGACCACGTGGTCTGCGGCGACTCCGTGTACGGGCCCTCCCGCGTCGTACTGGCCCGCGACTTCAGCCGCTTCGGCGTCGATGCGACCTTCGTGGACACCAGCGACCCTGGCGCCCTCCGGGGGGCCGTGAGCGGCTCCACGCGGCTGGTCTTCTTGGAGACCCCAGCCAACCCGACCCTGGCCGTCACCGACATCGCTCTGGCGGCCGAGATCGCGCGCGGCGCCGGGGCCCTCCTCGTGGTGGACAACACCTTCATGAGTCCGGTGCTGCAGAAGCCCCTCCGCCATGGAGCGGACGTGGTTCTTCACTCCGTGACAAAATTCCTGAACGGGCATTCGGACGTCGTCGGAGGCATCCTGGTCTTCCGCGACGAGGTCCTTTGGAAGAGGGTCCGATCCGTCCTCCACTATCTGGGAGGCACCATGGATCCCCACCAGGCCTGGCTGGTGTTGAGGGGGGTCAAGACCCTGGCCCTCCGGGTGAGGGCGGCCCAGGAGAGCGCACGGGCCGTGGCATCCATGCTCCAGGCGCATCCCGCCGTCGCCTCGGTGCGGTATCCGGGCCTTCCCGGTTTCGCCGGGGCGGAGATCATGGCGCGTCAGGCGGAGGGACCCGGCTCCCTCATCTCCTTCGAGCTGCGCGGAGGGGTGGAGGCCGGCCGGAGGCTCCTCGGGCGGGTTCGCCTCGCCACGCTGGCGGTATCCCTCGGGGGCGTGGAGACCCTCATCCAGCACCCGGCCTCCATGACGCACGCGGCCATGTCGCAGCAGGAACGGCTCGATGCGGGAATCACGGACGGCCTGGTCCGCCTGTCCGTCGGCTGCGAGGCGAAGGAGGACCTCCTAAGGGACCTCGAGGAAGCCCTCTCCGGGATCTGACCGGAAGCGGGACCCTGGGGGGCCCCCCGAGGGTCAGACCTTCCCGAGGTGCTTGAGGGAGGTCCCCTCGGCCATGAAGACCACGTCTTCGGCCACGTTGGTGCAGAGGTCGGCGATCCGCTCAAACTCCTTGGCCGCGAAAACCAGCGCGATGGCCGTCTGCCGCTGGGCCCGCTCGGACCATCTCTCGGAGAGGACGTCCGATATGGCCCTTTGTAGCAGTTCGTCCACCTCGTCGTCCCGCCGGATGACGGTCTTGGCCAGCGCCGTGTCGCGGGCCACGAACGCCGTGATGGCGTCGCTCAGCATGGCTAAGCATACGTCGCTCATCCTTCGGAACATGTCCGTGGAGGAGGCGGAGGGGAAGGTGCCCACCTGCTCGGCGCGCTCGGCCACGTTGAGGGCATGGTCGCCGATGCGCTCGAGATCGTTGTTGATCTTGAGCGCCATGAGCACGCCCCTTAGGTCGTCCGCCTCGGGCTGGTACAGCGCGAGGATCCGCAGGCACCGCGCGTCGTTGGCGTTTTCCTGACGGTTCAGGGCCCGCTCCGCGCTCCGGATCTTCGGGAGGGCCTCCATATCGCAGCGCAGAAAAGCCTCCGAGGCCGTCCTGAGCAGATTGCCCGCGTCGTCGGCCATGGCCGCGATGCTCTCCAGGAGCTGCTGAATCTCGTCTCTTCCACGACCCATAGAAGATCTCCCGCCGGACCAGGCCGGCCAGCGTCACAAAAGGCTCGCCCCGGCTCAGCCGAAGCGGCCTGTAAGGTAATCCCGGGTCCTTCCCCGTTCGGGGTTCGTGAAGAGCCTCTCGGTCTCGCCGAATTCCACGAGTTCCCCGAGGTAGAGGAAGGCCGTGAAGGCCGACACCCGGGCGGCCTGCTGCATGTTGTGCGTGACGATGACGATGGTGTACCGTCCCTTGAGCTGGTCGATGAGTTCCTCGATCTTGGCCGTGGCGATTGGATCCAGCGCCGAGGCCGGCTCGTCCATGAGCAGGACCTCCGGCTCCACGGCGATGGCCCGGGCAATGCATAGCCGCTGCTGCTGGCCCCCCGAGAGGCTCATCCCCGAGTGGCCCAGGATGTCCTTGACCTCCTCCCACAAGGCGGCCCGGCGGAGGGCCACCTCCACCCGCTCACGAAGTTCCGATTTGGGAAGGGTCTCGTAGAGCCGGATCCCGAAGGCCACGTTGTCGAAGATGGACATGGGAAAGGGCGTGGGCTTCTGGAAGACCATTCCCACCCTGGCCCTCAGGGAGGTCACGTCCACGTCCCGGTCCAGGATGTTCTTCCCATCCAGGAGGATCTCCCCCTCGGCGCGCTGTCCCCGGTACAGGTCGAACATGCGGTTGAAGCACCGGATGAGCGTGGATTTCCCGCACCCGGAGGGGCCGATGAAGGCCGTGACCTCCTGGGAGTGGATGGGGAGATCGATGTTCCGCAGGGCCTGCTGGGTCCCGTAGTAGAAATTCAGGCGCCTTACGTCGATGCGGACCTCGCGCCCTCGTTGCGCGGCCTCCCCGGGAGCCGCGGGGGCGGCCTGGAGGCCGGGGGAAACCAGAATCTCGTTCATGACGGAGTCCTCCCGGTCTGGGTTCGCGAGACCACGATTCGCGCGAGGATCGTGACCACCAGGACGAAAAGGGTAATCAGGAAGGCGGCCCCCCAGGCCTGGGCGCGCCAGTCGTTGTAGGGCGACATGGCGTAGTTGAAGAGCGTCACGTTCAGCGTGCCCGTGGGGTACATGGGATTGAAGTTCCAGTAAGGGTTGTTCAGCGCGGTGAACAGCAGGGGGGCGGTCTCTCCGCTCACCCTCGCGATGGCAAGAAGGATTCCGGTGGTCATGCCGCCGAGCACCCTCCGGTAACACACGTTCACGACGACCTTCCAGTACGGCGCCCCCAGGGCGAGAGCGGCCTCCCGGAGGGCGTTCGGCACGAGCTGGAGCATCTCCTCCGTGGTTCTCGTTACGACGGGGATCATGATGAAAGCCAGCGCCACGCCGCCCGCGAATCCGGAGAAGCCCCTCAGCGGGCGGACGAGGATGGCGTAAACGAACACGCCGATCACGATGGAGGGGGCGCTCGTGAGAACGTCGCTGATGAACCGCACGGTGTTGGCCAGGGCGCCGTTCCGTCCGTACTCCGCAAGGTAGGTGCCCGCGAAGAGCCCGCACGGCACCCCGATGGCGGTGGCCAGAACGGTGAGCAGGAGCGTGCCCACGATCCCGTTGGCCATGCCGCCTCCCTCCACTCCTGGAGGGGCGGGAAGCTTGGAAAAGAAGTCCCAGTCCAGGGCGCTTCCGCCCTTCGCCAGGACGACTCCCAGGATCCAGAAGAGGAAAAACAGGCCGAAAACAGCCGAGGTCCCGGAGAGGGCCAGCATCCCCCAGTTCACCGCCTTGCGCCGGATGTACTTCACCCCCCGCGGGATCATCTCTTGGATCCTCCCGGCAGGGCCTTCTCCATCCTCCAAAGGAGGAACTTGGCCAGGGAGAGAATGAGCGTCGTGATCAGGAACAAGATGAGGCCAAGGGCCACGAGACTGGACACGTGGAGGGGCGTGGTGGCCTCGGCAAACTCGTTCGCGAGCGTCGAGGAGATGGTGTTGGAGGGGCTGAGGAGGGACGCGGAGATGACGTGGGAGTTGCCGATCACGAAGGTCACGGCCATGGTCTCACCGAGGGCGCGCCCGAGCCCCAAGAAGATGGCTCCGACGATCCCCGACCTCCCGTATGGGATCACCACGTTTCGGATGACCTCCCACGTCGTCGAACCAAGGCCGTAGGCCGACTCCTTGAGCATGGGAGGGATGAGGCGGAACACGTCGCGCGTGACGGACGCGATGAAGGGCAGGATCATCACGGCGAGAATCAGGCCGCCGGTGAGCATGCTGATGCCGAGCGAAGGTCCCTTGAAGAGGGGCAGAAACCCGAAGTGTTCCTGGAGCTGTGCGTAGAAGACCCGGTTCAGCCAGGGCGCGAGCACGAAAAGGCCCCACATTCCGTAAATGATGCTGGGGATCGCGGCCAGAAGTTCGATGCCGAGACCCACGGGCCTCGACAGCCACGGGGGGGCCATCTCCGTGAGGAACACGGCCACGCCGATGCCCACCGGTCCTGCGATGAGGATCGCGATGAGTGAAGAGACGACGGTTCCGTACGCCGAAGGCAGCGCTCCGTACAGGTCGCGGACCGGATCCCAGTCGCTCGACCACAGGAAGGAGGGGCCGAATCGAAGGAATGCCTCGGAGGACTGGAACAGGAGAACGAGGAGGATGGCGCCCAGGATGACCAGCACGAGAACGGCGAAGGCCAGGCTCGTCCCGCGAAAAAGGGCATCCATGGTGCTTCGGTGCTTCGCGCCCGCGTCCGCCCGATGCCCTCTGGCCGAGGGCGAGGCCGCTTGGATCGAGCCGGTCGGCATGATCCCTCCCCCCACGGTGTCTAGGGCCAGATCGCCCGGCCGCCGGAGCGAACGTTGTCCTTCCAATGGCCTTCCACCCGGTCCACCACCTTCGTGGGGAGGGGGAAGTAGTTGAGGTCTTCGGCGGCCTTGGCACCCTCTCGGAGGCACCAGCTGAAGTAACTCAGAAGCGCACGTCCCTTGGAGGGGTCCTTGTGCTCCCGCGGCAGGAGGATGTAGGAGGCTCCGAGGATGGGCCACCCTCCGGGCCCCGTGTTGTCCATGAGGTCGAGTTCGAAGCCGGGATTCGAAGCCCAATCCTCTCGCCCGAGGGCGGCGTGGACCGAACCCCGATTTGGCTCGGCGAAGGTGCCTCCAGGGGTTTCGAGCGCGACGACCCGCAGGCCGCTCTGCAACGCGTAGGCGTATTCTACGTATCCCAGGGCGCCGGCGACCTCGCGAACGTAGGAGGCGACGCCCTCATTCCCCTTTGCCGCTATGCCGGAGGGCCACTTGACCGAGGGCCCCACCCCAACGCGGGACGCGAATCCTGGATGAACCCTGGATAGGTATCGCGTGAAGAGCCAGGTCGTTCCGGATCCGTCGGCGCGAGCCACGATTCCCACGGCCAGGTCGGGGAGGTCCATCCCCGGATTGAGCGCCTTGATTCGGGGGTCGTTCCAGCGGGCCACACGGCCTAGAAAGAGATCGGCAAGAAGTTCGGGGGTCAGCCTTACGGGTCTAAGGTCGGTCCCCGGAAGGTGGACCACGGGAACGACAACGCCCACCACCATGGGGAATTGGACCAGACCGTGCCGATCCAGGTCCTTGGGTGGGAGCGGATACTCGGATGCGCCGTAGTCTACGGTGCCGCGTTGAATCTGGAGGATGCCACCGCCTGAACCGATGGACTGGTAGTTGAAGGCCGAGCCGGTAAGGGCGCGGTACGCATGGGACCAGCGCGCGTAGAGGGGGTAAGGGAAGGTCGCACCCGCGCCGCTGAAGGTACCGGCAGCCCAAGCGGTAAGGAGCGTCGTAGCCGCCATGACCGCCGCGGACCAAGCCAACCGTCTCTGCATGAAAGCCCCCCGCGAATTCAATATCCTCGACCGGTTTGATTGCCGCTAGATTAGCAGATTGTTGCGAGTCGGCAACAGTCCCCCCGCTCGAGCCCCTGGGAAAAGGAGGGCGGGCGCCTGGGGCTCCCTTCCTTGGAACCGAATGGTCCGCGGGGAGGTCTCGAAGGTACGCGCCGTAGCGTGCTCGCGGGCGTCGGAGTCCGCCCGCTTGCGCGCGCAACGGCGCCTACGGTTCCCGGGGCGGGTCCCTCGCCGGGCGTTGGCGCGTTGCGAACGCTTCCTCTTCGGTCGCGTTCTCGCGGCAACGTCTCGGCGTGTTCGGCCCTTCTCGTCCCCCCGTTGGAGAGGTCCTCGAAAAAAGGAGCGGGCGCCTGGGGGCGCCCGCCGTTGGAACCGAATGGTGCCGAAGGGGGGACTCGAACCCCCACGACCGTGAGGCCACTGGACCCTGAACCCAGCGCGTCTGCCAATTCCGCCACTTCGGCGCGAGGCGTAAGATAATTATGCTACTGCGGTGACCCGTGGCCTGTCAAGGGTTCGGGGCGTAAACTCCCGCCGCCGTCGATTCGTAGAATCGGAATGAGGCGGCCGCGCTGGGTTGATTCTAGGATGCTCCGGGAGGTCAAATGGCAGGCGTGAGATGGTCCGGAAGATGGGTTCTGGGCGCCGCCGTTCTGGCGGCCGCATTGGGGCTGGCGGCGTGCGCTCCCAAACGGCCCGCCAAGCCCATGATGACCGTCGAACAGCTTCTCATGGACGGCGAGCCCTCCGGTCTGAACCTGGGCAACCCCTTTGAACTGAACGACGCCATTCGTCGCGAGGTGGAGAAGGAGATCGGTTTCGGCGGAACCCCCGTGGAGCGGCTGCGAAGGACCATCCGGTTCCTCAATGATCGGGGTTACCTGAACTTCCGTTACGAGGACAACCTCTCGCTCACGGCGGTGCAGGCCTTTGAGCAGAAGAAGGGCGACTGCCTCTCCTACACGAACCTGTTCATGGGGATCTCCCGTCACCTCAAGATCCCCGCCTACTTCGTTCACGTGAGCGAGGCCCGAAACTATTACGAAAGGGGCGGGATCTTCTTTGTATCCACGCACATGGCGGTGGGGTACGGCGGGGGCGCCATCGGCCTGGGAAGCAGCCCGTACACGGTCATCGTGGACTTCACGGAGGAATCTTCCGACTGGAGGCTCTGGCTCTACGAGTCGATCGACGATGCCACGGCTGTTGCCCTCTTCTACAACAACATCGCGGTGGACCGCATGCTCGAGGGAGACGTCGCCGGGGCCGAGGCCACGGTGCGGTTTCTGGTGAGCAAGCGCCCGGGGATGAAGGAACTGCAGAACAACCTCGGGGTGATCCTCATGCGCCAGGGCCGCTTCGAGGAGGCACTCGATTTGCTTCAGGCGGCCATCGAGAGGTTCCCCGCCTACCAGCCGCTTTACACGAACGCCGTGCAGGCGGCTCGCGGGGCCCGGCGCCCAGAAGCAGCCCAGTCCATCCTTGACATGGGACGGAAGATCGCCCAGGAAGATCCGTTCTTCCTCTTCAACGAGGGTGTGAACGCCTTCCACGAGGGCGATCATGCCCTGGCGGAGTCAAGATTCAGGGCCGCCATCAAGCGCCAGTCCAACAACCCCTTTCTCTTTGCCTGGCTGTCCAGAGTCCTCCTGGCTTCGGGAAACGAGGAGGAAGGGGTGGAAGCCTTTCGGAAGGCTCAGGAGATGGCGCCCAACCACCGCCTCATCCGTTCCCTGAGGGACGATTATCCGGTTCTGGCCACCGTCCGGCCGATCAGCCCCGAGAGCCCCTCTCCTTGACCCGCCCCGTCCGTCCCGGCTAAACTGAGCGGGGATATCCCCCGATTCGGAAAGGACGGAGGCATGAAGCGGAATTCGCACCTTCGGATGGGTCTCCTTCTTGCCGGTGCCGTTACGGCGCTGGCCGCCTTCGGAACCGCCGCCGCCCAGGAACCCTACGTGACCCGGGAGGGCTTCTCGGTGGAGTCCCACGTTCCCGCGTACTCTGCCCGGCTCACGGTTTCCCTTTCTCCCCCCTATCGGGCGCTTGCCTCGGGGCCCTCCCTGCACATCCTGAACGACAGCCTTCCGGCGGGATCGGTCGTAAGCACTCTCACACAGGCGGGCACCATTCTGGATATGGATTACGCCCAGGGACGCCTGTACCTGGCCACGGGGAAGACGGGACTGGTGATCGTGGATGTGTCGGTGCCGGCCTCCCCCTCCGTGCTCTCGCGGTTTCCCATGACCGACGCCCTGCGCGTGGCCGTGAACGAGTCGGGTGAGGCGGCCTACGTGACCGGAGGAACGAGTGTCCTCCGAATCCTCAACGTGGCGGATCCTTCCCGACCGAAGCTGGTGGGGGTAAAGGACTTCACAAACGCCGCCTTCACGGATTCCCTCGTGAGCGGAAACACCCTCCTGGTGGCCGGAGGGGCCAAAGGGCTCTTCGTCTACTCCATCGCCGAGCCGAAGAATCCGATAAGGGTGACCCGGGTGAAACATTTCACCGCCGTGCACTCCCTCGCTATCCGGGACCGCCTGGTGGCGGCCCTGGATTCGGAATTGGGGATGGTGCTTGTGGACTTTTCCGCCTGGAACGCGCCGAGAATCCTGGGGTCTCTTCATGACGCGGTGGCGGCGACGGGTGCGGCCTTTCTGGAGGGGGTGCCCGTCCTTCTGACCGTTGCTGAGGGGGTCTACGGGACCCGCGTGGTGGACTGCACGGACCCGGAGGCCCCGCTCTCCCGGGCCGTGGCCACTTCACCCAACCCGGCGCTCAACGTCAGCGCCTCCGGCACGGGGAGCGCCGTTCTGGCCTGCGGTGAAGCCGGGCTCTGGGCCATGAACCTCGGGGACCCGGACCACCCAGCGCTCTCCCCCCTGCTTGTGGGTGATTACCCCAAGGGAGCCCTGGCCGGTTTGGGCAATCGCGTATACGTGGCCAAGAATTCCAAGATCCAGACGTGGAATTACGCGGTGCCCTCCTCGCCCTCCCTCGAATCCGAAGCTTCCGTTTCCTCTCCCGCCGTGGACCTCGCGATTGCGGGCGAACTCCTTCTGGCCTCCTGCCAGGATGCAGGGGTTCTCTTGTTTAGCCTGTCCAATCCGGCGGCGCCGTCTCTCCTGGGGTCGTTCAGCTTCGAAGGATCGGCCATCCAGGCTGCGGTGGCGGGCAGCAGGATGGCTGTGGCCGCCGGCACGAAGGGAGCCCTCCTGGTGGACATCTCCGATCCCTCCCACCCCGTTCAAGTCGGGGAGTGGACGACGGACACCGGGTTCATTGCCGGGGTCGCACTTGGGAGTGACGAGATCCTCTGGGCCGCCCAGAGCGACAGGGGCACATGGGCCGTAGACGTTACCGATCCCCAGAATCCGGAAAAGGTTGGAGGACCGGTTTCGTACGACATGAACCAGGGAAAACTCTACTTGCGCGGGACCCACCTTTTCCAGCCGACCCTCGTGGGTTCCATCAACCTCGCGGATGTGACCGACCCCGCCAAGCCCGAGGGATCCGGCATCATCGACTCGAATGCGTCTTTCTCCCTCGCATTCTCCGGTGACCGGATGCTCGTGTGCGACGGCGCCTCCGGCCTGAGGGAGATGGATGTCTCGGATCCCGAGGCCGCTTTTCCCGTGGCCTACTTCGAGACACCGGGATTTTCTTACGCGGGGGCCATCCTGGACAACGGCGCCGTGGTGGTTTCGGCCCAGGAGGGCGGCCTTTGGGCACTGAGCCCGACGAATTGCCCGGGACCCACCCTCTACCTCCCCTGCGATGGAGACCACATCTCGGCCTTCAACCCGCCGATATTTACTTGGAAGCCTACGGCCGACGCCAAGTATGTGATCAAAGTGTCGGTGGACCCGGATTTTCCGGACAATCACAAGACCTATACGGCCTTCCCGGGCGGAACCGAGCTAAAAGTGAGCGGATGGATCCCGAGCGCCGCCGCGCTGGAGTGGATTCGCAAGAAGGGCCGGGAGGGACGCACCCTGTACTGGCAGGTCGTGACGACCGTGAACAAGGTGAAGACCAAGAGCGAGTCGCGGGCCTTCACGGCCGGCTAACCTGGACTCGCTTCCCTTCAATCCACTCCCAGCCTGCGCCGCACGTAAGGGACGAGGCCCCCGGCGTCCACGATCCGGAGCAACTGGTCGGGGTAGGGTGCGAGCGGGAAGGCTCTTCCCGTTTTCAGGTGGGTCAGTCCGCCCTGCGAAGGATCGATCTCCAGGGCGTCCCCCTCCCCGCAGGCGGCGACGGCGTCCGGACACTCGAAGATCGGCAATCCCACGTTCAGAGCGTTCCTGAAGAAAATCCTCGCGAAGGAGGCGGCAACGACGGCGCCCACCCCCGCGCCCAGCAGGGCGAGGGGGGCCGTTTCTCGGCTGCTTCCGCACCCGAAGTTGCGCCCGGCGACAACGATGTCCCCCCTTCCAATGCGAGAGGGGAATCCGGGATCGAGTCCTTCCATGGCGTGTCGCCCGAGCTCGTCCACGTCCAAGGTGGCGCAATGGCGGGCCGGGATGATGACGTCCGTGTCCACGTGGTCGCCGAACACGCGAGCCCGCCCTCGGAGGAGCGCACCAGGCTTCATGGCAGGTCCTCGGGAAGGCAGATGGTTCCCGCCACGGCGGTGGCGGCGGCCACCCAAGGGTTGGCGAGGTAGACCCTTGAGTTCGTGTCGCCCATCCGGCCCCTGAAGTTCCGGTTGGTCGTGGCCAGCGCCGTCTCTCCCGAACCCAGCACGCCCATGTGCCCCCCGAGGCACGCCCCGCATGTGGGCGTCGTAACGGCGGCTCCGGCCTCCACCATGTCGGAGAGAATACCCTCCCGGGTGGCCCTCAAGTAGATCTCCTGGGTGGCTGGTGTGACGATGAGGCGCACGCCGTCGGCTACTCTCCGTCCCCGCAAGACTCGGGCGGCGTCGCGCAGGTCGGTGAGGTAGCCGTTGGTGCAGGAGCCGATGAAGACTTGGTCCACGGGCGTCCCGCGAAGTTCGCGGACGGGCTGGACGAGGCTCGGGAGGAAAGGCACCGCCACAAGCGGCTCCAGCCGCGAGAGATCCACAGGCAAGGTCCTGGCGTACCGGGCGCCGGCGTCTGGGGCCAGGGCCAGAGCGAGCGTGCCGCCCGTTTCGGCCACCCACCGGGCGGTCACCTCATCGGGAGGGACGAGCCCCGCTTTGGCGCCGGCCTCCACGGCCATGTTGCACAGAGTCAGACGGGCCTCCATGGGGAGGGCGGCAAGGCCGTCTCCGGCGAACTCGATGGCCATGTAACGCCCGCCGTCCACGCCGATCTCCGAGAGAATCCTCAGGATCACGTCCTTGCTCGTCACGTAGGCGGGGAGCGTGCCGTCCAGCACCACGCGGACCGTTTCGGGTACGCGGAACCACAGCTCTCCGAGGGCCCACACGGCGGCCAGATCCGTGCTTCCGACTCCCGTGGCGAAGGCGCCCAGGGCTCCCGCCGTGCAGGTGTGGGAGTCGGCGCCCACGAAGATTTCCCCGGGGGAAACGAGTCTCCGCTCGGCCACGAGGGCGTGGCATATCCCCGACCGGCCTACCTCGAAATACCGCTCGATCTTCTGCTCCTTCGCGAATTCCCTCATGGCGCGGGCGAAGTTCGCGGACTCGATGTCCTTGGCGGGCACGAAGTGGTCGTTCACGAGGATCAGGGAATCGGGGCGGGCGACCCGCCGGGCGCCCATGCGGCGAAAGACCTCGATGGAGAGGGGCGCCGTGATGTCCGTGGCGAGGCACTTGTCAACCTGGCAGGTAAGCAGGTCCCCCGGGCTTGCATCCCGCCGCCCCGCGGCCCGGGCCAGGAGGGCTTCGGAGAGAGTGCGGGCACTCAAGGGGACTCCATCCCGTCCAGAAGTACCCCGACGACGGCGTCGCCGGCGGCGGCGGTGGACAAGGCGCCCCCTAGATCGCAGGTGGTCCGTCCCGCGCGGAGGCACGCCCGGACGGCCTCCCTCAGCCGGGAACCCCAGTCGGCGCACCGCAGGTGATCCAGCATGAGTGCCGCGGAGAGGAGGGCGGCCGACGGATTGGCGGTTCCTTCTCCGGCCAGGTCCGGCGCCGAGCCGTGGACCGGTTCGAACAGGGCCTTCCCGGTCTCCGGATTGAGGTTGGCGGAAGGCGCCAAGCCCAGTCCTCCGGCGAGGGCGGCCCCCAGGTCCGAAAGGAGGTCGCCGAAGAGGTTGTCCGTCACGATGACCTCGAACTGAGTGGGATCCAGGACCATCTGGCAGGCGAGGTTGTCCGCGAAGAAATGACGTGCGTCCACGTCGGGGTACTCGTCCCTCAGGGCCGTGAACATTCGGTACCACAGGCCGGAGGTGTACTGGAGCGCGTTGTGCTTGTCGGCCATGGCCAACCTTCGGCGGGGCTTGGAGGAGGCGGCCGAAAAGGCGAATCGGAGGATGCGTTCCACGCCCCGCCGAGTCGCCAGGCTGACGTCCGTGGCCACCTCGTCCGGGGTGCCCGTCTTAAATCCTCCCCCCGCCCCGACGTAGGGTCCCTCGGTGTTTTCGCGGAGGAGGAGGAAATCGACGTCCCCGACGCCGCGGTTTCGGAGGGGGCTGTGTTCCTCGCAGAGGAGTCGAACGGGGCGCAGGTTCACGTAGAGGTCCAGGCGGAAGCGAAGCCCCAGGAGGATCTCGCGGGCGTGCGCAGAATCAGGTATCCGCGGATCCCCGAAGGCCCCCGCAAAGATGGCGTCGTACTCGGAGAGACGTTGGAACACGTCCTCGGGGAGCGCCGATCCGGTAGTCAGATAGGTGTCCGCCGAGCTTCCGAATGCATCCCATTCCAGGGGGACCCCGCGAGAGCGGAGGGCCTCCAGGACCTTGACCACTTCCGCCGTGACCTCGGGTCCGATCCCGTCCCCGGGCAGCAGGGCGATGCGGGGCATGGATCCCTCCTACGCGCGTTCATGGTAAGGTCCGCCTCCCGACCGGTCAAGGCGCCCGAGGGCTGGAGCGCACCCTCACGTCGATCTCTCCCCCGGATGTGGCCCTCGGGAGGGGCGGGTTTGACTTGGCGCCACCGGCCCGGTTAAAGTTAAAAATTGCGCCGCGGCCATGGCGCCGTGCAGGGAGTCGGAATGGCACCAAAGGAAGGAGCCAAAGTCGGCGGGGCCGAGGCGGACGTCTTACCTAAGGGCACCCTCCGAGACTACTGGGAGACCATCTGCGTGGTGTTGATCTTCGTCCTCTTCGCGAGGACGTGGGTCTTCCAGAACAGCAACATCCCATCCGGATCCATGAAAAACACGCTTCTCGTAGGGGACCGCCTGATCGTGAATTCCTTCCTCTATGGTCCCTCCGCCTTCGATTGGGAGCGCAGGATCCTGCCCATGAGGGACATCCGGAGGGGGGACATCGTCGTGTTCAAGTTCCCCGGAAACCCCCAAGTCCCGTTCATCAAGCGCGTGGTGGCCATGTCCGGGGACGTGATCCAGCTCGTGAACCACCAGGTTTTCGTGAACGGGAAGATGCTCGTGGAGGGGTACACGCTCCTGCCTGAACCCTACCGGGGAACCTACGAGACCGTGCCGGAGATCCCGGAGGGGACCGAGGTTCCCGAGCTTCCGGACTTCCTGCGGACCCCGGAGGCGTTTCGGGTGGATTACCTCCCGGACCGGGTTCAGGTGAGCCTGAAGGGCGAGGACGGACTCGATGCCCTTGACCGGGGTAACTTCGGGCCTTATCGTATCCCCGAAGGCCACCTTTTCATGATGGGGGACAACCGGATGAACAGCGAGGACAGCCGGTATTGGGGCGCCCTCGACGCCCGCATGGTCCTCGGCAGGGCATGGGTCGTTTGGTGGTCCTTCAAGGAGGGTGATTACGACTACCTCCGGAACTCGCCTGGAGACGTGGCCCGGCGGTTCCTCGACAAGATCGTCCACTTCTTCGGAAAAACCCGTTGGGACCGCATCTTCATGCGGCCGCGGTAATCTTCTCCGCGCGGGGAGGGAGACCCTCATGCAGTTGAGTCAGCAGGTTCGAGAATACCTTGCCAAGAACGACGAGGAGTTTCGCCGGCTCTACGAGAAGCACCAGGAGTTCGAACAGGAGTTGGAGGCTCTCGCGAAAAAGGGGTTCTTGAGCCCTGAAGAAGAGGTCCGAGTGGCGGAGGTCAAGAAGAAGAAGCTGACCATGAAGGACCAGATGCTGCTGATCGCCAAGAAGCACGAAAAGAGCCTGAAGCAACTGTCGGTGTGAGGGCGGGCCTCGCCGCGCGGGCGGCGGTACAGGGGGGTGGGCAAGGTGAACCGGCTTCCCTTCGGGGACCCCTTCGTTGAGAACAAGGATTTGAACGGCCACCTTCGGGAGATCGTGGACATTCTCATCCGCCTCGGGATCACCTTGAAAGAGACTCAGGGCGAAATCGAGCGCCTTTACATCGAACGGACCCTGGCCACATGCGATGGAAACCGCAGCAAAGCGGCGAAAAAGCTGGGGATGCACCGAAACACCCTGAACGCAAAGATCGACCAGCGCGGAGCGAACGGGGACGCGCGCCCGTGACGGGACCCCGCCGGGGCGAGGCCGATTGGATCCGGCACATCCAGAGCACGTGGGGACCATCCGGGGCCGAGGTTGACCTCGGGGACGACGCCTGCGTCCTGCCTTCGGCCCGGTATGCGATGACGACGGACGCCCTCCTGGAGGGCGTTGACTTCGAACGGCGCTGGGCGCCCGCCGAGGCTCTAGGGAACAAGGCGCTGGCGGCGAACCTGTCGGATCTCGCGGCGGTCGGAGCCCGGCCACGCTTCCTGCTTCTCACGTTGGGCATCCCCGGGGACTTGGGGGACGATTTTGTGGAGGGCCTGCTGGAGGGGATGCGAACCCTCGCCCGGCGGGAAAGTGTGGGTCTTTGCGGAGGCGACCTCAGCGCGAGCCCCGGAGGGCTGGTGCTGAGCCTCACTTTGATCGGATTGGCGGGCGAGAGGCCTCTCACCCGCGCCGGCGGGCGCCCCGGAGACGCGCTTTATGTTTCGGGGCCCGTGGGGGGGGCCAGAGCGGCGCTTCGGGCCCTGAAGCGGGGAGCCATTCTAGAACGCTTCGCGGACGTCCGCCCGACGGACCCGCTCCAGGGACTCCTGGACCGTTTCTACCGCCCGCCGGGTCAGACCGAACTGGGCCTTGCCCTGGCTCGCCCCGGGGGCGCCTCCTGCTGTATCGACGTCTCCGACGGGCTGGCCATGGACCTGCACCGCCTCTGCGAGGCCTCGGGGTGCGGGGCCGTGGTGGAGGCGGAGCGCATTCCGGTGGACACGCTGGCCGGCGGCTGGAGTGAGGAGTCGGTGAGGGAGGCGATCCTGGGGGGAGAAGACCAGGTTCTTCTCTTCGCGGCCGGAGGGGAGCCGGATCCGGCGCGGGGGGGGGGCGTGGGCTCCCCCTTCCGGATCGGGCGTTTGGTAGAAGGTGCGGCCTGTGAGCTTCGGTGGCCCGGAGGACGGAGTGAACCGCTTCTTCCCAAAGGGTTCGACCACTTCGCTCCGTGAGGCCGCGCGGGCCCTCCTGGGGGTCGGGGACACGCCCGGGAGGACGGCCGCCGGCGCGGGTCTGG
>JBFLVU010000003.1:9181-35502 GCA_040758175.1 Acidobacteriota bacterium | reverse complement strand
CTGGCCCAGGCGAGGACCGCATCGAGAGACGGTCCGGCGCCCGCGGGATCCCCCGCCGAGAGCTTCGCCTCGGCCACCCGCAGGCGGGCCGCCGCCGCCAGAGAACCCTCCGGCGAGAGGCGGGCGGCCCGTTCCAGGACCGAAAGCGCCTCGGCCGCCGATCCCTCCGCCAGGAGGCGCTCCCCCGCGCGGAGGTAACGCGCGGCCGCCTCGGAACCTCGCCCTCCGTGCTCCAGGTGCTCCGCGAGACGCCACTCGAAATCCGGGTCGCCCAGGGGCGATCTCGCGGCCAGCCAGTCCGCCGCCCCCGAGTGGTAGGCCCGGAGCAGGCGGCGGGGCACCGTGTCCAGGACCGCCTCCCGGAAGAGCGGGCTCGCGAAGGAAAACTCCGCCGAATCGGGGAGGGCGGAGGCAGGGTGGGGTCGCACGACGCCTCGCACTTCCAGCGAATGGAGGGCGCGGCCCAGATCGGGCGAGAGGCCGTCGGCCTGGGCCAGGTGGTCGACGGCGCCGGTCCAGAAGACCCGGCCTACCGCCGCGGCCCTTTGGAGGACCACCCGCTCGCCGGGCGAGAGAGGGTCGAGCCGGGCCTTGAGAAGGCCCAGGAGGCTCGTGGGGAGGGACCCGCCGGCCAGGCGCGAGGCGTCCACCCTCCATTCCGAATCCCCGCGAACGATGGCCCCCTCCTCCAGAAGGGTCCGGACCAACTCCTCCAGGAAGAGCGGGTTCCCCTCCGCGCGCCGGACCAGACCCTCGACCATGGGAGTCGGAAGGTCCGGTACCCGCTGGAGCAGATCCCTCACGAGGGCCCTCGCCTCCGCTTCGCCGAGTGGCTCCAAAACCCACTGGGAGAAGCCCGGGAGCCCTTCGGACCAGGCGGGAAAGCGGGCGTAGAGGGAAGGCCGCGCCAGACAGACGGCCACCACCGGGAGAGGCCCCTCCCGAGTCAGCAAGACCCGCAGGACCTCCAGGGACAGCGCATCGCAACCGTGGAAGTCCTCGAGGGCCAGGAGGACCGGGTGAATCCGGGACGCCCTCCAGAAGAACCTCGTCAGCCCCTCCACGGCCCGCCGGCCCCACTCCGAAGGCGCCACATCCGAATTCGGCGCCCCGGCAAGTCCCGCCAGCACATCCACCAGCTCTTCGTCGGGCTCTCCCCCCGTTTCGGGGAAGAAGGGGCCCAGGCCCTTCCGCACGCGGTCCCGCCAGGGGGCCCCCGGATCCTCCATCGCAGAGCCGAACCGGTTCGAGAGCAGGTCTGAGAAGAGGGCCAGCGGCTTCCGTGCCGCCTCGGGCTGGGCGCGCCCCAGGAAGAACCACGCGGGCTCGGCGCGGAGGTCCACGTGGTGGAGGAGGTCGGCGAGCAATCTCGACTTGCCGATCCCCGCCTCGCCGAGGAGGGCCACCACGCGCGGGCCGCTCCCGGAGGCCACCGCCTCGAAGGCCTCCCGAAGGGCGGCCTCCTCCCGCTCCCGTCCCACCGTTCGGGTGGCCAAACCATCGAAGGTGGGCGAAGGAAGGCGCAGGTGGGTGGGCTTCTCGCCCAGCACGCGATAGGACGCCACGGGAGCGGGCCTGCCCCGGATTTGGAGGGAGGGGCCTTCGGCGAGATCGAAGAGCCCCCGGACCAGCCGCAGGGCGTCGGGGGACAGGAGGACGCTTCCCGGAGGAGCGGCGCCCGCCAGTCGCGACGCGAGGGACAGGACGGGTCCCGAGGCCGTGGTGCGGCTGGATTCCTCCCGGATGGACAGCAGGGCAGGACCCGCGGCGATCCCCGCCTCAAGCGGGGGCGGATCTTCCCCGGAGGCGGCCCTCGCCTTGCCCGCGAGGGCCAGCGCCGCCCGGACGGAGTTTGCGGGGGCCCCCTCCGGAAGGACCCCGTCGAGGCCCCAGACCGCCAGGAGCGTGTTTCCCGCCGGACCCTCCACGGACGCGCCGAAGGCGGCCGCCGTGGCGCCGAGGAGGGTCCGGATCCGCGCCGCTTCCTGCCGCCCCTCCTCTCCCCCTTCCGCCTCCATGGGCTCGAGCCACTCGGAGAAGGTGGCCACGAGCGCCACCACAAGACCCATCTGCTCGGAGGATCCGGGACGGGGGCGGTGCCCTTCGGCGCCCCCCCGCGCCGCTCCCGGGGTCGGCGTGGTCCGGTGGCCCTCGGACCCTCCGCCGACGCGCGAGCGTCCGTACTGCCGGGCGGCGCGGCTGAGGGCGACGGGAGCCCTCGTGGCGAGGTGCCCCAGGGCCGCCTCGGCGGCGCGGGAGAGGTCCGCCGCGCTCAGAAACCGGTCCCGCGGACTCTTGGCGAGGGCCCGGCCCAGGACGCCGTCCACGGCTTCCGGAAGTTGGGGGACGGCCTGGCGGGCCGAAGGCACGGGCGCGTTCATGTGGGCCACCGCCACCGCGATGGCCGAATCCCCCGGAAAGGGCGGGCTGCCCGTGAGCATCTCGAAGAGGACCGCCCCCAGGGCGTAAACGTCCGCCCGGAAGTCCATCCCGCCGCCGCCCATGGCCTGCTCGGGGGCCATGTAGGTCGGCGTGCCAAGGATGGCGCCCGGCAGAGTGAGGCCTCCGCCCCGATCGCCCGCGGTCCCCCGCCGGGCCAGCCCGAAGTCCGTGAGATAGGCGTTTCCGTCCAGATCGAGGAGGATGTTGGAGGGCTTGATGTCCCGGTGGAGAACCCCCTTCCGGTGGGCGAAATCCAGGGCCGAGGCCACCTGATCCAGGAGGAAGGCGGCCTCCTGCGGGGGCAAGGGCCCCAGGCGGAGGGCGTCCCGCAGGGAACCGCCCTCGAGCAGGCGCGTGACCAGGTAGGGAGGCTCGTGGTCCGGGTCGAAGTCGAAGATGGGCAGGAGGTGCGGGTGCTCGAGGCGGGCCATGAGCCGCGCCTCCCGCCCGAAGCGGACTCGGGCATCCTCCTCCTGCGCGAAGGTCCCGTGCAGGACCTTCACGGCCACCCACCGGTCCATGGCGCGATGGTAGGCGCGGTAGACCGCGGCCATGCCGCCGCGGCCCACCTCCTCCACGATCTCGTAGGTACCCAAGCGGGTCCCGATCATGCTTCAGCCCAACACAGTGCTTGAATCAAGGATATCATAGGTCAGGGAGGGGCCGACCGGCCCCCTTGCAAAAAGGACCGCACTGGGTTTGGAGGAAACGCCATGACGACGAGGACCTCTTCGGCAGAGGCGAGCGGGGGCCGTTGGGAACGGCCATTTTCCTGGCTGGCGCTGTCCGCCTGGGTCGCGCTCCCCTTTGCGGCCGCCCTCACGGGTGTCCTCTTCCCTCCGGGTCCCTGGTACGATTCCCTGAACACTCCCCCCTGGACGCCCCCCGACTGGCTCTTCGGACCGGCCTGGACGTGCCTCTACGCCTCCATGGGCCTGGCGGCCTTCCTCGTCTGGAGGTCCGGCGGGGGATCGCGCGCGCGCTTCGCCCTCGGGCTCTTTCTCCTCCAGCTCGCCCTCAATGCGGCTTGGACCCCTCTCTTTTTCGGCCTCCACCAAATCGGCTGGGCCCTGGCGGAGATCCTGGTCCTGCTCGCCGCCGCCGCGGCGACCGCACTGGCCTTCTTCCGGGTCCGCCGCGCGGCGGGGATCCTTCTCCTGCCCTACCTCGCCTGGCTGACCTACGCCGCGGCCCTCAACGCCGCCCTCTGGCGGCTGAATCAAGCCCTGACGTGAACGCGAACCGCCCCTTCCTCTGCATCGGCCACCGCGGCGCCGCCGGGCACGCGCCAGAGAACACGCTCCTCTCCATCCGGCGCGCCCTCGAACTGGGCGCGGCGTGGGTGGAAGTGGACGTTCACCCCCTGGGCGAGGCACTCGTGGTGATCCACGACGACACGCTGGACCGGACGACGAACGCCACGGGGCCCCTCTCGTCCCGGACCCTCGAGGAGGTCCGGCGGCTCGACGCGGGGATGGGCGAGCGGATTCCCCTCCTCACGGAGGTCCTGGACCTTCTGAGGGGTCGGGCGGGGCTCGTGGTGGAGCTGAAGGGGAGGGGATCGGCGGCCCTGGCCGCGCCGCTTTTGCGCGAAGCCCTGGGGTCGGGTTGGGCGCGGGCCGATCTCGCCGCCTCTTCGTTCCATCCCGACGAGCTGAGGACCCTGCGCTCGCACGCTCCCGAGGTCCCACTGGCCGTCCTCGCCCAATCGGCGGACGGGGCCGCTCTGGCGCTGGCCCGCGAGGTGGCCGCTCAGGCGCTCCACCTGCCCCTCGGAGGGACAACCGCCGAAGACGTGGAGCGGGCCCGCTCGGCGGGTCTTTCGGCCCTCGTCTTCACCGTGAACCTCCCGAAGGACATTCGGGCCGTGTACCATATGGGCGCGGCGGGCGCCTTCACGGATTTTCCCGAGCGCGTGGCGGAGGCCCTGGGGGGCCGGCCGGACCGGTGACGAAGTTCGCGGGAGGAAGACATGGCGAGAATTCTCGTGGAGATGGAAGGACCCCTGGGGATCGTCCGCATGGATGACGGGAAGGCCAACGCCATGGACGAGGCCTTCTTCCTCGAACTGGGCGCAGCCCTGGACAAGGCCCAGGCATCGGGGGCGAAGGCGGTGGTCCTGGCGGGCCGGGACGGGTTCTTTTCGGGCGGGCTCAACGTGAAGCTCCTTCCCACGCTGGCCCCTGCCCAGCTCAAGTCCCTCCACGAGACCTTCGCGCGGACCCTGTGCCGGGTCTTCACCTTTCCCCTGCCCGTGGTGGCCGCGGTGACGGGCCACGCCGTGGCGGGGGGAATGATCCTCGCCCTGGCCTGCGACCGCCGCTACGCCCTCGAAGGCGACTTCCGGTGGCAGATGAACGAGGTTCTTGTAGGGATCCCGCTCCCCTCCTGGGTCCTCGCCATCACCCAGGCGGCGATCCCGCCCAAATGGCACGCACAAGCACTCCTGCACGGCCGTGCTTTTTCGGCCCGCGAGGCGGCTACGGCGGGTTTCCTCGACGGCCTCCTGGCCGGGGCCGAGGACCTCGTGGAGGCGGCCAAGGTGGCCGCGGCCGAGCTCACGGCCCTCCATCCCATGGCCTACGCCCTCTCCAAGGCCCGCATGCGCGAGCCTCTCGTGCGCAGAGCCCTGGAACTTCTTCCTCAGGAGAGGCTCCCCGGGGAGGCCTAGCAGGTTGCCCCGGGGCCCGAACGGCGCGCCGGAAACACAGGCGGGCGAAACGTTTGACTCACGCGACGGGCCACAGCGTCCGGACGGAGGCGAAGGCGACCCGTCCCGACCCCGGCCGGTAGACGCGCCACGTCCGTCCTGCGTCTAGTCTGGTGAAGAGGGGGCCGAGGAGCGTCCGCGCGGGGCGGTCCGAACCCTGGATGGGAGGCGGAGACATGAGCCGTCCGGCGTGGTTCCTGTTCGCGGGAGCGGCGTTCGCGGTGGGGCTCTTGTGGCCCGCGGGGGATCCCAGGCCCGCGGCTGAGAGCGAGGTTTGGGTCACCAACTTCCCGAACCTCCAGCAGGTGGGCGGCACGGTTTCCGTGGACAACCTCCCGCGGACGGGAGTCCAGGTGAAAAGGGAGGAGGTGGTCGTGCCACCTCTCCAGCGCAGCGACCTGGACGATTCGGTGCAGGCCCCCGCCGTGGAGACGGCGGGCTTCCGGCGCGCCGTGCTGTGCCTCCAGGGAGAGATGAAGGGCGCTGACTTCCGGCCCGGCCTGGTGGGAGCCGTTCTCATCCCGGACGAGGAACCCGTCCTTCGGGCCCTGCGCGAAACCCGCCGCATCGAGTTCCCCCTCGAGGTGGCGGCGCAGATGCAGTCCGGCGACGGGGCCTACTTCAACTCCGATCCGGTGGATCTTCCCCTGGCCTTTCCACGCTACCGCGTGTACTTTTACAACACCACGGGCCGGGGCGCATCGGTCAACCTCTACCTGTACCTCACCCACTGAGCGCCGGATGGCCCGCGCAACCTCGGGGCCGGCGGATGCGTAAGAACCCAGGGAGCGCTTGGATGAGCCACGCGCGGAAGATCTCCGCCCGGTTTCCTCAGGACCTGAAGGATCTCGGCCGGACCGTCGCCTCCGACATGGAGGGCGGGCGCTTCTCCCAGACCCTGAAGCGGGACATGAGGGACCTCTACGATTTCTACCTGGACGAGGACCGGAAGCAGCGGCTCGAGTCCATGGGCGCCCTCCGCCGGTGGTTGACCCTCCTGTGGTACCTCCTGAGGAGCCTCTTCCTCAAGCTCACTCCGGTCCGCAGGCTTCTGGTCCTGCTCAGCCTGTGGACCTTCGTGATGGGCGACCTCCGGTTCACCTCGGGTGACGTGAACGTCAGCGTGAGCCTGGCTCCCGGGAGCGTGGTGATCCTCCTCGTGGTCCTCATGCTGGAGTTGCGCGACAAGCTGCTGGCCCGGGACGAGCTCGAGGTGGGGCGCGCCGTTCAATTGGCCCTGCTCCCCAAGGAAAACCCAAGCATCGAAGGGTGGGAGGCCTGGCTGTACACCCGGCCCGCCAACGACGTGGGGGGAGACCTCGTGGACCACATGGCCCTCGACGAGGGGACCGTGGGCATCGTCCTGGGGGATGTTTCGGGAAAGGGGCTCGGCGCCGCCCTGCTCATGGCCAAGCTCCAGTCTACCCTCCGGGCCATCGCTCCCGAGACGCCGGACCTGTCCCGCCTGGGGCACAGGACCAACGTGATCCTGGAGCGGGACGGTCTCCCCGGACGCTTCGCCACCCTCGTGTTCATGGTCCTCGCCTCCGGCGAGGGGCGCGTGCGATTCCTCAACGCCGGCCACATGCCGCCCGTCCTGGTGCGCGAGGGGGAAGTGGAGACCCTCCCCTCCGTCGCCCTCCCCGTGGGCGCCTTCGCCGACGCGGCCTACCAGGAGCAGGTGCTGGACCTCCGCCCGGGGGATCTCCTGATCGCCTATTCGGACGGTTTGACGGACGCCCGCAACGCCGCGGGAGACTTCTTTTCCGAGGAGCGCCTCAAGGCGCTCTTTCCCCAGCTGAGCGGGCTCGGCGCCGAGCAGGCAGGGCGGAGGCTCCTCTTGGAGGCGGACCGGTTTTCGGGCGAGGAGAAGCCCTTCGACGACCTCTCCCTGGTGGTGCTCCGATACGTGGGCGGCCACGCACCCGAGGCCCCTGCGTGAAGCCCCGCGCCGCCCTCCTCCTCGCCTTTCTGGCCCTCACGGGGTGCGCCACGCGCACTCCCCCCGAAGAGGCCCCTCCGGTCCGGGTCCTCCTGCAAACCGAAGAGGGGGACATCGTTCTCGAGGTGGACACCGTCCGCGCCCCGATCACGGCGTCCAATTTCCTCCGCTACGTGGAGGCGGGCCAATACGACGGCGGCCTCTTCCACCGCACCGTGCGGGCCGGCAACCAGCCCCAGAACCCCGTGAAGATCGGCGTCGTCCAGGCCGGAGTCAACCCCGGGCTGGAGGCGATGGGGTTCTCGCCTGTCCCCCTGGAGAGGACCTCCATCACGGGCCTGCGTCACGTCGACGGCGCCGTCTCCATGGCCCGGGCCGAACCCGACACCGCCACGTCGGACTTCTTCCTGTGCGTGGGAGACCAGCCGGAATTGGATTTCGGGGGCCGCAGGAACCCGGACGGCCAGGGCTTCGCCGCCTTCGGCCGGGTGGTCTCGGGCATGGAGGCCGTGCTCCGCATCCAGGCACGCCCCGCCCGGGGCCAGACCCTCGACCCGCCCGTTCGCATCCTCACCGCGCGAAGGCTGTGACGGCCCGCCCCCGCCCCCGGCGCACCCCTGCCAGCCGCGCCCCATCAACCCTTGGGGGACTTCTCCCTCTTGAGGTAGGCCTTCTGCAGGGCCGTTCCCAGGGAGGGAAGCCGGTCGTAGAGCCGCTTGGACGGCCGGGGCCGGGTCCGGGTCAGGGCGTAGGCCGTGAGGAGCGGTAGGGCGATGGTGCTGTCCGTGTAGACCACGACCGTATCGGGCAGCTGGTTGGGATCCACCTTTCCCCAGGAGACGGCCTCCGACGGCGTGGCCCCCGAGAGCCCTCCCGTATCCGGGCGGGCGTCCGTGATTTGGAGGAAATAGTCGTGGCCCTTCTCGGGGAGCCCCAGGACCTCCTGGATCTGCGGCTCGGTCTGCAGCATGAAGTTCTTAGGGGACCCGCCCCCCGCGATGAGGACGGCGGACTTCTTCCCCCGCCGCTTGGCGTCCCAGACGATGGCCGCGGTGAGATTCACGTCCGCGCTCACGTCGAAGGCGAAGCGGCTCCCCTTCAGGGCCATGGCGGCCACGTTCATGCCGATGGACGAATCCCCGGGGGAGGAGGTGAAGACGGGCACCCCCGCGGCGAAGGCCGTCGAGAGGACCGACGGCGTGCGCAGGCGGAGGGCGCGCTCCCGCTCGAAGAGGTACCCGCCGATGCGGTAGTGGAACTCCGCGGTGCTCATGGGCCGCTGGAATTCCTCGTTCTCCAGGACCTTGCGGAAGAACGCGTCGGTACGGAGCAGAACCGTGTAGTCGAAGAGGATATCGTAGATGCGGACCACGCCCTCGCTTCGGAGGCGCGTGTCGTCCAGAAAGGGGCTTCCCCGGTGGAGGGCCAGGTCCAGGGCGAAGTGGGCGTCGTGGTAGAGGTTGGCCCCGGTGGAGACGATCCAGTCCACGAATCCCGCCCTCAGGAGGGGTACGATGCACGACCGCCCCACTCCCGCCGGCGTGAGGGCGCCGGTGAGGCTCAGGCCCACCGTCACGTCGCGCTTCAGCATCTTCCGGCTGAACAGCTGGCAGGCGTCGTGGAGACGTCCGGCGTTGTAGGCCAGGAAGGCCCCGTCCACCAAACGGGCCACCTCCGTCTTCGGGGCGATGGGCTGGGGTTCGATGCGTGGTCCTTGGAGAAAGCGCGAGGTCTTGGCCATGATCGTCCTCCGGTCAAAGGGGGAGTATAGGACAAATCGGGGGGGGAGGCGCGGCGCCCGGTTTCGGTTTCGGCGCGGTCAACCCCCTCGCCCCCTCCCGAGTTCCTTCAAAGGACAAGGGGACTGGGGGACAAAGAGGGACGTCGCCCATCCTCCCCTACTCCCCTACTCCCCTACTCACCTACTCCCCTACTAACCCAGTGTCCCCTCGGGCCTTTCCCCCGCCGCCGTTCCCCGCTATAATCGCCCACCAAGGAGGTGCCGATGGTCCTCACCCTCGCCGCCGCAACCCTGAGCGAGATGCTCGCCCACTCCGGATTCGTGGCCAAAAGCGTGCTCCTCATCCTTCTCGCCTTCTCCCTCGTTTCCTGGACCATCATGATCGACCGCTTCTACAACTATCGGAAGCTCAAGAAGCGCTCCCAGGACTTCTACGAGGTCCTGCGCGCCTCCCAGAGGGTCACGGACATGCTCGTGGCGGCGAAGGCCTCGAAGGACTCGCCCCTGCGGGAAATGTTCATGGAGACCTATCGGGAACTCCACGACCAAGTGAAGGACCAGATGGGCGCCGCCGGGGGCGCCTCCACCGGGGCAGCCCCCGACTCTCGCCCCCAGATCCGCCACACCGAGAACCTCGAGCGCACGCTCACGCGCGTCATGCGGGACCAGACCATCCTCCTCGAATCCGGCCTGGCCTTCCTCGCCACAACGGCCACCGCCACTCCCTTCGTGGGCCTCTTCGGCACCGTATGGGGCATCATGGAGGCCTTCCGCGCCATCGGGATCTCGGGCAGCGCCACCCTGGCCTCCGTGGCCCCCGGCATTTCCGAGGCCCTCATCACCACGGCCGCGGGCCTCTTCGCCGCCATCCCCGCCGTCATCGGCTACAACCTTCTGGGCAGGAAGGTGAAGACCTTCCACGCCTACATGGAGCAGTACGGTCTCGACCTCATCAACTTCCTCACGAACCGCTTCGCCTGAGGAGGTCCTTCTTCGGGACAGCTTGGAGGCCCTTTCGGAGGACCTCCGGGCCCGTGCGCTGGCCGCGGATCCCGTCCGTTTCCCGCGCCGGTACGCCGCGCCGGGGGACCGCGAAGCGGCGGCCCTCGTCTCGTCCCTCTTCGCGTACGGGAACGTGAGGGCCATGGGGGCCTTCCTGGAGCGGGTACTGGCTCGCCTCGGCCCCACGCCGGCGGCCGCTTTGCGCTCCGGAGCCGGGGCCGGGGAGTTTCCGCCGTACCGATTCCAGACCTCCCCCGACGTGGCGGCCTTCCTCACCTCCGCCGGCCGCCTCTTGGCCCAGAAGGGGTCCCTGGAAGTATTTTTCCGGGGAGGCGCGGAGGCGGGCCTCGAAGCCCTGTGCGGTGGGCTTCGCTGGGAGTGCGGCCCGCTCACCCCCGGGTTGGCGCACCTGCTCCCCCTCCCCTCCTCTGGCTCCGCGTGCAAGCGCTGGTGGATGTTCCTGAGGTGGATGGTCCGCCCCGACGACGGAGTGGACCTGGGGCTTTGGTCCGCCTTGCGGCCGTCGGAACTCCGCATGCCGGTGGACACGCACGTGGCCCGGATCGCCCTGGCCCTTGGGCTGGCGCGCAGGCGCACCCCCGACAGGGCCTTCGCCCTGGAGCTCACGGAGGCGCTCGCCCGGCTCCGGCCGGAGGACCCGACCCGTTACGACTTCGCCCTGGCCCATCTGGGCATCTCCCGCTCGTGCCGCGGGAGGGCCGTGGAGTCCCTCTGCGCCGCATGCGCCCTGAGGGGACGGTGCGTCCTGGGCGGAGGCGCCCCCGGCCTGCCGACCGGATCCTTGCCCCGAAGGGCCCGCGCGCGCTATGCTCGCACCACGGAGGAGAGGCATGGGGCGGTTCAGAAAGGACCAGGCGGCGGGACCCGGTGAGGAGGCCCCCGTCTCCCCGGTGGCCAAGCCCAAGCCCCTCGACCTGGGCCGGGAACTCGCGGCCATCCTCCTCTTCGCCGCCACGCTCCTGACCCTCCTCTCGCTCGTCTCCTACAGCCCGTACGATCCGGGGGCCTTCTCCTTCGGGACGGTGACGCTCGTGCCCCGGAACTGGGTGGGCATCCTCGGCGCCTACTGGGCCTCCCTGCTCATCCACGTGATCGGGCTCACGGCCTTCTACGTGCCGATCTTCACGGGTAGGCTGGGCCTGGCCGTCCTGTTCAAAGAGCCCCTCCTGCGGCCGGGGCGGTACCTCCTCTGGCTCTCCCTCACGCTCAGCCAGGCGGTTTTCCTCCAACGGGCACTGGGGACCGTGGAGGTGCCCCTCCTCAGTCAGGGCACGCCCATCGCGCCCGGCGGCGTCCTGTCCATCGTTCTGGGAGAGCTCATCGAGCGGGCCCTCGGGGGGCCGGGAGCGGTCCTCGTTCTCCTTCTCTGGGTCCTGGTGTCCCTCGCGATCTTCTTCCGCATCTCCCTCTTCGGATGGGCCGCCCGCCTCGTGTCGCCGGTGGCGGGGCTCTGGCGGTCCTGGAGCCTGCGGCGCGA
Source organism: Acidobacteriota bacterium (assembly GCA_040758175.1). Classification (GTDB taxonomy): domain Bacteria; phylum Acidobacteriota; class UBA4820; order UBA4820; family DSQY01; genus JBFLVU01. Next base: position 24,167 of record JBFLVU010000003.1, on the reverse strand, counting down.
GAGGGGCCGCCAGGAGAAAGACCGCGAGGCCATGCGCGACCAGATCCGCCAGAAACAGCAGGAGCGGGTCCAAAAGGAAGACGAGCGCCGCCAGGAGCGCCCCGTGCGCATCGCCCAGCGGGCGCCGACGGCGCCGTCCCTCCCCTTGGAGCCGGGCCCCGATTCGGGGTTCCGCCTTCCACCGTCGGACCTCCTGGATCCTCCCAAGCCGCGGGCTTCCGTGAACGAGCAGGACCTCCGCGAGAAGGCCGCCCGGATCGAGGAGCGCCTGGGCGAATTCGACATCGCGGGGGAGGTGCTCGAGATCCACCCGGGGCCCGTGGTCACCATCTTCGAGTTCAAGCCGGCCCCGGGGGTCAAGTACGCCCGCATCACGAGCCTCGAAGAGGACCTGGCCCTCGCCCTCAAGGCCGACCACATCCGGGTGGACCGGGTCAGCGGAAAGTCCCACGTGGGCATCGAGGTGCCCAACGAGAACCGGGAGATCATCGCCTTCCGGGAGCTCATCGAATCCAAAGCCTATTCGGAGACCGTCGGCCGCCTGCCCCTGGCCCTGGGAAAGACGGTGGAGGGCGTCCCCTACGTGACGACGCTCGACCGGATGCCCCACCTGCTGGTGGCCGGAACCACGGGCTCGGGCAAAAGCGTGGGGATCAACGCCCTCATCCACAGCATCCTCTTCCGCGCCTCTCCGGACGAAGTCAAGTTCATTCTCGTGGACCCGAAGCAGGTGGAGCTCAAGGTGTACGAGGGGCTCCCCCACCTCATGACGCCCGTGGTCACGGACGTGAAGAAGGCCGCCAACGCGCTCAACTGGGCCGTGCGGGAGATGACCGAGCGGTACAAGCTCCTGGCGGGGGCCCGGGTCCGGAGCATCGACCAGTACAACGCCTGGGTCCGGAGCCTGACGCCCCAGTCCGCCATGGAGGCGGCCGCCTCCCTCAACCGTCCCCTGCCCTACATCGTGATCATCATCGACGAGCTCTACGACCTCATGGCCGCCGTCGCGAAGGAGGTGGAGACGGCCATCGCCCGCCTCTCGGCCATGGCCCGCGCGGTGGGCATCCACCTCATCCTCGCCACCCAGCGACCCAGCCGGGACGTGATCACCGGCGTCATCAAGAGCAACCTGTCGGCCCGCCTGGCCTTCCAGGTCAGGGAGAAGCTGGAGAGCCGGCTCATCCTCGACCAGAACGGCGCCGAGACTCTGGAGGGCCGGGGCGACATGCTCTTCCTTCCCCCCGGGTCGGGCCGGCTCGTGAGGGTCCACGGCGGGTTTCTCTCCACCGCCGAGACCCAGAGGGTCATCCAGTACCTCTCCCGCCAGGGGGCGCCCGCCTTCGATCCGGAGGTCCTCCGGGATGCTCCCCCTTTGAACGGCTCGGGGGGCGAGAGCGCCGGAGAAGGCGGCGAGGAGGATCCGCTGTACCGGGACGCCCTGAAGCTCGTCGTCCAGACGGGGGTGGCCTCGGCCAGCAACCTCCAGCGGCGCATGCGAATTGGCTACGCCAGGGCGGCCCGCCTCCTCGACGTCATGGAACAGCGCGGCATCGTCGGACCCGCGGACGGCGCCAAGCCGCGGGAAATCCTGATCTCCCCGGAAGAAGTCGAGTAGAATCCGAGCAAGGAGGTCCCCATGGACGCCTACCGGGTACCCAAGGGCCGGGCCACGGTCCTGATCTTTGTGCCCCCGTTTCCCATCTCCATGCGAACGGTTTTCCTCTCCGAGATCGCCGAGAACCACCACGGACCGGAGACCGTCTCCGATCTCCTGGAGAAGCCCCAGGCCTTCCTGCCCGTCCAGGAGGAAGACGGCGAGCCGGTCCTCTTGAGAAAAGACTCGGTCCGCTGGCTCAAGGTGGAAAACCCTCGGGAGGCCGAGTGGAGTTTCTACGAGGATTCCGCGGGCACTCCTACGAGGAAGATCCGGTGCGTCTTCCGGGACGGAGAGCCCCTCGACGGAACGATCTATTCGGTGGCCCCCGAGGGGGAGAGGCGCGTCTCGGACCTGGTGAACCGCCGCTCGGGCTTCCTCCACGTGGAATCCGAGGGCGACCTCTACCTCGTCAACCTCCGCCACGTGGTCACGGTGCGCATCCTGGAGGAGTCGAATGGCCACGCTGGATAAGATCCTCGCCGCCATGGGGCAGGTGGGCGCGGACGCCCTCGAGATGCCGGCGGGAGAGATCCCCTTCTTCCGGACGGCGGAGGGAAACCGGCCCGTCACGAAGGCCCCGATTCCCCAGGCGAACCTCCTGGCGTACCTGAAGGAGGTGTCCCCCTCGGACATCGGGGCCCTCCTCGACGAACTCCGCCCCTGCCGCTTTCTGTACGGCGAGCACACCGTTGCGGTGGACTTCACCGCCTCCGGGCTCCTGGTCCGCGTCACACGGGCCCAGGCCTCCCAACCCGCCGCGGCGCCCCTCCCGGCGATCCCGTCAACGGGCTCCGTTTCGGCCCCGGAGGGCGCCGCCCCCCTCGACCGCCTGCTCTGTGAGATGGTCTCTTCGGGGGCCTCCGACCTGCACATCAGCTCCGGCGAACCGCCCCTCCTCCGCGTGGACGGGCAGATCCGGCGACTCGGGGACCGCGCCGCCCTGTCCGCGGAGGAGGTCCGGACCCTCCTCCTGCCCATCTGTCCCGGACGCAACCGGGAGGAATTCGAGGCCTCCAACGACACGGACTTCGCCTACGAAATCGGAGGGCTCGCCCGCTTCAGGGTGAACTACTTCATGGACCGCCTCGGCATGGGGGCGGTCTTCCGCCAGATCCCCTCCAGGGTCCCCACGGTGGAGGAGCTGGGCCTGCCCAGGGCCGTGGTGGACCTCTGCTGGCTCTCCAAGGGCCTCGTCCTCGTGACGGGTCCCACGGGCTCGGGCAAGTCCACGACCCTGGCGGCCCTGGTGGACTTCATCAACCGGAACCGCACGGACCACATGATCACCATCGAAGACCCCGTCGAGTTCGTCCACGGCAACCGGAAGTGCCTGATCAACCAGCGCCAGGTGGGCGTCCACACCCAGAGCTTCAAGCGGGCGCTGAGGGCGGCCCTGCGGGAAGATCCGGACATCGTGCTCGTGGGCGAGCTGAGGGACCTGGAGACCATCGCCATCGCCCTCGAGACCGCGGAGACGGGACACCTCGTCTTCGGCACCCTCCACACGACGACGGCGCCCTCCACCATCGACCGCATCATCGACCAGTTCCCCGCGGACCGGCAGGCCCAGGTGCGGGTCATGCTGTCGGAGAGCCTCAAGGGCGTCATCGCCCAAACGCTGTGCCGGAAGATCGGAGGGGGAAGGGTGGCGGCCCTGGAGGTGCTCCTGATCAACGCCTCCATGGCCAACCTCATCCGGGAGGGAAAGACCTTCCAAATCCCCTCCATCATGCAGACCCAGAAGTCCCTCGGAAACGTCACCCTCAACGACGCCCTCCTGGAACTCGCCAAGGCCGGAACCGTGGAGCCCCGGGAGGCCTATCTCAAGAGCGTGGACAAGTCCGGGCTCAAGGCCCTCTTCGACCGCCACAAAATCCCGCTGGCGGCCGGGGACTAGCAGGCAGCTGAGAAACCCCTTGTGGGTCGCGTTGCCAGCGCCACGGCCCCGAATGCAAGGCGTCGCGACGCCGCTTCCTCCGCTCTGCTTCGAAAGCGGTGCCTCCTCTGCCGCTGGAAAACCTTCGTCGTGAGAAGGTGCGTGAACACGCCCCAGGAAGAATCAGAGGAAGGCGGGCGAGGGCGCCCGCCCCACGGATCTCGCTTTTCGCCATTTTATTCAAATCCGAAATCCCAAATCCGAAGTCCCAAATGCCCCTCCTTTTCCGTTTCCCATCCGCCCTGCCCTTTCTGCGGCTCTTTCAGGTAGACTGTGCGGGACTTCTAGGAGCCGGCGAAATGGAGGAACCCGTAACCCTCCCCCTCTGGGCGGCGCTGCTGATGGCGGTCCTTTCCGCCTGGGCCGTGGCCGACCGCATCGTCCTTCCGGCCGTCCGGGGATTCGTGCGGCGCCGGGCGGAGCGGGTGGTGGAGGAGCTCAACCCGCGCCTCCAGATCGAGATCCAGCCCTTCCAGCGCACGCGGCGCCACGTCCTGGTGGACCGCCTCCTCTTCGACCCGAAGGTCATGGAGGCGGTTCAGGCCCACGCCGAGGCGAAGGGCCGGCCGCGGGAGGAAGTGGAGAAGCTGGCGGCGCGCTACGCCCGCGAGATCGTCCCGGCCTTCAACGCCTATTTCTACTTCCGGCTGGGATACGCCCTGGCTCGGAGGCTCGCCCGCCTGCTGTACCGCGTCCGCCTGGGGTTCGCCGACGACGAGGCCCTGCAGGCGGTGCCGAGGAACGCCACCGTCGTCTTCGTGATGAACCACCGGAGCAACATGGACTACATCCTGGTGGGCTACCTGGCCGCGAGGAGGGCGGCCCTCTCCTACGCCGTCGGGGAGTGGGCCCGCGTCTGGCCCCTCCGGGCCATGGTGCGCTCCCTCGGCGGGTATTTCGTCCGGCGGGATTCCCGCGACGACCTGTACCGCCGGGTACTGGAGCGGTACGTGGCCATGGCCACGGCCGCCGGAGTTCCCCAAGCCCTCTACCCGGAGGGAGGCCTTACCCGGGACGGCCGCCTGCGCGCCCCCAAGCTGGGGCTCCTGGATTACATGCTCCGCGGCTTCGACCCGTACGGGGAACGGGACCTCGTGTTCATCCCCGTTGGGATCAACTACGACCGCACGCTCGAGGACAGGACCCTCCTCAGGGACCTGGAGCCCGACACCCAGAAGCGGTCCGCCTGGGCCGCCCTCGCGACGACGGGCCGATTCGGGCTCAAGAACCTCCTGCTCATGGCCCGGAGCCGCTGGCACCGCTTCGGCTACGCCTGCGTGAATTTCGGCCCTCCCCTCTCCATGCGCCGGTACCTCCTGGAGCGCGGCCTTGACCTGAAGTCCCTGCCGCGCGAGGAGCGGTGCGCCCGCGTGGCCGAGCTGGGCGCCCGCCTCATGGAGGAGGTGGGCGCGGTGGTCCCGGTCCTGCCCGTGTCCCTGGTGGCGGAGGTCTTCGTCCGGGAGGCCGGCCGGCCCATGGCGCTCCTGGGCGTCAAGGCACGCGTCCACTCCCTGCTCAGGGAGCTGGAGGGACGCGGGGCCCGGGTGTACGTCCCCCGGAGGGACCGCGACTATGCGGTGGAGGTGGGCTTGCGGATGCTGGTCCTGCGCCGCCTCGTTCTCGAGGAGGACGGACTCTACCGCGCCCATCCCGAGGAGGGGCCGCTCCTCTCGTACTACGCCAACGCCCTGGCCCATTTCCGCGGGGAGGCCCGCGCCGCGCCGGCCCCCCATGCCGCCGCCTGCGGGGACTGACGTGGCCCTTGACGCCCTTTCTCGCCTGGAGGAGCCCTCCAGGGTCCGACTCTGGGCGGCCCTGATCCCCGCCGCCCTCCTTCCCTTCCTCTTGGCTTGGCTTTACTTCGTGGTTTTCGCGGGTCATCCCGCCGCCCCCGCGCTGTACGGTGCGGCCAAGGCCTTTCTCCTGCTCTGGCCCCTTCTGGCCTGTCGGGTCCTTCTCGGGGAGCGGGCATTGCCGTCGGCGACGGGGGTCGCGACGCCCCGGGGTCCCTACCTCCGGGCCCTCGCGGAGGGCCTCGCCTCGGGCCTCGCCGCGGGCCTCCTCCTGTGGGCCCTCTCGGAGACGGCGCTTGCGGACGCTCTGGTCCGGGCCGCGCCCACCGTTCGCGCCAAGGCGGAGGAGTTCGGGGTCGCGGGCCACTACGGGCTCTTCGCCGTGTGCGCCTCGCTCTACCACGCGACGGCGGAGGAATACTACTGGAGGTGGTTCGTATTCGGCCGCCTGCGCCGCCTTGTTCCGGCTTCGATGGCCCACCTCGCCGCGGCGGCGGCCTTCGCCGCTCACCACGTCCTGGTGGGCGCCGTCTTCCTGCCGGGATGGGGCGGAGCGCTCCTGGGCGCCCTGACGGGCCTTGGGGGCCTCCTGTGGAGCCTGCAGTACGCCCGTCACAGAAACCTCGCCGGCGCCTGGATCAGCCATCTCGCCGTGGACCTCATCCTCTTCGCCATCGGCTGGAAGATCCTGGCGGCTTGAGGCCCGGGCGGGCTGGCGCCCTCCTCCGAGAAGGCGGGAAGGCGCGGCTCACGCCGACCTAATGGCCGCGTGGCCCTCGGCCCCTTCCTCACCTCGCGTACGAAACGGTCGTTTCTCCCCCGTCCGGGTTCACGACCCGGATGGGGACGGCAACCCCGGAGGGGAACAGGGCCTTGAGTGCCGCGCCCTTCTTGATCAGGATCTGCGTCGAGTTCTTCCACTTCACCAGGGTGGGTGTTGCGGTGGTTCCCCACAAGGCCCCGTTGATGTACACCGACAGCCCGTTCTGAAGATTGGATCCCGTGAGCCGGAGGCGGAAGGGGGCCGGGACCTTGGTCACGGCCGTGACGGAGGGAGGCTGGACGGTCGTCGTGAAGGACCAGACGGCGCAACCCGAGGCGTCCCCGCAGGCGTTCTTGGGCACCACCTTCCAGAAGTAGGTCGTGGCGTAGGAGAGGCTCCCCGGCGCGAAGGCGGTCCCCGCCGCGTTGGCGGCGAAGGGGGGTGGATTCGCGGTGCCGAAGTAGACGTCGTAGGAGGAAGCGTCGGCCACGGCCGCCCACGACAGCGTCGGGGTGATGGAAGCGCCGGAAGCCCCGTCCGCCGGGCCCGGAGAGCCGGAGCAGGAGGGGCTCAGGCACGTGGTGGAAAAAGACCATTCGGCACACCCCGCCGCCTCGCCGCATGCGTTCCGGGGCACGACCTTCCAGTGGTAGGCCGTGGACTGGGAGAGGGCGCCGGGCGCGTAGGAGGCGGAGGCCGTGTTGGCGGCGAAGGGGGGAGGCGAGGCCGTGCCGAAGTAGACGTCGTAGGAGGCGGCCCCGGACACGGCCCCCCACGAGAGGGTCGGCGCAAGGGGGACGCCCGTGGCGGCGTCCGCGGGGCTGGGCGAGGAAGCGCAGGCCGGCGGGGGGCAGGCCGTCGTGAAGGACCAGACGGCGCATCCCGAAGCGTCCCCGCAGGCGTTCTTCGGAACGACTTTCCAGTAATGGACGGTCCCGGGGGACAGCGTCCCGGGGGCGTAAGAGGCGCCCCCCACGTTGGCGGCGAAGGCCGGCGGCGAGGAGGTCCCGAAATACACGTCGTAGGAGGTGGCCCCGGACGCGGAGGCCCAGGACAGGGTCGGCGAGTCCGAGACGCCGGTGGCGGCGTCGGCTGGGCTCGGGGAGGACGAACACGGGGGGAGGGCGCACCCGGTGGTGAAGGACCAAACGGCGCAACCGGCCGCGCTTCCGCAGGCGTTCTTTGGCACGACCCTCCAATAGTACACGGTCCCCTCGGCCAGGGTGCCCGGCGTGTACGCGGCCCCCGTGACGTTACCCGCCAGCGGGGGGGAGGCCGACGTTCCGAAGTAGACGTCGTAGGAGGCGGCGTCGGCCACGGCGGCCCAAGTGAGCGTGGGCGCCGTGGACACGCCCGTGGAGGTGTCGGCGGGGCTGGGCGAGGAGGCGCACGCGGGAACATTGCAGACCGTCGTGAAGGACCAGGTTGCGCACCCGGCCGCCGGCCCGCAGGCGTTCTTGGGAACGACTTTCCAGTAGTATTGGGTTCCCTGGGCCAGACTCCCTGGCACGTAGACGGGAGTCGCCGCGCTGGCCGCGTAGGGCGGGGGCGAGGTTGTACCGAAATAGACCTCGTAGGTGGAGGCGCCCGCGACGGCCCCCCACGTCAGGGTGGGAGCCGGGGCGACGCCCGTGGAGCCGTCGGCCGGCGACGGGGCCGAAGCACAACTCGGGACCGCGCAAACGGTCGTGAAGGACCAGACGGCGCACCCGGCCGCCGTCCCGCACGCGTTTTTCGGAAGGACCTGCCAGTAGTAGGTCGTCCCCTGGGCGAGGAGGGGCGGGACGTAGGTGCTGGCGACGACGTTGGTGACGTAGGGCGGCGGGTTCACGGCGCCGAAGTAAACGTCGTAGGAGGTGGCACCCGCCACGACCGCCCAAGCCAGAGGCGTTGCGGTCGGTATGCCCGTGGCGCCGTCGGGGGGAAGGGGGCCCACGGCGCAGGAGGGAGTGGTGCACCCCGTGACCGTGACTTGGTCCGCGGCAGGGGAGGCATCGGTTTGGCCGAGGGCATCCACCGCCCTGGCCTCGAAGGTGTGCGTCCCCGCGGCCACGGTGGCCGTGAAGGTGTAGGCCTCGGAGCCGCTGTCGAAGGCGCCGTCCTGGGCCGTGGCCGACTGCCACGTTCCCCCGTTCACGCGCCACTGCACGTTCGCCAGCGGGACGAGGTTGATGTCGCACTGGTAGTTGTACACGTTCTGGTTGCTGACCTTCTGGACGGCCGCCGTGCCCGTGTAGGTAAGCGTGGTGTTGGTGGTGGGGTCCGGCGAGTAGGGGGTCAGCGCCGTGTCCGGCGCTACGTCCACGGGATCGGGGTAGGTGTCCCCGTCGCCGTCGCCCCACCCGATCTGGCCACGCGTATACAGGCAGACGCCCGTCTGCTTGTTCGCCTCGTTCATGATGCAGTTCACGTTGATGAGGCAGGAGGCGTTGCAGTTCTGGTTTTGGGTGCTCACGTACCCGCTGGTCTGGACGCAGGTGCATCCCGAGCTCGCATACTCGTCGAGGGCGTAGAAGGTGTGGCTGGACTCGTGTCGGGTGACCATGTTCATGCTCCCGATGCCCCAGCCGTCGTTGTCGTAGGTTTGGACCTGTACGGGCCCGCCCAGGTAGGCGTAGGCGAAGTAGCCGTCGGGGAACATGCCGTCCGAGTCGTTCACGCTGTTGCAGACGAAGATCGTGAAGGCCCAGTCGGTGCCGTCGGCGGCCTTCTGGTCGCCGTTGAAGTGCTCGCCCTTGGCGAAGAGGCCCGAATCGGCCGAGTAGCCCAACTTGTCGAAGATCTCGTTGATGTAGATGGGATTGCCCGAGGTGGCGTGGTTGCGGTTGATGGGCTCGTACTGGGTCTGGGCCCGGCTGTCCGTCCGGCCATGGTAGTAGTGGTAGGTCCAGGAGGGCTGAAGGCCGGAGGGAAGCGTGAAGCCCGAATAGTAGGTCGAGAGGTCATTCAGACCCTGGACGATTTCCGCCGCCACGTTGGACTCCAGGGTGGAATTCCAGTCCTCCGTGCTCGTGTCGGTCACGCCGTTGCTCTCGGGGAGGATCACGCTGACGCTCGCCGACCCCAGCATGTATTCGGAGTTGGAGAGGTAGAGATCGCCCGCCGAGCAGGTCCTCTCGGGCTCCAGGGGCTCGTCCCGCTCTAGGGCGTCGCCGTAGAGGGGCATGTCGGGGACGGGGCCCGGCGGGACCGAGGCCGGCTCCATTCCGAGCAGGACCCGTTGGGCCTTCCACAGGATTCGCCCCTCGGCCGACGACAACAGATCCCTCGCCTCGTCGGGTGCCGGGCTCTCCGCGAAGACCCGGGAACCCGGTGGCAGTCGGAAGTCGAGGGTCTCCAGGTCGGGGGGCGCCTCGGGCATCCAGAGGCCCCCCGCGGGGGGGAAGGCGTGGCGAAGCAGGATTCCGGTCGCGGCCAACTCCATCCTCCAGGAGACGAAATCCGCCCCCTCGGGAGGCTGGAGAAGGAGGACGTCCGGTCCGGGTCCGGAGGCGACGGAGGGGACGGCCAGGCAGAGAATCAGCGCGAACAAAAGGCACCACGTGCGGCGTGTCATGGGATTCCCCTCCCTGAGATCGCGGGAACCGTTCACCCCAACTGTATGGCCCGGCCCGGGCAATTTCAAGAAGGCCGGCGCCTGTTGCACGGCGAGACGGCCCGCCTTACCTTGCCGGTGAGGAGTGCGCCCGATGACGACTTCCACCGAAGGCCTGCCCGACCCGGCGACCATCCGGAGCAAGGGATTCACCCTCAAGGGCGCCCTCGCCTTCGCCGAGACTCGGTTCGGTCCAGGCGCCCGGGAACGCCTCCTCGAAGGGGCGCCGGCGGAGCTGGCCGAAGTCCTGCGGGGGACCGTTCTCGCATCGGCCTGGTACCCCTTCACCGCCCAGGTGGCCCTTTACGAGGCCATCGACCGGACGTTCGGCAAGGGCGACCTGGCCCTCTGCCGCGAGGTCGGGAGGTACACGGCCGAATCCGAGGCCTCGGCCCTCCATAAGCTGATCCTCAAGTTCGCCAGTCTGGAAGCGTGGCTGAGGGCCGCGGGCGGGATGTGGGGGCAGTATTACAGCGTAGGAAAGCTCTCCACCGAGTCCTTCGAGTCGGATGGCGGAGTGGTGCGGATCACCCGTTTCCACCCCGTATCCAAGGCCTTTTGCAAGGATTTCGGCGGCTGGCTCGAGAAGACCGCGGAGATCTCGGGCAAGCGGGGCGTGGCGGTGGTCCACGACGAGTGCCTTCTGGACGGGCGGGAGGCCTGCGTATACCGGGCGCGCTGGCGCGGCTAAAGGCGCCTCTTCCCTTTTAATTTCAGGCGGTTTCGTGGTACCTTCTGTCCCTCGGGAGGGTCCATGCGCGTCTGTATGGTGCAGCTCGGCTGCCCCAAGAACTGGGTGGACGGGGAGTGGATGCTTGGGCAGATCCGCCAGGCCGGCCACGAGATCTCCGCGGACCCGGACGCGGAGACGGTCATCGTGAACACCTGCGGCTTCATTGACGCGGCGAAGGAGGAGTCCATCCGGGCCATCCTCGAGGTGGCCGAGCGCAAGCGGCAAGGGCGGGTGAGACGCCTCATCGTGGCCGGATGCCTCGTCCAGCGATACAAGGAGGAACTCCGCGCCTCCATCCCCGAGATCGATGGCTTCATCCCCCTCAGCGCCGCCGCCGAGGCCGCCCGCCTTCTCTCCCAGGAGCGCCCCGACGCGCCCGTGCGGGAGGAGGTCCCCCTCTACGACGGTCTCTCCCCCCGCGTCCTCGCCACCCCGCCTCACCTGGCCTACGTGAAGATCGCCGAGGGCTGCGACAACCCGTGCTCCTTCTGTCCCATCCCCTCCTTCCGGGGACGGCTCCACTCTCGGCCCCTGGAGGACGTAGTGCGCGAGGTGGCCGGCCTGGCCTCCCGAGGCGTTCGCGAGGTCATCCTCGTGGCCCAGGACACGACGGATTACGGCCGAGACCTGGGCATGCAGGATGGGCTGGCCGTCCTCCTGAGGGCCCTGAACGACGGCACGGATATGCCTTGGATCCGCTTTCTCTACGCCTACCCCAACCATTTCGGGCGCCATCTCCTTGAGGCCATGGCCGCCTCCCCCCGGGTCGTGCCCTACCTGGACCTCCCCCTTCAGCACGCCCACGCCGACGTGCTCAAGGCCATGAAGCGCGGGGGCGGCGGGGAGGCTTTTCTGCGAGTCATCGAGCGCGCCCGCCGAACGGTCCCCGGCCTCGCCATCCGCTCCACCTTCATCGTGGGCTTCCCGGGCGAGCGGCGGGAGCACTTCCGTGCCCTCGCCGACTTCGTGGCCGAGGCCCGGCTGGACCACGTCGGCGTGTTCACCTACTCCCGCGAGGAGGAAACCGCCGCCCACCGGTTAGGGGACCCGGTGGACCGGCGAACCAAGATCCGCCGCCAGGAGCGGCTTCTGGAAATCCAACAGGCCGTCTCCTGGGAGAAGAACCGCGCCCGGGTGGGCCGCGTGGAGACGGTCCTCGTGGAAGGCGTCTCGGAGGAATCGGAGCACCTCCTCGAAGGGCGCCTCCCCACGCAGGCGCCCGACATTGACGGCCGGGTCCTCCTCAACGACGGTTTCGCCCCTCCGGGCACCTTCGCCCGGGTGAGGATCACTGAGGCCCACCCCTACGACCTCGTGGGAGAAATCCTTGGCCCGGCCTGAGCGCCCTCCTCTCCAGAACGGGCCCCTGTGGGCCCAGGCCATCGCCACGCTCCTGGGCCTCGGCTACTCGCCCCGCATGCCGGGGACCCTCGGCTCCGCCGTGGGCCTCTTCCTGTACCTCCCCGCCTTCCTGATGCCCGCCGAGTGGAGCTGGTTGCTCGCCCTGGGGGAGACGATCCTCTTCTGCGCCCTGACCCTTCTCGCCGTCCCCCCGGTCCTGAGGGCGTCCGGCAAGGCGGACCCCGGGTTCGTCATCGTGGACGAGGTGGCCGGCATGCTGACCGCGCTCACCTTCCTCGAACCCGATTTCACCTACCTGCTGGTGGCCTTCGCGCTCTTCCGCCTCCTGGACATTCTCAAGCCCTACCCCGTGAACCGGCTGGAGCGCCTCCCCGGCGCCCTGGGCGTCCTCGCGGACGACCTGGCGGCGGGCGCCCTCGCGGGTGTACTCTCCATTCTCGTCATGAGGCTCGCATGATCCTGCTCACGGACCTGGACCGAATCCCGCCCCTCACCGACCCGGTGATCCTCACCATCGGCAACTTCGACGGCCTGCACCGGGGGCACAAGCGAATCCTCAGGAAAGTCATCTCCCGCGCCAGGGAGGAGGGCGGGACCAGCGTGGTCGTCACCTTCGAGCCGCACCCCCTCAAAGTCCTTTATCCCGAACGGGCGCCCCAGCTCATCCAGACCCTCTCCCAGAAGCGGGACATCGTGGCCCACCTGGGCGTCCAGGTCCTCCTGGAGATTCCCTTCACCAAGGAGTTCGGCCAGGTGCTCGCCGAGGGGTTCGTGCGCCTCCTCGCGGAGCGCCTGAGCCCCAGGGAGATTTACATCGGCGACGATTTCCGCTTCGGCTACCAGCGGGCCGGGGACATCACCTTTCTGCGGTCCCTGGGGGACGAACTAGGGTACGCCGCCGCCGCCTTTTCGAAGCTCAAGGTGGACGGCGTGGAGGTCTCCTCGAGCCAGATCCGGAAATTTCTGCTGGCGGGTGAGATGGAGAAGGCCGTGCGCCTGCTCGGCCGCCCCTACATCATCGAGGGGGTCGTGGAGCACGGCGACGGGCGGGGCCGGACCCTCGGCTTCCCCACCGCCAACCTCTCCATCGAGAACGAACTCATCCCCGCCCACGGCGTCTACGTGGTGGCCGTGGACGTGGGCGATCCCCGCCTTCTGCCCGCCGTGGCGAACCTCGGCGTGCGTCCCACCTTCGGTGAGGGCCGGGTCACGGTGGAGGTTCACCTCCTGGAGGGCGGGGGCGAACTCTACGGGCGCCGCATCCGCTGCCTCTTCTTCCGGTTCCTGAGGCCGGAGCAGAAGTTCCCCTCCCCCGAGACGCTTCGCGAAGCCATCGCCCGGGACGTCCAGACCGCCCGCGAGTTCTTCCGCGACACCCCCCTCCAGCGGAGGATGTTCTATTAAGGTTCCCCTCTTGAACACGTTCAGAGGCGCGTGAGCCAGGGCTCAGTCCCGCGGGTTGGATGTGGCCCTGCGCTTCGCTCCGGGAGGCATTCGATGGAGAATGCCTGGGCCAAGATCCTCTGCGCTGTCGTCCCGTTTCAGGAACATCGAGGCGATTGACCTTCCCCTTTCTACCCTCGCGCGGGGAAGGAAGGCTGGCCATCCTGGTTCCCTTGAAGCAGGTGCCCTTCGAGGGGGAGACCATGGGCCGACCCGGCTGGGCTACGGCATTCCTGGTCTTGGGCGCGGCGGCGTGGAGGGCGGGACGGCATGGACCGAGACACTAACACTAAAGACCTGACCCCCTCTCGTCCTTGACCTGGGAGCGCCGATTGCGTACCCTTGCGCCGGAGGTGCTTCGGGGCTGGCGCCTCGCGCGGCCTTCAAAGCCGTTGCACCGGGGCTTACCCCCCGGCGGGTGGGTTCGATTCCCATGCACCTCCGCCATTTGCTTCAAGAACAACGAGCCAGGGAACCGGCGAAACGTGCCCGGGAAATCGAAGCCCGGGAGGGGGCCCGTACGGACTCCCTCGCCTCCCCTTTCAGGCGGAGGGGCTCCCACCTCGCGGCCCGGCCTCTCTTCCTCTTGCCATCACCGCTTGGCCGTGGGCGTTGAAGGCGGCTGGAGGAGGCGCTGCATGCCCTCAAAGGTCTGCTTCGCCAACTGGTTCTGGAAGGCCTCCACGGCTTCGGGCAGGGGCGGGACCTGGAGCCATAGGTCCGTCTGGCGCGAGGCGGCTTGAAGGTTGGCGGATTCGAGGGCCAGCAGACCCGTGACCCAACCCCGCTTCGGGTCCGTCAGGGCCTGGACGTCGATGTACTTCGCGAGGTCCCCCCGGCGGTCCGGGTAGAAGACCTCCTGGATGGCCGTGGCCGCCCCCCCGATGGGGGCGCTCTCGCTTCCCGCCGCGACCTCCGCGGGAACGGAGCCGGCGGCCACCCAGAGGGGGACCGCCACGCCGCAGATCGGCTGGCCCAGGAGCACCCAGGCCGTGGCGCGAAGCGGGTCCTCGCCGGGGCGGGCTCCCGCGGCCACGAAGGCCGAGGTCGTGTCGTAGCGGCAGATGCTGTCCCCGGTGTAGGCCCAGACGGGGCCCTTCCTCCGGTTCTGCAGGGGGAAGGAACCGAGGCGCCCGTTGGCCACGTCCCGGGCCGCTTCCGCCAGGAGACTGCCGGCGGACAGTCGCCCCGACCCGATGAGGTCCTCCAGGAGCGCCACCGCCCGATCCCTCCTCAGAATACCTGTCCCCTCCTCCCTTTCGCCCGACTCGCTGAAGTTGGTGCGGACCAGGTACCCCCTTGGAGCCAGGGCGGGGTCCGAGGCCGAAAACTTTTTGTAGCCTGCGGGCCCCGTCTCGAAGATCGCCGCCTCTCCCTCGGCGTCGATGACCCCGAAGTTGGCCGACACGTCCCGCGTTCCGGCCTCCGTCTTTTCCAGCAGGGCTTGGAAGTCCCTCACCGTGGCGCAGGATTGGAGGGCGAGCTTCATGAACCGGCCCTCGCCCCGCGTGTCCTCCCCGCCGGGGAGATTGTAGGAGGCGGCGTTCATGATGGCGAAGCCTCGGGAGTTGACTCCCGCCCAGATGTCCAGGCCCGCCGCGTCCCCTCCGTTGACTACGCCCACGTAGGGGTACTTGCCGTCGGCGCAGAAGACCGCCTGGTTCCTGCGGTCGTCGGAATCTCTGTTCTTCCAAAGCAGCGGCC
>JBFLVU010000003.1:0-9171 GCA_040758175.1 Acidobacteriota bacterium | reverse complement strand
GTGGTCGCCGATCCCGCCACCACCGCCGTCGTGCAGGCCCGCACGCCCTCCGGCGCGAACGTAAGCAGTCCCGCCAGCCCAAGCCCCGCAACGAGGCACCGCGTTCCGCGCATGATCGCTCCCGCGAGAAAGGGGAGAGTATACCCCAAGGAGAGAGGCGATGGACGTTGGACGGGAGACGAACAGGAAGAGGGGCATTGGGAATTTGGGATTTGGGATTTGAGGAGACGGGAGACGAAAAACGGGAGACGAAAAACGCGACGCGAAATCCGTGGGGCGGGTGAGGGCGCCCGCCTTTCTTTGATTTTTCCCAGTCCCCCCGTCCCCCAATCCCCTCGTCCCCTACTCCCCCAGTCCCCTCGTCCCGAGCGGGACCCCGCTTCGAGAATAAGGCAGCCGTGGTCTATACTTGCGACTCTGAATTGGGGGAGAGCGCCATGGCGGAGAAGGTCATCATCATCGGTTCGGGGCCCGCGGGACACACGGCGGCCATCTATGCCGCGCGGGCGGGGCTCCTCCCGCTTCTTTTCGAGGGCTTCATCGCCGGCGGCGTGGCCGGCGGCCAGCTCATGACCACCACGGAGGTGGAGAACTTCCCGGGCTTCCCCGAGGGGGTGACCGGGCCCGAACTCATGGAGCGCATGCGCGCGCAGAGCGAGCGCTTCGGTGCGCGAATCCTGACGGAAGACGTGGAGTCCGTGGATCTCTCCAGGCGCCCCTTTGCCGTGCGCTCGGGCGAGACGACCGCCGAGGCCGAAGCCCTCATCGTCGCCACGGGGGCCACGGCCAAGCGCCTCCACCTGCCCTCGGAGCCGCGGCTGTGGCAGAGGGGGATCTCGGCGTGCGCCGTCTGCGACGGGGCCCTGCCGCCTTTCCGCAACAAGGTTCTGGCGGTGGTGGGGGGGGGCGACACGGCCATGGAGGAAGCCACCTACCTCACCCACTTTGCCTCCAAGGTCCTTCTCGTCCACCGCCGCCGAGAGTTCCGGGCCTCCCAGGCCATGCAGAAAAGGGTCCTCGAAAACCCAAAAATCGAGGTGGTCTGGGACTCGGTGGTCGAGGACGCCCTCGGCGAGGCCTTCGTCACCGGCGTCCGCTTGAAGAACGTGAAGACCGGCGAGACGTTCGACAGGGAGGCGGGCGGCCTCTTCTACGCCATCGGCCACACGCCCAACACCTCCCTGTTTCAGGGCCAGCTCGACCTGGACGAGACCGGCTACATCCTCACCCGGCCCGGGTCCTCCCGCACGTCCGTGGAGGGCGTCTTCGCCGCGGGTGACGTGCAGGACAGCCGGTACCGGCAGGCCGTCACGGCGGCGGGCTCGGGCTGCATGGCGGCCCTCGATTGCGAGCGCTGGCTCGGAGAACACGCGTGAGGAAGTCGCCCCGCCTCTCTTCGGCGGCCGAGCCCACGTCGCCCCGCCGGTTCCCCGAGGGGGACGGCGACACGCGCCTGAGGGTCCTCAGGCGGCGGTACCAGCGCCTCAAGGCGGTGGCCGAGGCCTCCTCCCTCCTCAACGCCACCCTGGACCCCAAGGCCATCGGAGAGCGCATCGTGGACCTCTCGGTGCGGCTGGCCCACGCCGACCGCGGGAGCCTCTTCCTCCTGGATCGGCAGGCCTCCATGGTGCGCCCCCTCGTGGCCCAGGGGGCCGACCCGTCCCTCCTCCACGTCCCCGTGGGGACGGGCATCGTGGGGCTGGTGGCCGCCACCGGCAAGACCGTCATCCAGAACCGCGCCGAAGGGGACCCTCGCCACGCGAGGGGCCTGGAGGAATCGCTGGGTTACCGCGTGCGCTCCGTCCTCACGGTCCCCGTCCGGGACCGGGCCGGAGAGCTCGTGGCGGTTCTCCAGCTCTACAACCACCGCCGGGGCGGCTTCACCAAGGAGGACGCGGATTTCCTGAAGGAAATGGGTGCGCCCTTCGCCGTGGCCCTCTCCACAGCCCGGCTCCACCAGGAACTTCTCGGACGTGAAAAGCTCGACCGTGACGTGAAACTCGCCGCCGAAATCCAGCGCGCCATGCTCCCCCAGGACTTTTCAGGGGTTCGCGGCCTGCAGATCCGCACTCTCTTCCGCCCCAGCCTCAACATCGCGGGAGATTACTTCGACGCCATCCCGACGGCCTGGGGCACGCACTGGCTCGCCCTCGCCGACGTCTCGGGCAAGGGCGTCTCGGCCTCCCTCATCGCCGGGCAGATCCAGGCCTTCCTGTGGAGCCGCCGCCGGGGGACGGCCTCCCTGCGCGAGGTGACCTCCGAATTGAGCGATCTCATGCTCTCCCTGGCCAGGGGCCGAAAGTACGCTACGCTGATCCTGGCCGAGTGGTCGCCCGATGACAGGACGCTTTCCTGGGTGGGGGCGGGGCACCCTCCGCTCCTGCTCAAGCGCCGGGGGAAGGTGGAGGCCCTGCGCTCCACGGGCGTTCCCGTGGGGCTCCTGCCGGGACGCACCTACGACCTCACATTCGCCGTCCTGGAGCCGGGGGACATGGCCGTAATGGTCACCGACGGCATCCTGGAAGCGGGGGCCGAGGGCCCTCCGGGGGAGTTCGGACTGGAGCGTCTCGTGGCGCTCCTGAGGTCCGCCCGCAGCGGGGAGGATCTCCTGGTGCGCGTTCACAACGCCCTCGAGGACCACCTGGGCGGGGCCCCGCCCGGAGACGACCTCACCCTCTTCTGCGCCCGCTGCGCCCGCGCCTGACCCCCCCGCTCCGGACATTCGCGCCTTGACGCCTTCGCCGCCCCTCCGCTAAGGTTTCCGTAAGCGGGGGAGGAGGACCCATGGCGCGCATCGAGTTCACCGACAACTACCAGGACCTGTCCACCGAGAGCGGATACCAGTTCAAGTTCTTTTGCGAAGGGTGCGGCAACGGCTACATGTCCAGCTGGAAGGCCAACAAGCTGGGCGTGGCGGGCCACCTGCTCCGCGGCGCGGGCAGCGTCCTCGGGGGCGTCTTCGGTCGCGCCGCCCACGGCGCTTACGAGGTCCAGGAGGCCATCGGGGGGCCCGCCCACGATTCCGCCCTCAAGGAGGCCGTGGAGGAGATCCGGCCCCAGTTCGTCCAGTGCAAGCGGTGCGGCCAGTGGGTCTGCCGCGAGATCTGCTGGAACGCCGAGCGAAGCCTGTGCAAGAACTGCGCGCCTATCCTCCAGCGGGAACTCGCTTCCAAGCAGGCCGAGATCGCCGTCCAGCAGGCCGAGGAGAAGCTTCGCGAGATGGACCTCACCGAGGGCGTGAACCTCAAGGCCACGGCGGCGGTGCTCTGCCCCCAGTGCGGGGCCGAGGCCCAGGGAGGCAAGTTCTGCCCCGACTGCGGCGCCTCCCTCGTGCCCAAGTCCGAGTGCCCCAAGTGCGGCACCCACGTGAAAGCCGGGGCCAAGTTCTGCCCCGAGTGCGGCCAGAAACTCTGATGCAGGGGCCCTGCCTCATCGAGGTCATCCCGCCCATCGGCACCCAGCAGTCGAGGGGCCTGCCGGGGACGTGGTCCCTCGAGAAGGACATCCTCCACCTGGCCACGGGATCCTTCGGGACCCTCGCCCTTCCCATCAGCGAGATTTCGGGCTTCTCCCTCGACGGCCCCGTCCTGACCCTTTTCCTCAAGCAGAGAAAGGTGCTCCTGGCCCGCATGGGCGGGGGCGCGGAGACCCTGCTGGACCTCCTGGAGCGCCGCTGGCCCATCCTGCGGTCCGAGGCCCTGCGACTCACGGGCCGCGGAGAGCCGCGTTCCTACGCCTGCGTCTTCGGAGACCTGGATTCCCTCGCCCAGCCGGGGCGGGCGGTGGTCTTCGACGACCTGCTTCTGGTCTTTCAGACGGGCCAGGACCTGAGCCCCATCTTCCTGCCGCTCGTGGAGAACGTCCTTCTCGACGAGGAGGCCTACGCGCTGGCCCTCAAGGGGTGGGACGGCTGGACCTTCACCTTCTCGCGCCTGGGGCCGAGGCTGGAGGAGTTCGCCGAGCGAGTGACGAGGGGCCGGGCGGCGCTTTCCGCCGAGGCCTCCACGCTCCTTCGGGCGTGCCTTCCCTCCCTGGACGCCTTCGCCCTGATGGCCGTCTCTTCGGCGTGGCTTCCGGGGCGCCTGATCTCCCTCGAGGAACTCTCCACCCTCTCGTCGGACCTCCCAGGAGCCCTCAGGGCTCTCGTGGCGGGTTTGCCCCGGAGGCGCGAGGCGGAAGCCCTCCACCACGGCCTGTCCCATCGGGACGTCTATTTCGCCCTCGCCCCACCCTCGGCCGCGGCCCCAGAGCCGGAAGAGGCGCCCCTCGGACCCGACGGCGACGCCTGTACGCCCGCGGACGGCCAGCCTCCTCCCGCCCTCCTCTGGATGGCCGTCCGGCGCGGCGGCCACTGGATTCTCGAGGCCCTGAGCGAGGGCGACCGCGCCACGTACGCCTTCGAGGCCGGCGACGAGGGTCCCAAGCTCCTGTCCATGGTCCTCTGCGCCCCCCAGTTCTCCCGCGAGGCCCTCTACCTCCCCATGGACCGCCTCACCGGCGAGCGCGCGCCCCTCGCCGCCGCCGCCCGCGAACTGCCCTTCCTGAGGGACCTGCGCGCCCGCTTGAAAGCCCGCGCCCTCCACACCTCCTTCGAGGCGTGGAAGAAATCCCTGGCCATCTGAGGAAGACGATAGACGTAAGACGGGAGAAGCGCGACGCGAAGAAGGCGTCCCGAAGGGGGCCTGAGCCTTACAGGTCCGGTTCCTTGGCCCAGAGGACCTTCTTGGAGAAGGATAGATTTAGGAAATCGCCCTCCTCGATGCCGCCGGGAGGGCCTTTTCGGCCTGGGCAGGGGCTCTTGGCGAGGGGTTTCCAGTCCAGGGAGCGGGCGTCGAGCAGGACGAGGGCGGCCTTCTCAGGCTCGTCGTCGCGAAAGAGGAGGGCCACTCGGTCCCCAGTGACGTCCAGGACGTCCCAGAGGCCGTCTCGCCCTTTGGGCGGCTCGAGGAGGGCCATCTCCCAGGCGTCCCCTTTCTCAGGGGTCCGAAGAAGCCAGGCCCGGGCCTCCTCCTCGCACTCGGCGTTGTAGGCGACCCACACGATTCCGGCCTCGGACAGGGCGCTGAAGCCGTCCTCACCGTCGTAAAGCCAGGCGGGATGCCAGGGGGTTCGGTCCCTCAGGACGCCGTCCTGCAGGAAGAGGCCATTGCCGAAGAAGACGCCGTCCCGCAGGGGCAGAAAGGCCTTGCAGAAGCCCGCCACGTCGAGGAGGGCGTCGCAATCCTCCAGGGGAAGATCGGAGGGAAAGACGGCGGCGCCCCCGGCGTCGAAGCCCGATTTCCAATCCGAGTCGGCCAGTCGTTCGTTGGGAACAAAGAGGGCCCACCGGCCCGTGTCCGGGTTGAGCAGGGCGGGACCCTTCGAGGTCCAGAAGAAGAGGCGTGTGCCGGAAGATTGTGGGCGCAGGCAGGGCTGGGGACCGGCCCCGGCCCTGGACGCGCCGCCGAAATGCCAGCGGAAGGCGCCCGAGACGGGGTCGTGTTCGAGGAGCCCGGAACCGAAGGCCGAAAGGAAGAGCCGTTGACCGTGGCGGAGGAGGCCGGCCCAAGGGACCTGAATCGAGGCGGGATCGGGCGCCGCGTAGGTCCGGCCGACGGAATACGGGTCATTGTCGAAGGCCTGGCGGTGGTACGCCAGGCGGGCGGCGGCGGGTATCTCCACCGGGCTACCCTTTCCAGTCGACCTGATGTAGCGCCAGTATCCCGATGCCGGGCCGGAGCCTCCCGAGACGACGTAGAGGTAAGGTCCCATCAGGATCGCCCCCGCCGGATCCCGCTGGGGGGGGTCGAGGGGGAGGAGACGGGCGGTCCCGGAGACGGGGTCGAAGAGGTACAGCCCCTTCTCGCCCAGGAAGAGGGTCCCCTCCGGCGACCGCGAGAGGGCGCCGGAGCTGGCCGGGGCGTCCGCGAGCGGCACAACGGTTCTCGGGGCCTTGGGCGGGGAATCCGGAGCCGCGGCGGCCGGGGCCGATCCCAGGATGGCCAGGGCCAATAGGGCGCAGGTCGCTCTCATCCTCACCTCCGCAAGAAGGCTAGCACACTCCCTCCCTGCCGGGCGCCGGGAAACAGGCGGACCGCGGGAAGCGTTGGGGGGGACACCGGTTCCACCGAGTGAGGGCCGGGGTTAGGATGGGGCGAAACGGAGGAGGCGGGATGAAAAGGCTCCTTGGACAGGCCGAGCGCGTCTTCGACGCCCTGCAGAGACGGTGGTCCAGCCACGGATCCTCCCGGATGGCGGGAACACTCCTGGCCGGCGTCTTCCTGGTGGCCCTGGCGGTCATCGAGGCCAACCGGGAGGGGTGGCTCCCCGACCTCCTGGCCGGGTGGTTGCCCACGAACCACTTCTACGCGGTGGACCTCGCCCTCACGCTCCTTCTCTTCTTCGAGGTCATCGCCCTGGTTTTCACGCTGGCCCAGTCCGTCTCTTCCTCCGTGGGGAAGCAGTTCGAAATCCTCTCGCTCATCCTGATCCGGCAGACCTTCAAGGAGTTCACGGCCTTTCCCGAGCCGGTGACGTGGGAACACGTTCGGCCGGCGATCCTCAACATGGGGGCGGTCTCCCTGGGGGCCCTGCTGATCTTCGTGGTTCTTGGGGCTTACTACAGGAGCCAGCGGCACATTCCCCTCTCGGCGGACCCCGACGACCGTTGGTCCTTCGCAGCCACGAAGAAGCTGGTGGCCCTGGCCCTCTTCGCCCTCTTTGCCCTCATGGGCCTCGTGGACCTCGCCCGGGGGTTCCGCGGCGACCCGGTCTACCCCTTCTTCGAGACCTTCTATACGGTGCTGATCTTCAGCGACGTGCTGATCGTCCTCGTCTCCCTGAGGTACAGCTCCACCTACGCCATCGTCTTCCGGAATTCGGGCTTTGCCGTCTCCACGGTATTCCTGCGCCTTGCCCTCACTTCGCCGCATCACATCAAGGCCCTCATCGGCCTCTCGGCGGCCCTTTTCGCCCTCGGGTTGACCCTGGCGTACAACCACTTTGCGCCTGCCCTGGACGAGGGCGGCCCCGCCGCTCCTCCTCGTAGTTAGGGGACCAGCGGACTGGGAAAAATCGAAGACAGGCGGGCGAGGGCGCCCGCCCCACGGATTTCGCTTTGGCCTTTGTTTTCAAATCCCAAATCCGCAATCCCAAATGCCCCTTCCGCCCTCCCCCTTCCATCCCCCGTCTCTCTGTCTCTTCGCTCCTTCCACCTGTGACGAGGCGCACGATTCGGATTGGGCGGGAAATACGGGACCCGGTTCCGTCCTTCTTCGGGGTGAATCGCCCCGCTATGGAGGTGCTTCATGAAGAGGGTCCGCTTTCTGGTCACCTATTTCGGAATCGTGGCGGCGTTGGCGCTCACTCTCCTAGCCGCCTTCCCGACCCGCTCCAGACCCCCCGTGGGAAACGAATCCTCCCGCGTCCGAGAGGCCGAACTCACCCGGGGACTGCTGACGCCGGCCCGGCACTACGCGCCACAGGGGAAGTACCTTTACGTGTGCGACGCCTGCGACCTGGCCAGCGAATCCAAGGGAGCCTGTCCGAACTGCGGCCAGGCCTTCGAGCGCGTCCTGCGCACACAGGTTTCCTACGCGTGCGAATCCTGTTCGGTGAAGAGCGACGAGCCTGGATCTTGCGGCTCCTGCGGCCGGGACCTCGCCATGGTGCTTACCCGGCCCGAACGGGATTCCTGACCTCGCCCCCTCCCTCCCTTTCCCCTGTTGCACGGAAGGCCGGTCCCGCCCGGGGCCGGCCTTCCCCGTTGTGCTGTCCGGCGGCGGCCTCAGCGTTTTCGGAGCCCCTCCCACAGAACGCCCATTCTTTCCCGAACGGGCCCGTCCATGACGATCGCGTCGGGCCAATCCCGCTCGAAGCCTTCGCCCTTCCACTTCGCCGTGGCGTCGATGCCCACCTTGCCGCCGTAGGCGAAATACTGGGAGGCGTGCTCGAGGGCGTCCATGGGTCCCCTGGAGAGTTCCAGGTCGCGGGCGGGATCGATGTTGGCCAGGACCCGCCAGGCCACCTCCGAGAGGTCGTGGACGTTTACGTTGGCGTCCACTACGACGATGACCTTGGTGAACATGGCCTGGCCCAGGCCCCAGATGGCATGCATGAGCTTCCGGGCGTGTCCGGGGTACTGCTTGTCGAGGGCGAGGATCATGAGGTTGTGGAAGGCACCCTCGGGGGGCATGTGCATGTCCACCACCTCGGGCATCTGCTTTTTCAAGAGGGGCAGGGTGATGCGCTCGATGGCAAAGCCCATGAATGCGTCCTCCATGGGCGGACGCCCTACGATGGTGTGGACGTAGAGGGGGTTCTTTCTTCGCGTCATGCATTCCACGTGGAAGACCGGATAATCATCGGCCAGGGAGTAGTAGCCCGTGTGGTCGCCAAAGGGACCCTCCCGACGAAGCTCCGCGGGATCCACCCACCCCTCGAGAACGATCTCCGAGTGGGCGGGAACCTCTAGGTCCACCGTCTCGCAGGCCACCATCTCCACGGCCTCCTTCCGAAGAAAACCCGCCAGGAGCATCTCGTCCACCTCATCGGGGAGGGGGAGAGTGGCGGAGAAGTAGGTGGCCGGGTCCGCGCCGAGGGCGACGGCCACGGGAATCTTCTCGCCCCGCGCCAGGGCCCTCCGGGCGTGGCGGGCCCCCTGTTTGTGCACTTGCCAATGCATCCCCGTGGAGGCCTCGTCGTAGACCTGCATCCGGTACATGCCGCAGTTCCGCTTTCCCGAGGCGGGGTCCTTGGTGAAGACCATGGGGAGGGTGATGAAGGGCCCGCCGTCCTGGGGCCAGCATGTGCAGACCGGCAGGTCCAGGAGGGAGAACTGGCCCTTCTTGAGGAGGACCTCCTTGCAGGGGCCGGACTTCACCGTCCGGGGCATGAAGGAGGCCAGCTCGGCGAGCTGGGGAAGCATGCGGATCTTGTCCAACAGGCCCTGGGGCTGCTTCAGGTCGAAAAAGGCCGAGATGCGGCGGTCGATCTCGTCGTAGGACTCCAGACCGAGGGCCATGAGCATCCGACGGTTGGTCCCCAGCGCGTTGCCCAGGAGGGGAACGGCGCTTCCCTTCACCTTCTCGAAGAGGAGGGCGGGGCCCCCCTCCTTCACAGCCCGGTCCAGCAGATCGGTGATCTCCAGCCGCGGGTCCACTTCTTCCTTCACGCGGAGCAGTTCCCCCGCCT
>JBFLVU010000002.1:0-39834 GCA_040758175.1 Acidobacteriota bacterium | reverse complement strand
CTGGAGTGAGGAGTCGGTGAGGGAGGCGATCCTGGGGGGAGAAGACCAGGTTCTTCTCTTCGCGGCCGGAGGGGAGCCGGATCCGGCGCGGGGGGGGGGCGTGGGCTCCCCCTTCCGGATCGGGCGGTTGGTAGAAGGTGCGGCCTGTGAGCTTCGGTGGCCCGGAGGACGGAGTGAACCGCTTCTTCCCAAAGGGTTCGACCACTTCGCTCCGTGAGGCCGCGCGGGTCCTCCTGGGGGTCGGGGACACGCCCGGGAGGACGGCCGCCGGCGCGGGTCTGGGCGTGGCCATCGGCCTGCTTCCCCTCGTTCCCTTTCAGACGGCCCTTGCCCTCGTCCTCGCCTTCCTTCTCCGCCTGAACCGGCCCGCCGTGCTCGCGGGGACCCTGATCTGGCAGCCCTTCACGGCCCCGGCCATTCTGGCCGCCTCCTTCGCGGTGGGTAGAAGCCTTCTTCCGGACTCTCCCGCCGCGGGCGGCAAGCTCGCGGCCTTTGCCCTCGGGGCGGCTCTCCTCTCTGCGGCCGGCGGGACCGCGACGGCGTTGGGCCTGTACGCGGTCCTGCGCAGGAGGGCTAGACGGAATCGCGCTCCGTCCGTCTTACAGGCGGGAGGGCAGGCGTGAAAGGGGGGATGCTACGGTCCCTTCTGAGGCTTGCCTTCGGCGGCGACCCCGCGGCCTTCGACCAAGTGGTGGAGGCCACTCGGGAGAGCCTTTTCTGGACGGTGCGGCGGATGACGGGACGGGAAGCCATCGCGGACGAGATCCTTCAGGAGGCTTACCTCGCCCTCTGGGAACGGGGGAAGGCCAGCCTGCCCGAGGAGCCCGAAGCCTGGCTCCGGCGGTTTTGCATCAACCGGGCCATCGATTACCTCCGCCGGGAGGAGACGCGCCGAGTCCTTCCCGAGCCGGAGGTCCTGGAGGCCGTCCCGGTGGCCCCGCGGGCGGAGGAGGCCTTGTGGACCGGCGAGGTGGAGGACGCCCTTGCCGCCGCGCTCGAGGTCCTTCCCGCCCAAGAGAGGGCCGTCTTCCTCTTGCGTTTCGTCGAGGGCATGGACTTTCGGGCCATCGCCTTGTCCCTGGGGGTTGCGGAGAGCACCGTCCGGAACCAAGCCATGCAGGCGAGGAGGAAGGTCCAGCGGCGCCTGGGGGAGAGGGGGATTGTCCTTTGAAGATCGAGGCCTTCTCTTCGGCTCGCCGGTCCCCGGAAGCCTGGAACGAGTTTACCCTCCGCCTCGACGGGCGAATCCGCGCGCGGCGGAGGCGTCGCGCCGCGGTAAGGATGGCGGCCCTGGGACTCCTGTCCGGACTCGGCGTCGGGCTCTGGGTCGCGTTCACCGACCCGGGCCGCGAGCCCTTGTTGAACGCCATCGTCCCGGGGGTGTCGTCGCCCGCGTTTCGAGCGGACGGAGGCTCCGCGCTGGAGGCCGACCGGGCCGTCGTGGTGATCGTGGAGGCCCCGGGATGAGTCGAAGGACATGGGTGATCCTGGTGCTGGCGGCCGTGCTTCCCCTTTGGTTCGCGGCCCAGCAGCTGGCGGGATTTCGCTACACGCTCAGGCACCGGGACGTCCGATCCGTCGTGGGACGCGTCACCGAAGAGCTGGGACCCCGCGGGCGCATCACCGTGGAGGGGGCCGGCAACTCCCTCTCGGTGGAGGATGAAGTCTCCAGGCTTCCCGGCATTCGACGGCTCCTTCGGGACCTGGACGCGCCGGCTCGCCGCTTCGCCCTCGAAGCGGCCCTGGAGGTCCTGCCGAGGACTCCCGCGGGGGGATTGTTCAAGCAATCCCAGGCCTTTGTGGACGCAACCGAGTGGTCCGCCTCGGAGCGCCCCGAGGTCACCCACCGGGGGGTCATCGACCTGCGGGAGGGCGGAGGAGGAGAATGCGCTCTCGGGAAGGACTTCCGCTTGGAAGCCGAGGCCCAGGGCTTTGATCCCTCCCGCCGCCGGCTCGGTCTCAGAAGTCTCAAATTGTCCTGGCGGCCCGACGCCGGGGACGCCTCCAAGGACCTGCTCCGGGGCGCCGCCGTGCTTCCCGAAGGCGAACCTACGCTGTTCCTCCTCCGGGCGAAGGAGGAGATCCCTCCGCTCCGCCTCAGGATCACGCCCACGCTCCTCCCCGACGTCGCCCGGCCGGAGGTTCCCTGATGCCGAGGTACCGTTGCCGGCTGGGCTCTTCCACCGGGGAAGTTTCGATCCAGGAGATTGTGGCCCCGAGCGAGGGGGCCCTCCGGGGCCAGCTCGAGGAGAAGGGGTATTTCGTCTTCTCCATCCGGCCCTCCCGCGCCTGGGAGAACCTCCTCGGCAACCTGGTCTCCACGCAGCGGCGCGTCCGCCTGCGGGACTTCATCCTCTTCAATCAGGAGTTTACGGCCCTGCTGAAGGCCGGGCTGCCCGTCCTGACCGCCCTGGACCTCCTCCTGGCCCACGAGCGGGAGGGGGGGTTCCAGAAGATCCTGGGGCAGGTCCGCGACGACGTTCGCGCGGGAGCCTCCCTCTCCGAGGCCTTCGCCAACCGAGGCAACGCCTTTCCAGCCATCTACTCGGCGACGCTGGCGGCGGGGGAGCGCTCGGGCGAACTGGTGACCGTGATCCAGCGGTACCTCTTCTACCTCAAGACGGTGCAGTCCATCCAAAAGAAGGTGATGTCGGCCCTCATCTACCCCGTCATCCTGCTCACCCTGTCGGTGGCCCTGATCTTCCTTCTCCTGACCGTCATCGTCCCGAAGTTTTCGGAGCTGTTCATGGGCTCCGGAGCCGCCCTGCCCCTCATCACCCAGATCGTACTCGCGGCCTCCAAGGTGGCCCAGGTGGGCTGGCCCCTCGCCCTCGCGGTTTTGGTCGCGACGCCGATTCTCTTCAAGGTCCTTTCCGCGCGGCCCGAGGGGCGTCTCTGGCTGGCCCGCTTTCGCATGCGCATCCCGCTCTTGGGCGTCAACATCCGTCGGTACAACATCTCCCAGATGTGCCGGACCCTCGGCACGCTGGTTGCGGGGGGAATCCCCATCGTGACGGCCCTCGACGTGGTCGCGGAGGCCATGAGCAACGAGCTCTACAAGGTGGAGCTTCGAAACGTGAAGCGGCAGGTGCTGGAGGGCCAAGCCCTCTGGTCCAGCCTCCAGAAGACGAACGTCATGACGCCCATGGCCGTCGAAATGGTGGAGGTGGGCGAATCCACGGGGTCCTTGGCGGAAATGCTCGACCAGGTGAGCCAGTTCTACGACGACGAACTGTCGACGGCGGTGGAGCGCTTCGTCGCGCTTCTCGAGCCGGCGCTCCTGCTTTTCATGGCCGTCCTCATCGCCCTCGTGGTACTCTCCGTGTACATGCCGCTCTTCTCCATGTACAACCTGGTGAGCGGATAGGGGCCCGTCGAAGGCCCGTGGAGCCGCGTCGCGCATGAACGATACGAACCAGCCCGCCGCACGCCCGCGCCGGAAACGGCGCATCGGTTTGGGAGAGGAATATGGCCGCGTCGCCCGGTGAACTCACTTCCCGGCTCCCCACGGACGGGGAGCTCCTGAACGAGGAGAAAAGCGCGCGGCGCCTCGCCGAGTCGCTGCGGCTCCCCTTCATCTCGCTGAAGGATTTCAGGGTGGACACGGCGCTCTTCCTGTCCATTCCGGTGGACCTCATGTTTCGCTACACCTTCGTCCCCTACCGGGAGGAGGGCGCGTTCCTTTCCGTTGTGGCGGCCGATCCCTCGGACGTTACCATGATCGACGAACTGGAGGCCCTCATGAAGAGGCCTCTCCGCCTCTTCGTGGGAGTCCGGAGCGAGATCCAGGACGTTTTGAAGAAGTCCGAATCGAGCCAGCGCGTCCTGGAGGAGGTGAGCGAAGACTTCCGGATCCAGATCGTCAGGGAGGATGCGGAGGAGGGCGAGGAGGGGGTCATCTCCATTGACAAGCTCTCCGAGGACACGTCGCCCATCATCAAGCTCGTGGACTTCACCGTGTTCAACGCCCTTCAGCGGAGGGCCAGCGACATACACGTGGAGACGGGAGAGACGGAGGTCGTCATCAAGTATCGGATCGACGGCGTCCTCTACCCCGCCATGGATCCCATCGACAAACGTTTTCACGCCACCATCATCTCGCGCATCAAGGTCATGGCCGAGCTGGACATCGCCGAAAAGCGGGTGCCCCAGGACGGGCGGTTCAAGCTCAAGATCAAGGGCCGAACCGTCGACTTCCGGGTGAGCGTCATTCCCACGATCCATGGCGAGGACTGCGTGATCCGGATCCTCGACAAGGAGTCCACGAGCGAGGAGTTCAAGAACCTGAGCCTCGACGTTCTGGGGTTCGAGCCGGAGGTGATGAGGAGGATTCGCCGCCACGCCAACGAGCCCTACGGCATGCTCCTCGTCACGGGCCCCACCGGATCCGGCAAGACCACGACGTTGTACGCCGTCCTCTCGGAGATCCAGTCGGCCGAGTACAAGATGATCACCATCGAGGACCCGGTCGAGTATCAGCTCCGCGGGGTGACCCAGATTCCCGTCAACGAGAAAAAGGGGCTCACCTTCGCCCGGGGGTTGAGGTCCATCCTCCGGCACGACCCGGACAAGATCATGGTGGGGGAGATCCGCGACGAGGAAACGGCCAACATCGCGATCCAGTCCGCGCTCACGGGGCACTTGGTCTTCACCACGGTTCACGCCAACAACGTGGTGGACGTACTCGGACGCTTCCTCAACATGAAGGTGGAGCCCTACAACTTCGTCTCGGCCCTGAACTGCGTCCTGGCACAGCGGCTGGTGCGCCGGATCTGCCCGTCGTGCCGGGAAGCCGTGACGTACCCGCGGGAACTCCTGGTGGACAACCGGATACCGCCCGATTTGGCCGCCGGCGCCCAGCTCTACCGGGGAATCGGCTGCCTGGACTGCAACGGCACGGGTTTCCGGGGGCGCATGGCCATCTCGGAGCTGTTGGAACTCTCCGACCGCATCCGGGAGCTCATCATCGACCGCAAGCCGTCCAGCGAGATCAAGAAGGCGGCGCGGGAGGAGGGTATGGTCACGTTGCGCGAGTCGGCCGTCAGGGTCTTGCTCTCCGGGCAGACCACCCTGAAGGAGATCAACAAGGTGACGTTCGTAGAAGATTGACCCCGGACAAGGGCGCGGGGAATAGCGGCAGGCTGGAGGGCAGGAAATGCAGCTCGAGGGGCACCTGAGGAACTGGCTCACGAAATACCGTCCCACCATTCCTCCCGTGGCAGCTCTCTGCGAGCCGCCGTACCTTTGCGGGCTGCGGGTGGCGGAGGCCCGAAAGGACCTGGCCACGCTCGTGCGGCACGAGGAGGCCCTCTCCGGTGGAGCGGATTCCTTCCTGCCGCAGGACGAGGCTCTGGAGCGGGCGGCGGAGTCCCTGATGACCCACCTTGGGGCTCCGAAGCGGCTTTCGTTGGTGGTCGGAGACCCTTTCTTCAAGATCCAGGTGCTCGCGCTGGAGGAGTTCCCACGGGACGAAAAGGAGCGCGCGCAGGTGATCTTGTGGCAGCTCCGCAAGACGCTCAACGCGCCCTTGGACCAAGTCCGTTTGCGGTACGAGGTGCTCTCGCGAACCGGCGGGACGGCCTCGCTCCTCGTGGCCGTGTGCCGGGAGGCCGAAGCGGCGGCCTTGGAAGAAGCCTTCGCCCGCAGGGGCTGCCACGTCGGCTTCCTGGGCCCCTCCACCCTGGCGCTTCTCTCCCTTGCCGAGGTGCGCGGGGTTCTGCCCTCAGACGGATGCGCCCTCCTGGTGAATCGCACTCAGACCTACCTCTCCCTTCTCTTCGTCGACCGGGGAATCCCCGCTTTCTTCCGGTGCAAGGACCTGTCCACCTTCGAAAGGGAAGAGCAGGAAGAGACGGAGAGGCTTGCCCAGGAGATGCGCCTCACCCTGGCCTACTACCGCGATCGGGTGGGGGGCTCCAGGCTGTCTTCCGTGTGCGTCCGCCGGCACCCGCAGGGGCTGGCCCTGCCCTTTGAGGAGGAACTCGAGGAGGGCGTGGGCGTGGAGGATTTCGCGTCGCTCCTTCCAGCGGCCGCCGGCGGTGCGCCCGTGGAGGCGGCCCTGCCCCTGTACGGGGTCCTGGAGGGATGCCCATGAGGCGCGTCTGGATGAACTTCGCCGATGTGCCGTTCTTCAACCGGACCGTCCCCGCCGCTCTCGCGGTTCTGGTGGCCGGTGCCGCGGTGATCCTCACCCTGTTCAACCTGGTGACGTTCTTCGTCGTCGGCCGGGAGTTCAGGAGCGAGAGGAAGGTGCTTCTTCACCAGCGCCAGCGCATGGAGACCTTGCAGAAGGAGATGGGCGAGCGGAGGGCTACCCTGGAGGGCCGGGACACGGGAGCTTTCGCCGGGGAGGTCGCCTTCCTTGCGCGGCTCATCGAGGGCAAGCGCTTCGACTGGCCACGGTTCCTCGCCGATCTCGAGCGGGTGAAACCCTACGGGGTCATGCTCACGGCCGTGACGCCGAAAGTGCGGGAATCCGGGGTGGTGCAGGTCCAACTTCGCGGCGTGGCCAACCCGAGGGGGGAGCTCCTCAAGCTCGAGGAAAACCTCTTCAACGACCCCCGGTTTCGCGCAGGAAAGCTGGAGGGCGAACAGAAGGAGCCCGGGAGCCCCTGGATCACCTTTTCCCTGACCTGCGAATATCTGCCGGAGGCATCCCGTGAACCTTGATCAGATCCTCTTCCGGCGGCTCGCCCTCGTCCTCGGAGCGGGCACCGCGGCCGTGGCCCTCAACGTCGGCCTCTACGTCTTCGCCGTCTCCAAGCTGGAGGCCCACACGAGCGCCATGAAGGAGGCCGTGGCGGCCAACAGGAAATCGCTCCGCGAGATGGAGGCCGAGCACAAGCGGCTGAACGTGGCAGGAGACCGGCTGGTGGCCAACCGGAAGGTCATGGAGGAACTCCGGGACAAGGTGCTCCTCACCCAGGAGCAGCGGCTGGTGGCGGTCCAAACCGAAATCCAGCGGCTGGTCGAGGCCAACGGGCTCGACCTCCAGAACATAAGCTACGCCTACGAATCCCTCCCGAGGCCTCCCCAGGGGCCCTGGGCCAATCGGTACGTCCGGCTGACCGTCCAGCTCCCCCTGAGCGGCACGTATCCCGCGGTCAAGGCCTTCATCCGGGACCTCCTCGCGTCGCCCCAGTTCCTCTCCGTGGACGAACTCGCCCTGAGCGGGGGCACGCAGACGGGGGTCCTTCTCCGGATGAACCTGCAGGTCTCCACGGCGTTCCTCGCCTCGGAGGAGACAGCCCCGGAGGAGGCTCCATGAGCGCCCCGATGAGGCTGCTTTCCGCCGCCTTTCTCCTCGCCGCCTTCGCATCCTGCGGAGGAGGTGCTACGGGCCCGCAGCAGGGCGGTCTGGATCCGGAGCAGGACGAAGCCCCCGCGGCTCGTTCCAAGCGCAGGCAGGAGGCGAAGGCCGACCTGTCGAAGCTTCCGGCCCTTTCCCTGGAAACCCTGTCTCCGGCGGAAGCCCCCGCCGAGGAGACCCCGCGAAACCTCTTCGCCTTCGAGGAGGACCCGGCGGTCGTGGCGGAAAGAAAGCGCCAGGCCGAGGAGGCCGCCGCGAGGGCGGAAGAGGCGCGAAAGAAAGCCGAGGAGGAGCGGAAGAAGCGGGAGGAGGAACTCCGACTGAATCCGCCCCCGCCCCAGCCGCCCCCCATCACGTTCCATTTCGTCGGGTACTTTGGTCGTCCGGAGACCCGCCTCGGCGTCTTCGCGGGCCCCTCGGGGATGGTCCTTGCGGAGAAGGGCGACTCCATTTTCGGCACATACAAAGTGGTGGACATCGGGTACGAATCCGCGGAAATCGGCTTCACGGGATTCCAGGAAACCCAGCGCATCCCCTTGACCGGAGGAAAGTAGCGTGAGCATTCGAATCCTTCGCACCGCCGTCGCTTCCGGCCTGCTCCTGCTGGCCCTCGGTTGCGGGTCCGTCTCCTACCAGAAGGGGCGCATGTACTTGGAGCAAGGCCGCCTGGACGAGGCCGTCACGAGCCTCCAGGAGGCCGTTAAGGCCAATCCCGGAAACGTGAAGTACGAGACCGAACTGGTGCGAGCCAAGATGGCCGCGGCGCGGAAGCACTCCGAGAACGCCCGTCTGGCCACGGCGCGGGAGGACTACGCCACCGCCATCCAGGAACTCCAGGCGGCCCTCCGCGTGGATCCGGGCAACCAACTGGCCCAGGACGATTTGCAGAAGGTTCTTTCCGCCGTGGACGAGAAGGAGAGGGAGGCGCGCTCCAAGGCGCTCACGCTGGATGCCATGAAGGCGGAGGCCGCCAAGAACTCCGGGGCCCCCAAACTCGATCCGGCCTCCAACATCCCCATCGTCCTGAAGTTCGCCGACACGCCCATGAGGACGATCCTGGACGCCGTGTCCAAGGCCTCCGGAATCAATTTTCTGTACGACGACAAGGCCGAGACAACCAAGCGCGTGAGCGTGGACTTCGCCAAGGTGAGCCTCGAGCAGGTGCTGAACTACCTCATGATGCAAACCAAGCATTTCTACAAGGTCCTCGACCCCCACACCCTGGTCATCGTTCCCGACACGAAGCAGAAGCGGGACGAGTACCAGGACCAGGTGATCAAAACGTTCTATCTTTCCAACGCGGACGTAAAGGACGTCTTTCAGCTCGTGCGTTCCATCCTCCAGGCTCGGAAGATGGCCATGAACCAGGACCTGAACTCCATCACCATCCAGGACACTCCCGAAACCGTGGCGGTGGCCCAGCAGATCATCGAGAACAACGACAAGTCCAAGGGGGAGGTCGTGGTGGACGTGGAACTCCTGGAGGTCAACTCCAACCTCGTCCGCAACCTCGGCATCGACCTCACGGCGAAGAGCTTTACGATCGGCCCCGAGAGAAACCTCACTCGCGACGCGGACACGGGCCTTCCCACGGGGATCGGGACCGGGCGTCCGGCGCGCATCGACCGCTTCGACAACATCTTGCGGGGCCAGCTCTGGATATCCCCCATCCCCAACCTGGTGGCCAATCTCCTCCTTACCGACACGGACAGCCAGATTCTTGCCAAGCCCCAGCTCCGCGTCATGGAGGGCCAGAAAGCCTCGGTCCACATCGGCGACCGCATTCCCATCGCCACGGCCCAGCAGTACCTGGGCACCGCGGGAACCAACACCAACTACACGCCCATCACCTCGTACACATACCAGGACGTGGGCGTGAAAATCGAAATCGAACCCAAGGTCCACCACAACCGGGAGGTAACCATCAAGCTCAAGAGCGAGGTCTCCTCGGTCACGGGGTACGTATCCGCCGCCTCGGGGTCCCTCACGGGAGACCAGCCCATCATCGGCACCCGCGAGGCCACGACCACCCTGCGCCTGGAGGACGGGGAGACGAGCCTGCTCGCGGGCCTCATCCGGCAGGAGGACAAGAAGAACCTTTCGGGACTTCCCGGGGTGAGCGAAATCCCCGTCTTGAGGCGGCTCTTCTCCAACACGAAGGACGAGAAGAACTCCACCGACGTCGTCATGCTCATCACGCCCCACATCATCCGCCTGCCCAATATCACACAAGAGAATCTGGATCCGCTCTGGGTCGGCACGGACCAGGGCCCCAAGGTGGGCGGGAGCGCCGCGTCGCCCTTCGGCGCCCCGGCGGGGGGTGCGCCGCCCTCCCCGTCCCAGCCCTCGCCCAAGGCGCCTGAGGAGGCCAAGGTCCCCGAAGAGGAGGCCGCCGCCGGGGAGGAAGAAGAGGAGGAGAAGCCGACGGACAAGCAGCCCCAGCAGCAGGCCCGCCTCCTGGTGAGCCCCACGAGCATCAACGCCAGCGCCGGGGAGACCGTGGTGCTGAACCTCGTTCTGATCGGGGCGCAGGAGATGAAAGGCCTGCACGCCGAGATGGAATATCCTTCGGGCGTCCTCCAATTCCAGGGTGTGGAGGAGGGGACCTTCCTGAAGATGGGAGGAGGCGTAACGACCTTTGCCGGCCAGGAAACCCGGCCTGGAGCCATCGTCCTGGATGCCATGAGGCAGGACGCCTCCGGCGCTTCAGGGTCGGGCCTCGTCGCGAGGGTGCGCTTTTCGGCGGCCGCGGCCGGGGAGGGCCGGATTCAGCTGGGCACCCTAGTGAGCACATCCGTTTCGGGCCAGACGAGTCCGCTCACGCCGGCCTTCGCCACCGTGGCGGTCAGGCCGCCGCAGACGGGAGGGGCCGGGGAGTAGGGGCCGGGCGCCGCAGGCCACTGTACAGATGGAGAGGGTTTTGGACCGGAAGATAGCCTTGTTGGGACCCCAACCAGAGACCGCCGCCGGCAAGAGGGGTGCGGAAGCGGTTTCCTTCCCCCGCCGTGGATCGGGGGAGCGAGGCATTTCCCTCTTCGAGGTCGGCCTGGCCGTCGGTCTGCTCGCCATTCTGGCCCTCGTGGCCATTCCGGCCCAGCACATCATGTCGCGGCGCGCCAAGGAGGTGGAGCTGAGGCGCTCCCTGAGGGAGATGCGCCG
Organism: Acidobacteriota bacterium; assembly: GCA_040758175.1. GTDB lineage: Bacteria > Acidobacteriota > UBA4820 > UBA4820 > DSQY01 > JBFLVU01. Next base: position 29,366 of record JBFLVU010000002.1, on the reverse strand, counting down.
GGCCATCGACGAGTACCACCGGTACGCCGTGCAGGGGCTGATCATGCAAACCGACGTCTCCCAAGACTTCTACCCGGAGGAGCTGGAAACGCTGACGGAGGGTGTGGCGATCGTGGGGGACCCGACGGGCAAGAAGGTGCGATTCCTCCGGAGGATCCCCGTGGATCCCATGACGGGTACGGACGAGTGGGGGCTCCGGTCCACCCGGGACGAACCCGACTCCACCATGTGGGGCGGCGAGAACGTCTACGACGTCTATTCCCTCAGCACGGCCGCCGCTCTGGACGGAAAAACCCACTACAACGAGTGGTGAGCGGGCCGCGAAGACGGGACGAGATGAAGAGGTGATGAGGTGATGAGGGAACGCCGCCGAGACGACACCCCCCGCGGGGAGACGCGCCCCGCCCCCTCCGGGCGATCACGCCGATCCCGTAGCGAGGCGGGCTTCACGCTCATGGAACTGATGGTGGTCGTCGCCATCATCGGCATCCTGGTCAGCATGGCCGTTCCGACCTACCGGACCGCCGTGGAGCGGACGAAGGAAACCGTCCTGAGGCAGAACCTGTCCGTGATCAGGGACTGCATCGACCAATACTACGCGGACAAGGGCCGCTACCCCGACAGCATCGAGGCGCTCGTGTCCGAAGGGTACCTGCGCCACCTCCCAGTGGACCCGATTACGGAAAAGTCCGATTGGGTCACGGTCCCCTACACGGGGGCCGAGGAGGGCCAGCTCGAGCCCACGGAAGGGGAGGAGGGAGGCGGGGGCATCTGGGACGTCCATTCGGCCTCCGAGGGGACGGCCCGCGACGGCTCCAAGTTCTCCGAGTGGTAGGACCTGAGGAGAAGGGAGTACACGGTGCACCTCTTCGGGAGTGATGGAAGACCGGAATCGACGTCCGCCGCCACCCGGGCCAGTGGCGAGCGCGGCGTGGTCTTCATCTGGGTTCTCGTGGGGCTCTTCATCCTGGCCGTCATGCTCATGGCCGCCGTCCAGCCGGCCTCCATCGTGGCCAAGCGCGAGAACGAGCAGGAACTGATCTTCCGGGGCGAGGAGTACACGGAAGCCATTCGTCTGTACCAGACCGAACACGCGGGGACTTTCCCGACGCGGCTGGAGGACCTCCTCAAGGAGGGCCCCAAGCGCAGGCGGTACATCCGCCGGCTCTACCGTAACCCCTTCGACCCCGAAGGCAAGTGGTCGCTCCTGGCTCCCGGCACGACGGTGGTCTCCGTGGACGAGAACGGGAAGACCGTGTACACGCCCCAGGGGGGAACCGCCACACGCGCCGGCACCACGACCGCGCCGCCCCAGGGCTCGGGGGCCTCGAGAGGGACGGGAGGGACGACGGGCGCAGGACGGGGGGGGCAGGGTCCTCCCGGAGGAAAAAACAAGGTTCTCCCCTTCCGGATCGACGGAAAAGAGGGCCAGCCCATTCTGGGAGTGTACTGCCGCCTCGAGGACCGCTCCTTCGTGGAGTACCGCGGCGCGTCGAAGTACAGCGAGTGGTTCTTTTCGCCCCTCGTGATCCCCCCGCCGCAAGGACCTTTGAAGCAGGGCTCCTCCGACAAGATGGCCAAGTAATCTGGGCGGGGCGCTCCCCCCTGGAACAATCCGCTCACCCCACGGCGTTCCCAATGGACTATGATGGACCGCCGGAGTGCGCCGTGAAGAAGGGAGTCCGGGACATCCTGGCCATCCTGTGGCGGCACCGCGCCCGCGCCGCCCTGGGAATCCTCTGCCTTCTCGTGGTGGACGGGGCCCAGCTCGCGATCCCGCTGGTCGTCAGGCACGTCGTGGACGGCCTGGCCCGCGGCGCCGCCACGCGCGGGATCATCCTCCGGGGCTCTTTCCTCCTCCTCCTTCTCGCGCTGGTCATCGCCCTGTTCCGGTTCCTCTGGAGGCACTTCTTCTTTTCCCTGGCGCGCCAGGCGGAGCTGGACCTCAGGAACCGGATCCTCGACCACGCGCTGACCTTGTCCACACGGTTTTTCCAGCGGACCCGGACCGGGGAGTTCCTGGCCCTAGCCAGCAACGACGTCGAGTCGGTGCGCCAGGCCCTCGCCATGGGGTTCGTCGCGGGCTTCGACGCCTCGGTGTACGCCCTCGTCGCCATCGGAGCGATGCTCTTCCTAGACCCCGTTCTGGCGTTGTGGACCATCCTGCCCCTTCCCTTCCTCGCGGGGCTCATGGCGGTGTCGCTGAAGGCCATCTACGACCGGTGGGACGCGGTCCAGGCATCCTTCGAGGCCCTGACGGAGAAGACCCGGGAATCGGTGGCCGGGATGCGCGTGCTGAGGGCCTACGACCGAGGGCACTCCGACCTCGCGGACTTCGAGCGGTACAACGCGGACGTCTTCGCCAAGACCCTGAAGTACGTGCGGGTGGACGCCGTCTTCCACCCCGCCGTCCTCCTCCTGGCCGGTTCCTGCGTGGCGATCCTGCTGGCCGTGGGCGGCGGCCGTGTCCTCTCGGGGAACACGTCCGTGGGCTCCTTCGTGGCCTTTGCCTCCTACCTCGGCATGCTCACCTGGCCGATGATCGCGGCGGGGTGGATGCTCAGCCTTACCCAGCGGGCCGCCGCATCCATGGACCGCATCAACGGACTCTTCGCCGAGCGCGACGCGGAGGGGTCGGGACGCCCGGTGCCCTCCGGCGAGGGGCGCCGGGGCGGACTGGAGGCGAGGGGCCTTACCTTCGCTTTCCCCGGGGCCGGGGGGCCCGCTCTCCGAGACGTGTGCTTTGCCGTCTCGCCGGGAGGCTCCCTGGGCTTGGTGGGCGAGGTGGGATCAGGCAAGAGCACGCTCGCCCAACTCCTCCTCCGGCTTCACGAGCCCCCCGAGGGAACGCTTTTTCTGGACGGGGAGGATGTGGCGGGCTTGAATCCGGAGAACCTCCGCCGAGCCATCGCCTACGTGCCCCAGGAGCCCTTTCTGTTCAGCGACACCATCGCGGAGAACCTCCGGTTGGGGAAGGAGGACGCGACGCGCGGGGAAATGGAGGAGTCCTGCCGGCTCTCCGCCCTTCACGAGGAAGTGGCCGCCTTTCCCGACGGCTACGACACGCTCCTCGGCGAGCGGGGCATCACCCTCTCGGGGGGCCAGAAACAGCGGCTCTGCCTCGCGAGGGCCCTGCTGAAGCCCTCCAGCGTCCTGGTTCTGGACGACACCCTCTCGGCCGTGGACGCCGATACGGAGAGGCGGATCCTCGCGGGGATGGCCGAAGCGGTCCGCGACCGTACGCTCGTCGTGGTGAGCCACCGGATGAGCGCCGTGCGCGACCTGGACCTGATCCTCGTCCTCCGGGAAGGCCGGGTGGTCCAAGTGGGGCGCCACGACGACCTCATGGACCGAGAGGGGTACTACCGGGACATGGTGGAACTCCAGGAAATGGAGAGGGAATGAGGCGGCGCTGGGCCCTGGAGGAAGGTCCATGGCGGTGAGGCGCGAGGAGGAAAAACTCGGGGCCTTCACCCTCGTACGGCACGGGTCCCGCATCATGGGATACGTTCGGGGCCGGGCCTGGCTCCTCTGGGTCTGCATGGCCGTCTCGGTCGTCCAGGCCGGGGTGGAGCTTTCGCTGCCGCTTCTCGTCAGGAGGGGCCTGGATGCCCACATCCTCCCCCCGTACGCGGCCGTGCGAACGGATGACGAAGGCCTCCTGCTCCGCCTGAGGCGGGAGGCGAAGGGGGCCACGGAGGAGGTCGGAGAGGCGACGTTCGTCGAGGCGGCGGATCTGCCGCGCGCTCTTTCCGAGGAGCTCAAGGTCCGCGGGCTTCTGACCGCTGAGCGGTACCACCGCCTTCCCTCGGGGGCATTCGTCTCGGAGGCCGAACTCGGCGCCCTGGACCCCGAGGCCAGAAAGGAGGTCCTTCAGGGTCAGCGAGAGGGCCTGCTGCTTCTGGCGGTCCTGTACGCGGGGCTTCTGGTCGCGAACTTCTTCCTCAGCTACGGCGTGACGTACGGCCTGAATGATCTGGGACAAAGGGCCGTGGCGAGCATGCGGCGGGAACTCTTCGCCCACCTTCACCGCCTTCCGGTGAGGTTCTTCGACGAGAACCCCGTAGGGCGCCTGGTCACCCGGCTCACGAACGACACGGCGGCGCTCTCGGAACTCTTCACCTCGGTTGTGGCGACGGCGGTGAGCGACGTGGCACTCTTCGCGGGAATCCTCGCGGTCCTCTTCTCGCTGGACGCAGGTCTGGCGGCCCGCCTTCTGCTCCTCGCCCCACCGCTGTTCCTCCTGGCGCTTTGGTTCAAATCGAGGTCCCAGAGGATCTACCGCGAGCTGCGGGTCCAGCTGGCGCGCCTCAACACCTTCCTCCAGGAGGCGGTCCAAGGCGTTTCCGTCCTCAAGGCCTTCACGGCCGAGGCGCGTGCCTCGAAACGCTTCCACGACCTCGGTGCGGAGAACTACCGGACTCAGATGCGCCTCATTTACATTTTTGCGATCTTCCGTCCTCTCATCGACGCCTTCGCCACGGCTGCCGTGGCCCTCGTCGTCGGCTACGCAGGGCTGCAGGTGCTTGGAGGAGGGGCGAGCATCGGAACCCTCGTGGCCTTCTTGATCTACCTCAAGATGCTCTTCATGCCCCTGCAGGACCTCGCGGAGAAGTTCAACATCATCCAGAGCAGCGTGGTGGCCAGCGAACGCCTCTTCCGCATTCTGGATACTCCCGAGGAGGACCCGGGTCGCGGCGTCGTTCCCGGGGAGGGCGGAGGGGCGATCGTCTTCGAAAACGTCTCCTTTGCGTACGAGGAGGGGCAGCCGGTCCTTAAAAACGTGTCCTTCGAGGTTCCCGGCGGAAGCACCGTGGCTCTCGTAGGGCCCACTGGATCGGGAAAGACGACCCTCACCTCCCTCCTCCTGCGCTTCTACCCCCTCCCGGAGGGGGGAGGAAGGATCCTGGTGGACGATCATCCCGTGGAGGGGTGGGACGTGCACGCCCTCCGCCGGCGGTTCGCCTTCGTCCAACAGGATCTCTTCCTCTTCGCCGGCAGTCTGCGGGAAAACGTCACCCTGAGGGAAGAGGTGACGGAGGATCGCCTCAATGCGGCCCTCGGCGCGAGCCGGATGGGCGCCGTGGTCGAGCGCCTCGCCGGGGGACTGGATTTCTCGGTCAACGAACGGGGGACGGTCCTCTCCCAGGGAGAGCGGCAGCTCGTTTCCTTCTGCCGGGCCCTCGTGGCCGAGCCCCGCATCCTGGTTCTGGACGAGGCCACGGCCAGCGTGGATTCGAAGACGGAGTCCCTCATTCAGGAGGCCCTTGGGGAACTCCTGAAGGGCCGGACGGCCCTGGTCGTGGCCCACCGCCTGTCCACCGTCCAGGACGCGGACCAGATCCTGGTTCTTCACAAGGGGAGGATCGCGGAGCGGGGGACCCACGCGGAGCTTCTCGAAAGTGGAGGCCTTTACGCCCACCTCTACCACACGCAGTTCGCGTCCCCTCGGTTCGAGGGTGCGGAGGGCTGACCCGGAGGCGGCGCCCCCGGGGAGCCTTGAAGCCGACGCCCGAGAGAATGGTGTACAATCATTCTGCGATCGCCCCAAAAGGGGCGCCGAAGGAGGAGACCGTGGAGCGCGTGATCCGAACCCTGACCGTCCCCGTGGCGGGCCCCATCTTCGAGCGGGCCGCCCTCTCCCTCTTCCTCGTCCTGACCACCTTTCTCGGCGCCTACGTGGCCGTTCCCCTCCCGTTCACGCCGGTCCCGCTGACCCTTCAAACCTTTTTTGTCCTCCTCTCCGGGGTCCTGCTCGGTCGAGGCTGGTCCCTCGGAACGCAGTGCGCCTACCTGGGGCTGGGAGGAGCAGGATGGGCGGCCTTCGCGGGAGCCGCGGCCGGCTCCGCCCACCTCTTCGGGCCCACGGCGGGATACCTCTGGGCATTCCCCCTGGCCGCGGTCCTCACGGGAACCCTCTGGCGGCGCTCGGAGAAGGCCGCGCCTCGGCTGTTCGCCCTCGCCGCGGCGGACGCCCTGATCCTTGGAGCGGGGGCCCTCTGGCTGGGAGTCTTGCTTGGCCTATCGCCGTGGAAGGCCTTTCTGATGGGGGTGGCCCCGTTTCTTCCCGGTGAGGCCCTGAAGGTAACAATGGTTCTCGCCGTGGGGACATTCCGCCGAAAGGGCTGATGCGGAGCCGATCCGCGCTCTGGAGGCGGTTTCGCTAACGCCCCGGGTCCCGCACCGATTCGGTTGACAAACTTCCGTGCGCGATCTACCTTTGAGTAGAATACGAACGGCGACCCAGGAGCCGAATGGAGACCAGACAATGGCCGAAAAGTCGTATCGCATCCACATCCGGCACGGCGAGTTCGAGTTGGACATCGAGGGGGACCAGGCGTTCGTAGAATCCTACCTGGAGGCGTTTCTGTCGGAGGGGGAAATCGAACCCCCGCCTCCGGCGAAGGCTCGATCCAAGGAGCGAAGGCTCGGCGGCTCGATCAAAAAGCGCCCGCCGAAGAAGGAAGGGCCTCGAAAGGGCAAGTACGAGGTCCCGGAAATTGACAAGAAGGCCCTCTCCAAATCCGTGGGAGGGAGAAAGCCAAACAGCAACAAGGCACGCTACCTGGCCTACCTTCAGTTTTGGTGCGGCCAGGGTCTGAGGGAGGTGGCGGACGCCCACGTCCAGGCCTGTTTCCTGGCGCAGGGGTTGCCGGTTCCGCCGACGGGGCGCCAGCATTTCCGCTCCCTCCAGGAGGAGGGGTTGGTCGTTCCCGGTTCTCGCCGGGGCCTCTGGGCACTGACGGAGGCGGGGGAGCGCGCCGCCGTTCCGACGGGCAAAATCCTCACGGGGCGAAGGCCGAAGCGTACGGTCACCAAGAAGGCGAAGGCGAAGGGTCGCCAGCCGGCTCGGCCGAAGGCCCGCCGGTCCAAGCCGGCAGTCCAGGCCCTGAAGGCAGTGAAGTCCCCCGCCCGGCGCAAGGGCGCGAAACCCTCGCCCGAGGCCGCGGCCGCCCCCAGGGCCGAATAGGCGCCCCGAGGGGGGGGAAGAGAGGCCGGAGGCCTATTGTTTGGTAAAATAAGGGGCGGTCCTCTCGGGGGCCGCTCCTGTTTGCGTTTCGGAGGATGCATGGCGTCTCGATTTCAGGGCGTGGACTACTACGGCGTCTCGGACCTTCTGACCCAGGAGGAGCGGATGGTTCGCGATACCGTCCGTTCGTGGGTGGAGGAGAAGGTCCTCCCCGTCATTTCCCGTCATTACCAGGAGGGGACCTTTCCGACGGACCTCGTCCCGGAGATGGCTTCCCTCGGGTTGTTCGGCGCGACGCTTCCGGAGGCCTACGGCGGGGCGGGCATGAACAGCGTCGCCGGCGGACTGATCATGCAGGAACTGGAGCGGGGCGACTCGGCGCTGAGATCCTTTGCCTCCGTCCAGAGCTCCCTCGTCATGTTTCCCATCCACGCCTACGGGACCGAGGAGCAACGGCGCCGCTATCTGCCTGCGCTGGCCCGGGGGGAGCGAGTGGGGTGCTACGGGCTGACGGAGCCCGACGCGGGGAGCGATCCCGGGTCCATGAGGACGCGCGCCCTCCGGCGGGGCGGCGATTGGGTTCTTAACGGGACCAAGATGTGGATCACCAACGGAACCATCGCCGACGTGGCCGTCGTGTGGGCCAAGACCGACGAGGGCATCCAGGGGTTTTTGGTGGACCGCGGAACGCCCGGGCTCTCGGCGCGGGAAATCAAAGGGAAGCTGTCCCTCCGCGCCTCCGTGACGGCGGAACTGATCCTCGAGAACGTGGCCGTTCCCGAGGCGAACCGCCTCCCCGGGGTGAAGGGACTCAGGGGACCCCTTTCCTGCCTCACCCAAGCGCGTTACGGGATCTCGTGGGGGGCCGTAGGGGCCGCCATGGCCTGCTACGAAGAGGCCCTGGCGTACGCCGGGACCCGGATCATGTTCGACGGCCCCATCGCCCGCTTCCAGCTCGTCCAAGACAAGCTCGTCTGGATGCTGAACGAAATCACCAAGGCCCAGCTTCTCGTCTGGCGTCTCGGACGCATAAAGGACGAGGGCAAGATGCGCCACACCCAGGTCAGCCTGGCGAAGATGAACTGCGTCTCCATGGCCAGGGAGTGCGCCCGGATGGCGAGGGACATCGAGGGCGCCAGCGGAATCCTGGACGAGTACTGCGCCATGCGGCACATGCAGAACCTGGAGAGCGTCTATACTTACGAAGGAACCCACGACATCCACAAGCTGGCTGTCGGAGCCGAGATCACGGGATTCGAGGCCTTCCGCACCGCGACCGCCGGGCGGAAGGGCTGAGTTCCGGAGCAAGACAGGAGTCTTGGATGAAAGCGACCCCACTCCTCCTCGCCGCCGCCTGCGCGATCACGTCCGCCGCCCTGCTTTCCTGCGGGGACTCGGGAACGGAGATGCCCGCCGGGCTCAACCCCGGCCCCCCCATCCGCGGCGCCTTCCGGCTCACGCTGGACGCCACGGCGCAGGAGATCCGGGCCTACGCGAGAGAGAACGGCCACGTTCCGCTGGGCGAGGGTGGACAGGCTCTCCTGGCGGCGGGCATTCGCTCGGCGCCGGTCACCGACCCATGGGGGAACCCCGTCCGCTACAGCGGGGAGGGGATGCGGTTCACCCTCGCGTCCGCCGGCCCGGACCAGCAGTGGGACACGAAGGACGACCTTTCGGTAACGGACGGAGAATGATGAACGAAGCGGGACACCCCTCCGTGCCCCTCGACGGACGTACGCTGACCCTTGAGGGCCTGGAGGCCGTCGCCCGGGGTGCGACGGTCTCTCTGTCACGCCAGGCCCTCGACGAGGTCGATGGGAGCGAGGTCTTTGTCCGGAAGGCCGTGGACGAGGGGCGGGTCGCATACGGAATCACCACGGGGTTCGGCCACTTCGCCACCGTCACCATCCCGCGCGACCGCGTGGAGGACCTTCAGAAAAACCTTATCCGGTCCCACGCCGTGGGAGTGGGGGAGCCGCTTCCAGACGATGTCGTGAGGGCCATCATGGCCCTCCGGATCAATTGCCTTCTCCGGGGCCGGTCTGGGGTCAGGGCCGAGACGCTGCAGGCCCTAGCGGCTATGTTGAACGCGGACATCGTGCCGTTGGTGCCGTGCCAGGGGAGCGTGGGGGCATCGGGGGACCTTGCGCCGCTGGCCCACGTGGCCCTCGCCCTCATGGGAGAAGGCACGGTCCGAGGAGGCTGCGGGACGGGGCCCGCGGCCGAGGTCCTGGGCCGCGCGGGACTCGCTCCCGTCGTTCTCCAGGCCAAGGAGGGCTTGGCCCTCATCAACGGGACGCAGGGGATGACGGCCCTCCTCGCGCTGGCGGCCTCCCTGGCGCGCAGGCTGGTCAAGGAGGCCGATGTGGCGGGCGCCCTAAGCCTCGAGACGCTGCGAGGCACGCGGAGGGCCTTCGATCCCCGGGTCCACGCAGAGCGACCCCACCCGGGACAAGTGGCGAGCGCGCGGAACCTGTGGAGGCTCCTCGAGGACAGCCCCGTTTCGCGGAGCCACTCGGAGTGCGGAAAGGTCCAGGACGCGTATTCCCTGCGCTGCATGCCGCAGGTTCACGGGGCGGTGAGGGACGCCGTAGGCTACGTGGAGCGGGTCCTTGCCGTGGAGATGAACGCCGCCACGGACAACCCGATGATCTTCGCGGGGGACGGGGAAATCCTCTCCGGAGGGAACTTCCACGGTGCCCCCGCGGCCCTGGCCGCGGACCTCCTCTCTGCCGCTTTGACCGACTTGGCGAGCATCAGCGAGAGACGGTGCGCCCGGCTCGTGGACGGGAGATTCTCCGGGCTCCCCGACTTCCTCGTCCGCGAGGGGGGCCTAAACTCCGGCTTCATGATGGTCCAAGTCACCGCCGCCGCCCTGGTCTCCGAGTGCAAGACGCTGAGCCACCCGGCCAGCGTGGATTCGATCCCCACGTCCGCGGGTCAGGAGGATCACGTCTCCATGGGATTCTGGGCGGCTCGGAAGGCCCTCCTGGTGGCCCGCAACGCCGCGAAGGTCTTGGCCGCGGAGGTGCGCTCGGCGACTCAGGGCATGGGGTTCCTCGCGCCCCTGGAGCCGGCCCAGCCCCTGCGGCCGGTCCTCGCATCGCTCCGGGCGGCCTTCCCGGCGGTGGAGCGAGACCGCTACATCCAGCCGGAGCTGGAATCTCTCGCCGGCTGGATCGAGGAAGGGCGCCTTTGCGAGCTGGCGGCGAGGGGCGGCGTGGTGTTGGAATAGGGACGGCCCCGGCCGGAAAATAGGAGGCCGGGCGGAACGCGGTGCGGAAGGAGAGATCACCATGGATGTAAAAGTGTTCGGCGTGGTGGGGGGCGGAACCATGGGGAACGGGATCGCCCACGTGGCCGCCCAGACGGGCTTTGAGGTCCTCCTGTGCGAGGTGAACGAGGCGCTTTGCCAGAAGGCGGTGAAGAGCATCGACAAGAACCTCCAGCGGGGCGTGGACAAGGGGAAGATGAGCCCGGAGGAGAAGGCGGCCGTTCTCGGCCGGATTCGTACTACGACGAATCCGTCGGACCTGGCTCCCTGCCAGATCGTCGTCGAGGCGGTCGTCGAGAACTTCGAAGTGAAGCGAGCCATCTTTCAAGCGCTGGACAAGGTGTTGGGGCCGGAAGCCGTGCTTGCCAGCAACACCTCCTCCATTTCCATCACCAAGCTGGCGGCCGTTACGGGCAGGGCGGGCCGGGTCATCGGGATGCACTTCATGAACCCCGTCCCGGTCATGCAGCTCGTTGAAGTGATCCGGGGCATCGCGACGGAGGATTCGGTCCTCGCCGGCGTGATGGATTTGGCGAAGAAGATGGGAAAAGTGCCCGTCGAGGTGAACGACTATCCGGGGTTCGTCAGCAACCGCGTCCTCATGCCCATGATCAACGAGGCCGTGTACTGCCTCATGGAGGGCGTGGGCACTCCCGAGGCCATCGACACCGTCATGAAGCTCGGCATGAACCACCCCATGGGCCCCCTCACGCTGGCCGACCTCATCGGCCTCGACACGTGCCTGTTCATCCTGAACGTGCTCCACGAGGGCTTGGGCGACCCCAAGTATCGCCCTTGCCCGCTTCTGGTCAAGATGGTGGACGCGGGCTTCCTGGGACGAAAGTCGGGACGCGGGTTTTACAAGTACTAGGGAGAGGCGGCGGCCGGGGTATCGGAAAGGAGCCGGGACGGATAATGTACTGTCAACGCTGCGGGAAACGGAACAAGCCGGAGGCGGAGCGGTGCCGGTACTGCAAGGCGCCCCTTCTCGTGGTGCGGCAGGAGCGTTCCGGCGAAGGCGGAGACCTGCAGTCCCTCCTCGGCATCGAAGAATACGTCATCGACAAGATCTCCACGGTGGAGAAGCAGGCGCACCGATCGTCCGAGGACGTGGACCTCCTCGTGCAGGCCCTCGATTTCCTTGAGAGAAACGTGATGGTGACGCGGGCGGGGATCCACGTGCTGGTCCGGATGCTCCGGGAGCGGGGGCTTCTGGCGGCCTCGGAATTCCACGTTCGGTGGCGCCAGAGGACCCTCGACAACCTTGGCGGAATCACCCGCAAAGAGAGGTTTCTGGAGGCCAAGGCCCAGATCCTCTCGGCCTTCGGGGGCAAGAACCGGCGCAGGTTCGAGGAGCGTATCCTGGCCGCCGAGGACCACCTGTTCAACCTGGAGGCCGCCCCGGGCGCCTTGGCCCTGGAGGAGGCGGCCACGCTGGATCCGGCCAATGGCCCGCTCCACGCCTTCCTGGGTGAAATGTACCTGGGCCTCAAGGACCTCCCGCGGGCCCGGCGCCACCTGGACCTGGCGCTTGCCGGACGGGAACCCTCCGCCGGTGCCCTCAGGTCGTGGGGTCTCCTGGGCCTCATGGAGGGACGGAACGCGGAGGCGAGAAAGGCGCTGGGAGGCCTCCAAAAGAAGGGCCGGGAGGACGCTTCGACCCTCAGTCTCCTGGCCCTCGCCGAGGGCCTTTGCGGCGATTGGAAGGCCTGCCGGAAGCGGGCCGAGCAGTCCCTCTCCCTCGAGGAAAGCGCCGCCGCCCTCTTCCTGCTCGCCCTGGTCCACCTTCGGGACGGCCGGATCGCCGCGGCGGAGGGACGGCTGGACCAATTGTTGGCCAACGCCCCCGAGTCTGTGCCCGCCCTGCGGCTGAGGGCGCGCATCCTGCTGGCCAGGGGGTGGTGGACCAAGGGGCGCGAGGCCCTCGAGCGCTTGCGGATGATGGATCCTTCGGTGGACGCCGAGGCAGAAGAGGGTCTCTTCCGAGGCCTCTCCGCCTCGGGGCGAAGGGACAGGGCCCTGTCCACGCTGGATGCGGGCGAGGTCCTGGACATGTGGGATCCAGTAACGGAGGAGGCGGACGTCTTCCTCCGGCAGGTGGATCTGTGAGGGGTGGAGCCGCGGCGGGCTTCCGGTAGGAATCCGGGAGGGACGGTCACGCCTGTGAACGAGAAGAACCCGAAGAGAGGTGCGATTTGAGCGCGAAGATCCGCTTTGGAACCGACGGCTGGCGCGCCGTCATCGCCGAGGACTTCACCTTCGCGAACGTGCGGCTCTGTGCGCAGGCCGTGGCGGACCATCTGGCCGAGGCGGCGGAGGACAGGCGGGTGGCCATCGGGTACGACTTCCGCTTCCTTTCGGAGGACTTCGCCCGGGCGGCGGCGGAGGTTCTGGCGGGCAACGGCGTGACGGTCTACCTGAGCCCGAGGGCCTGTCCGACGCCGCACGTGTCCTACTTCGTCCAGCGGCAGGGCCTTCCCCTGGGGATCGTCATCACGGCGAGCCACAACCCATACACCTACAACGGCTTCAAGCTGAAAGAACGCTTCGGCGGCAGCGCCCTCCCCCAGACCACGGCGCGGATCGAGTCCCTGCTCGGGAAGACGCCCCCCAAGCGCATGGCCTACCGGGAGGCGAAGAACCTGGGCCGCATCGTGGAAACCCCCCTCGACGAGGGCTACGACGCCTTGGTCGAGTCCCTGGTGGACATCGAGGCCATCCGAGGCGCCGATCTCCAGGTGGTCGTGGATTCGATGAACGGCGTGGGGGAGCGGCGCCTGGAGCGGTGTGCCGCCAGCCCGTCGTGCCGGGTCACGACCCTGCGGTGGGAGAGAGATCCCCTCTTCGGGTTGAGGGCCCCGGAGCCGAAGGAGGAGTACCTCGACCTCCTTCAGGAGGCCGTCCTCGCACAGGGCGCCGCCGTGGGCCTGGCCACGGACGGTGACGCGGACCGCTCCGGGGCCGTCCACGGGGACGGATCCATCTTCACCCCCCTCGAAGTGATCGCCCTCCTGACGCTGTACCTCGCGGAGCACCGGAAACAGAGGGGGCTCGTGGCGGCCACGAACGCCAATACCCTTTACCTCCAGCGCATCGCCGAAGCCTTCGGCCTTCCCTACGCCAACCGGCCGGTGGGCTTCAAGCACATCGCCGAACTCATGCAGGAGCAGGACCTCCTCATCGGAGGAGAGGAGAGCGGCGGCATCACGATCCAGGGATTCCTGCCCGAGCGGGACGGAGTGATGATCAACCTCCTGGTCCTGGAGATGATGGTAAAGCGCGGGAAGACTAGCCTGGAACTCCTCAAAGACCTTCACGAGAGGTTCGGCGAGTTCCATTTCCGCAGACGGGATTTCCCCGTTTCTCCCGACAAGGGCCTGCGTCAAGTGGCTCGATTGTCCCAGAAACCTCCGAAGTCCTTCGCGGGGCGAAAGGTTGTTGAGGCGGACACCTTGGACGGGCTCAAGCTGAGACTCTCGGACGGCTCATGGATCCTCTTCCGACAGTCGGGGACGGAGCCTTCCCTTCGGGTCTACTGCGAAGTGACGGACAGGAACGAGCTCGACGCCTTCATCGAGGCCGGGATGAAGGCCCTGGGTGAGGCCGACCGGTTCTGACCCCCCTCGTTCGGGACGGGCGCAGGCGCCCTCGGCTCTGACGTCGCACCCCGGGGAAATGGCCATGGGAAGCCCATGAAGAACCGGCTGTGGGGACTGGAGGTCCCTCTCGGGAGCCCTGCCGACGAGGAGGCCCTCCGGCGCCTCGCGGCGGAAGCCTTGGGCATCCGAATCGAATCCCTTTCGGTCCTCCGGGTTGTGCGGAAATCCCTGGACGCCAGGAAGGGGCGGCAGGTCCCCGCCTGGGTGTTCACGCTCGACCTGGAGATGCGCGACCGCGCCACCAGAAGCGCGGGCGGTCTCCGGCTCGGGCCCGTCCCCGATCGTCCGGCCGCCTCCGAGGCGCCGGCCCGGAACCTAGGAGGGGTTCGGGCCGTGGTGGTGGGAACGGGGCCCTCGGGGCTCTTCGGCGCCGAAGCCCTCGCCCTGCGCGGGGCCTCCGTGACGGTCTTGGAGCAGGGACCGCCGCTGGAGGGCCGGGTATCCGCCGTGGCCGGGCTGTGGCGGGCGGGGGATCTCCACCCCGATGCGAACGTGCAGTTCGGGGAAGGCGGAGCGGGCACATTTTCGGACGGGAAACTGACGAGCCGCATCAAGGACCCCCTCTCCCGCGATGTCCTGAGGCGGTTTGCGGAGGCCGGGGCTCCCGAGTCCATTCTGGAGGAGGCCCATCCGCACCTGGGAACCGACGGGGTGAGGCGGGTGGTCCGGTCCATGCGCGCGCAGATCGAAGGGCTCGGAGCGCTCTTCCACTTCCGCCGCCCGGTCCTTGACCTGGTCCCCCGGCGAGGGGGCTGGAGGCTTTCCACCCCAGACGGGGCCCTGGACGCCGATGTCGTGCTCCTCGCCGTCGGCCACTCCTCCCGCGGCATCGTCCGCCGCCTCGTTTCCCTGGGCGTGCCCTTCCGGGCCAAGGGATTCGCCGTAGGGGTGCGGGCGGAGCACCCCCAGGATTGGGTGGACCGCCGGCAGTATGGGAGGTTTGCCGGCCACCCCGACCTGACGCCGGCGGAGTACTTCCTCACTTACAAGGACGAGGAGACGGGGCGAGGAGTCTACTCTTTCTGCATGTGCCCCGGAGGCCTCGTCGTCAATTCGGCCTCCGAGGCGGGGCGCCTGGTGACCAACGGGATGAGCATGTCTCACCGGGCGTCCGGCTTCGCCAACGCCGGTATCGTGGTCACCGTGCGCCCCGAGGACTTCGGCGCCGATCCCTTGAAAGGGCTTGTCTTCCAGGAGGACTTGGAGGCGCGGGGATACGAACTCGGGGGGGGAGGCTTCAGGGCTCCCGCCCAGTCGGCGCCGGCCTTCCTGGAGAACCGTGCGGATCCGCGCCCGCTGAAGACCTCCTTTCGTCCCGGGACCCGGAGCGCCAATCTGCGCGGCTTCTTTCCCGAGTGGGTGGAGGGGCCCTTACTTCGGGCCCTGTCGCGCTTCGACAGAGTGATGCCGGGCTTCGTGGAACGAGGCGTACTCCTGGCGCCCGAAACCCGCACTTCCAGTCCCATGCAGGTCGTACGGAGCGACTCGGCGGAACCTGTCGGGTTCCCGGGGCTCCTCCTCGCCGGCGAGGGCGCGGGCTGGTCCGGCGGGATCGTCTCCTCCGCCGTGGACGCCCTTCGTGTCGTGGACTCGTGGGCCCGGGCCCGTTGACCTGCGACGCCGGCTCCAAGGTCTGGCATCGGGAGGAAGTCGTGGAGCGGGCCCCGCCCCGCCGAATGGTGCCGCGGAAACCACCGTCAGGTCCCGTCCAGGAATTACCGCTCGGCCGCGAGCCGTTGCAATAGGCTCCGGAGGCGCCCATGAACCGATTGTCCCTTGAGTCGAGCCCCTACCTGAGACAGCACGCGGAAAACCCCGTGGATTGGTATCCCTGGGGTGAGGAGGCGCTCCAGAAGGCTCGGACGGAGGACAAGCCTGTCTTCTTGTCCATCGGATACTCGGCCTGCCACTGGTGCCACGTGATGGCCCACGAGTCCTTCGAGAACCCCCACGTCGCCCAGTTCCTCAACGACCACTTCGTCTCCATCAAGGTGGACCGGGAGGAGAGGCCCGATCTGGACGCCCTCTACATGCGGGCCGTCCAGATCCTCTCCGGACAGGGCGGATGGCCCCTGACGGCCTTCCTGACCCCCAGCCTCCGGCCCTTCTACGGGGGCACGTACTTTCCTCCGGAAGCCGGATGGGGCCGCCCTTCCTTTGGGCAGGTTCTCCGGGGCGTGCTGGAGGCGTTCAGGACCCGGAGAAGCGAGGTGGAGACCTCCGCAGGAGCCGCGGCGGAGGCCGTGGGGAGGTCCTTTCAGCCCGCGGAAGGAGCGTCACCGGGCGGGCCTCGGGCCGAAGACCTGGCCCTGGATGCGATCCTGTCCCGCATGGACCCCGAGCGAGGCGGGTTCGGCGAGGGCCCCAAGTTCCCTCAGCCGCCGCTTCTCACCTTTCTCCTGGACGCCGCGGCGAGGAGGCGGGAGACCCTCCCGCGAGAGCGCGCCTTGTTCACCCTCCGCCAGATGGAGGCGGGGGGCATTCGGGACCAGGTTGGCGGGGGCTTCCACCGGTACTGCGTGGACGGCCGTTGGCACGTTCCCCACTACGAAAAGATGCTTTACGACAACGCCCAGCTCGGATCCCTGTACTTCAAGGCCTTCGCCCTCACGGGGGAGGAGGAGTTCGCCAGGGTGGCACAGGAGGTTTTGGACGACCTGGAAAGGACCTTCTCGGAGACGGGCGGGGGCTTCATCGCGGCCCTGGACGCGGATTCGGAGGGGGAAGAAGGGCGCTACTACCTTTGGACGCGGGAGGCAGTGGTTCGGGTGGTCGGGCCGGAGGAGGGTCGCTTGGTGGCTGACCTCTTCGGTTTGGGTGACGGTCCCGGTCTGGAGGAGAGAACCCTCCATCGCCGGGTCCCATGGGAAGAGGCTTGCCTCTGGACGGGCGAGGAGCCCGCGCCGTTCCGTCGCCGCATTCGCGCCTCCCTTGATGCCCTCCGGAAGGCTAGGCAGGGCCGGGTTCCACCGGGCGCCGACACAAAGGTGCTCACGGACTGGAACGCCCTGGCGGCGGAGGCCTTCCTGGACGGATACGCGGCCACCGGGGGTCCCGAACTCCTGGCCCGGGGTCTCCGCGTCCTGGATTCGACCTGGGCCCGCGCGTGGGACGGAGAGAAGCTATTTCACGTTTGGGACGGGGGGAGGGCCAAGGTTCCGGGACAACTCGCCGACCACGCCTACTTGGCCGCCGCCGAATGGAAGGCCTTCGCTCTCACGGGAAGATCCCGTCGGTTCCGGCGGGTTCAGACCCTCTTGTCCCGAATGGAACGGGCCTTCCGCCATCCCGAGACCGGCCGCATGTACGACGCGCCGCTGGAGGGCGGAGACCCCTACCTCCTGATGCCGGTCCGCGATGCGGACGACGGTGTGCTTCCCTCCGCCGTTTCCGCGTATGGAAGGGTCCTCTGGTTCTGGCACCGGCTTACCGGAAGCCGGCAGGCCCGGGACCTCCTGGACTCGCTCCTCGCATCCGAAGGTGGGGCGCTGGCCTTTCGGGCCGGGTCCGCGCCCCTTCTGGCGGGACTGGCATCCGACCTGGCGTCGGAGCCCGTCGAGGTGGTCGTTTCATCGCCGTCTCTGGACGGGGCAACGGAGGCACTCCTGGCCGCGGCCAGGGGAGATTCCCCGCCGGGTGCCCTCGTCGTCCCCCTCGTGGGGGGAGAGTTCTCGCTTGAGGAGGAGGAATCCCTTGCTCTTTTCTCCGGGAGGCATTCCTCGGAGTGCGTGAGGGCCTTCGTCTGCCGGGGAGGGACCTGCCTCCCCCCGGTGGACTCGCCCGAGGCGTTGACACGGCTACTCTCGGGGGGCCGCTGAGGTGGATGGGACCGCCGGTGCCTCCTCCACCGGAGGCGGGGGAGGAGGGGGAGGGGAAGGGCCCGGCTGGAAGTGGCCCTCGGCCACCAGGGGGGCCGGCTCGGTCCCGTCCTTTCGAAGGGGCGAACGGGCTTCCAGACGAAACCCCTCAGGACGGCTCCAGGCCGAAATCGATCCTTCGAAGCCGTCGCGGGTCGGGCAGTCGGTCGCAAACTTCGGTTCGAGCAGCGCCCTGAGCCGGTGAATGCCCGATACCTCCGGATAGTGGCCCACCTCCTCCCGATATCGCTCGAGGGCTTCGGCCACTCGGGTCAGGCGGAACCGGCTAACGGCCAGATTCTGGGCGTACAGCTGGTCCTGTTTCCACGAAAAGAACAGGAGGCCCTCGGCGAAGAAGAGGACCAGCCCCAGGATGCACAGCCCCAAACCGGACCAGATCCAGGTCTTCCCCGTGTACCGCTCGGGGCGTCGAGTGCACAGGAAGTGGCTGACGAGGGCCGTGCAGGCCGCCGCGGTGGCGGCAACGGGCGCCGCAAGCGGCACCAGGGCCAGCCACCCAAGCCACCAGGTCAGGCGGGCGGGATACTTCCTGGGCTCCTTCAGCGGCGGGCGGAACACGTGGCCTCCCCGGAGACAAGTATGATCGACCAGGAGGGGAGAGGGAAGGAGGACCGGGAGTCGGGCCGGAAGGGGCAGACTCCCGGGGTCAAGGGGACGGCGCTCCCTTCACGTTGGGAACGACGAGGGCGAGGGAACCGGGATCGGTGCGGATCTCCGCCGGAAGACGTCCCACCACGTCCCCGTCGGCCTGGACGGGGAACCCACGGGGGGCCTTGATCCGCAGGGCCTTGGTCTCGAAGGACCGCACGCCGGGGGCCGTCTCGGCCCGCCCCAGCATGGCCTGCATCAGAAGAGGGATGAGGCGCGCGCGAAGAGGCGGCGCCACGGCGAGGACCCGCATCGTATCGACGAAGACGGATGCGCCAGGACAGAGGCGGAAGTCGCCCCCGTAGCGGCTCGCCCGAAGGACGAGCACCTGGGAGGCCTCCGCCCTCCTCCCTTCCTCCGTCTCCAACAGGAGGGTGGGGACGGCCTCCTCCAGGAGAGCGAGAAGGGCGGCATGGACATAGGCCCATCCCCCCGTCTGGGTCTTCATCCGGAGGTCGATCCGGTCCACGGCGAGGGCGTCCAGCCCCGCCGAAGCGCAGAAGGTGAAGACGGCGCCCGAATCCAGGCGGCCAACGGCGGCCGTCCTCACGGGGCCCCTGGACGCCACCACCGCCGCCGGGCCGGGGACCAGCGGAAGGCCAAGCTCCCGGGCTAGGACGTTGGCCGTTCCCAGGGGCACGATCCCGAGGGGGACGCCGGTGTGGACCAGCCCCTGGGCCGCCTCGCGAACCGTACCGTCCCCGCCGCACACCACGACCCTGGAGGCGCCCTCGGCGGCCGCACGATTTGCCAGCTCCGTCACGGCGCCTGGTCGATCCGACGCGGCCGCTTCCACGCGAAACCCGGCGAGGGACAGCTCTCGGGCGATGCGAGAGAGCATGAAGGGGTCGGGGGCGCCCCGCGCCGCCGGGTTGTGCAGGAGCCAGGCGGCCGGCCGGCTCTTTCCCTTGGCCATGAAGGCGTGGGCGTCGGGCACGGGGCGCTACCGGTTCACGCGGCGAAGGCCGAGGACGCCGGGGATGCGGGCGATCCGCGTCTGGATGGCCGAAAGGTGGGACTTGTCGCGGATGAGGACGGCGAGGCGGATGACGCCCTCTCCGCGGTCGTTGACGGAGGCTTCGAGGTGCCTCAAGGGCGCCTTCGCGTCGGCCACGATCTGGGTGATGGCGGCCACCATTCCTGTTTTGTCCTCCGTCTGGATGGCCAGGTGGACCTCGTGGCCGGCGGAGGAGGTCTCCTTCTCACTCCAGCGGACCTCCATGAAGCGGTCGGGATTGTACTTGAGCCGTGAGACGTTGGGGCAGTCCGCCCGGTGGATGACCAGTCCGCGGCCCCGCGAGATGAAGCCGACCACGTCGTCCCCGCGAATGGGCTTGCAACACCGGGCCAGGGTCGTGAGGAGGTCCGCGGCGCCGCGGACCACCCCGGTCGGTTCCCCGGGCGCCGCGGGCGGGGCGGCCGGGGCGGAGGGCGCCGCAGGCTCCGGCGCGGGGGGAACCAGGCGGCGGGCGAACACGCGCGCGGAGATCTTCCCGTAGCCGATCTCCGCGTGAAGGGCGTCCAGGTCCGATACGGAGACCTTCTTCAAGGCCTCCTGGAGGAGCCCCGATTCCAGGGATTCCTTAATCCCCACCTTCAGTCGCTTCAGCTCGCGGTCCAGGGCGGCCTTCCCGATCTCGAGGGCGCGGGCCTTCTCCTGGAAGTTGAGCCAGGCCTTGATCTTCGAGAGGGCGCGGCCGGTGACGGCCGCCTTGAGCCAGTCCCTCGAAGGCCTACCCTGGGGGCTCGTGACGATTTCGACGCGGTCCCCGCTCTTGAGGGGCGTCTTTAGGGGAACGAGCTTCCCGTTGATCTTGGCCCCCACGCAGCGGTGCCCCACTTCCGAGTGGATGGCGAAGGCGAAGTCGATGGGCGTCGCGCCCCTCGGGAACGACATGACCTCCCCGCGGGGCGTGAACACGTAGACCTCCTTGGGGAAGAGGTCCACCCGCAGGTCGTGGAGGAAGTCCTTGTCGGTGCCGCCGTCCTGGCGCCATTCGAGGAGTTGCCGCAGCCAATGGGTCGTGGCGGCCTCGTCCTCCTTGGAGAGCTTCCCTTCTTTGTACTGCCAGTGCGCGGCGATGCCGTTCTCCGCCTCCTCGTGCATCTGGAAGGTCCGGATCTGGATCTCGAAGGGCTGGCCGTGGGGTCCCACGACGGAGGTGTGGAGGGACCTGTAATGGTTCTCCTTGGGCAGGGCCACGAAGTCCTTGAAGCGCCCCGGCACCGGAATCCACTTGCCGTGGATGCCCCCCAGCACCGCGTAGCAGTCCTTCACGGACGGGACGAGGACCCGAAACGCCATGTAATCGTAGACCTGCTCCAGGGAGATCTCTTGCCGCCTGAGCTTGAGGAAGATGCTGTAGAGGTGCTTGACCCGGCCGAAGACCTCCCCTCTGACCTTGTTCGCGTCCAGAATGGCCTGGATCTCGGCGGCGGTCTCCTGGATGAAGTCCTGGCTGTAGGTCCGCCGGTTCTGGAGGGCCTCCGAAAGGGCGGCGTAGTCTTCCGGGTAGGCGTGGCGGAAGGAGAGGTCCTCCAGTTCGGTCTTGATCCGCCCGAGGCCGAGGCGGTAGGCGATGGGCGCGTAGATCTGCAGGGTCTCAAGGGCCTTGACCGGGCGCCGCTCGGGGGGAAGGCCGTCGAGTGTCCGCAGGTTGTGGAGCCGGTCCGCGAGCTTCACGAGGATCACGCGGATATCGTCCACCATGGCGAGGATGACCTTGCGGAGGGAGGCCCACTCCCTCTCCTGGCGGCTCGTGAGGGGGACTTGGTCCTCGATCTTCGTCACCCCGTCCACGATGTGGGCCACGTCGCGCCCGAAGCGCTTCTGGATGTCCTCCAGGGTGACCGAGTGGTTGTCCTCGACGACGTCGTGAAGGAGCCCCGCCACGAGGGCCGTGTCGTCGGCCTTCAGGTCCGCCAGGATGTCGGTCACCGCCACCGGATGGACGAGGTAGGGTTCCCCCGTGTACCTCAGCTGGCCCTCGTGGGCGAGCGCCGAGAAGAGGTAGGCCTTTTGGAGCAGACGTTCGTCCGACGAGGGGTTGTAGGTCTTCACCTTCTCGAGGACGCGGTCTATGCGCGGCAGCATGGCAGGCCATTGTAGCAAAAACCGCCCCCTCGGGGCTCCCGGCCGTTTTCCCTCAATTGACACCCCCGGGGCTCTTGCCTAGGATGGTGACGTATGTCGTAGGAGGGGTCCGTGGCGAGGCGCGCTTGGAGCAGTGTGATTCTGGGAGGTGTGGCCTCTGCGGCCCTGCTGGCCGTTTTGGCCCGCCTCATCCTGCCCGCCGGCACGTTCAGCGGCCGGTTCTGGGCCTTCATCCTCGTGTCGGGCGCCATGGGGGCCCTCGGGACGGCCGTGCTCCTTTTTCAGCAGAGGTCCTACTCCAAGGAACACCTGGACGACATCCTCCGCCGAATCGCTTCGGGGAGCCTGGACGTCGGCCAGGACACGAGCACGCGGGGCGTCCTGGAGGCATTTCCGGGACTGAAAAGGGTTCTCTCTTCGCTCCAGGGCATCATCGGGCACCTCCAGGACACGGGGGCCGGGGTTTCGGAAGCCTCGGGACGCATCTCGGAGAAGGCCCAGCAGCTCTTCTCGGAAGCGGAGGATCAGGCGAAATCCGTATCCGGCGTCCGACACTCCCTCACCTCCCTCGAAGGGGAGATCGAGAAGGTCGTGGAGAGCGTGGACGGCCTTTCCGGGTTCACCGAGAAGACTTCCAGCGCCATTCTGGAGATGCGTGCCTCCATCGAGGAGGTCCTCGGGGCTACCCACAGCCTGTCGGCGCTGGTGGATGAGATCAGCGCTTCCATCGAGGAGATGTCCAGATCCATCGACGAGGTGGCCGGCCACGGGGAAAGCCTGTCCTCCTTCGCCATCGAGAATTCCTCGGCCATGGTCGAAATGGACGCCACCATCAGCCAAATCGAGGAGAACATACGGGACACCGAGGGGATTTCTCGGCAGGTCCTCGACACGGCCCGAACCGGGGAGGAGGCCGTCAAGCACACCGTGGTGGCCCTTTCGACCATTCACAACGTCATGACCACGAACCAGGAGGCCATGAATTCCCTTGTGGACAGGTCCCGAGACATCGGAAAAATCCTGAAGGTGATCCGCGACATCGCCGACCAGACGAACCTCCTGGCCCTGAACGCCGCCATCATCGCGGCGCAGGCGGGAGAGCACGGGCGTTCCTTCGGCGTGGTGGCGGAGGAGATCCGTGACCTCAGCGAGCGAACCACGGCCTCCACGGGCGAAGTGGCCACCATCATCCAGACCATCCAGCGGGAGGTCGAGGAGGCGAGCCGGGTGGCCCAGGAAGGCATGGTCAAGGTGGACGAGGGGCTCCGGTTGGGACAGAGCGCCGAGGCCACCCTGCAAAAGATCGGAAAGGCCATCGAGGGGGCCGGCACGAGCATCAGCCACATCGCGCGGGCCGCCTCGGAGCAGGCCAAGGGCAGCCGACAGGTGACCGCGGCCATCGAAGAGATGACCAAACGCATCGAGCGCATCTCCACGGCCACCCGCGAGCAGGCGCAGACCTCGCGGCACATCAGCAAACGCTCCGAGGTCATGAAGGACCTGACCCGCAACGTGGACCGGGCCATGGAGGAGGAAGCCGGCGGAAGCAACACCATCGCCGAGGGCATGGACCAGGTCCGGAGTTCCGTGGAGGCCATCCAGAGGGCGCTGATCCGCATGTCCCAGGCGGGCCAGCAGATCGTGGGCGCCATGGACGCCATCTCGGGATCGGCCGAGCAGAACCTCCACGGCGCACGGGAACTCTCGGCCACCTCGGCCGCCCTCAAGCAGGAGTCCCTCATCCTCGTGGAGGAACTCACGTCCTTTCAGCTGCCGAAGGCCCGCCGGGGAGGCGAGCTTCGCCTGGGCGGGGTGGCCTACGAATACCACCTGGACCCGGCCTTCGCCAACAACATCCGGGACCACGAGGTGGTCCATCCCTACTGCGAGGGCCTCGTCCGCCTAGGGCAGGGCACCCAGGTCCTCCCGGGCGTCGCGGAATCGTGGCGGCTGAGCACGGACGGCCGGGTGTATACATTCCGCCTGCGCAACGGTGTGGTGTTCCACAACGGCCGGCCCG
This sequence comes from Acidobacteriota bacterium, assembly GCA_040758175.1. GTDB lineage: Bacteria > Acidobacteriota > UBA4820 > UBA4820 > DSQY01 > JBFLVU01. Next base: position 5,823 of record JBFLVU010000002.1, on the reverse strand, counting down.
TGACATCCGCGGACGTCCTGTACTCCTGGCACCGGGCGGCCTCACCCAAACTGCTGTCCGAAGGAAAGTCCTTTCTGGGTCCGGTGGAAGGGATAGAGGACTACGTGGAAGGAAAGGCCAGGACCCTCTCGGGCCTGAGCGCCCCGGACGACCGCACGGTGGAAGTCCGTCTCAAAGAGCCCCTTGCCTTCTTCCTGTACTTCCTGGCGTACCCCGAGGCCTCCGTCATGCCCCGGGAGGCCTTCGACGAGCAGACGCTCCGCCTGGTAAAGCCCCTGGGATGCGGCCCCTTCTCGGTCGCCGAGGCCTCTCCGGACCGTGTGAGGATGGAGCGCTTCTCGGGGTACTGGGAGAGCGGCGTCCCCTACCTGGATCGGGTCGTCTTCGACTTCTCGTGCCGGGACGAGGAGTGCCTGGATGCGGCGCTGAAGCGCGGTCAGGTCCACTTGGTTTCCAATTTCTCCAACGATGCCGTCGAAAGGCTTCTCCAGGACCCCTTCTGGCAGAACCACACCCAGAGCACGGTGCTCCTCAACACCATCTTTGTGAGCATCCGCAACGACCTCGCCCCGTTGAACGTGAAGGAGGTCCGGCAAGCGATGAACTTCGCCGTTGACCGGGAGTCTTTGGTGGGCCAATACGTTCACGCCCGCTCGACCCCGGCCCGAGGAATCCTGCCCCCAGGCATCCTGGGGTACCGCCAAGACCTAAGGGGCTTCCACTACGACCCGGAACGCGCCAAATGGCTGCTCCAGAAAGCCGGATTCGGATCGGGGCTCGACCTGAAGGTCCCCGTGGATACGAGCCGGGTGAGGCAGGCCAAGGAGTTTTCCGTGCTCGTCGAGATGCTCAGGGCCGTGAACGTGAGGGTAGAGGCGGAACCCATGAGCCACGAGTCCTTCGAGGCCCTGAGGAAGACGCGCGGAAAACCCGCCCTGTACGCGACGGGGTGGTACGCCGACTATCCCGATCCGGACTCCTTCATGCACTTCCTCTTCCACTCGTTGGGAGGGGACGTGCTCGAAGTCCACTACCGGAATCCACAGTTCGACGAGGTCGTGGACCGGGCCCGGCGCTCCCTCAACCCGGAGGAGCGGGTGGACCTGTACAGGAAGGCGGAGGACATGCTCATCGAGGACGCCCCGTGCATCTTCCTCTACCACACGCGGGGCATCGTGCCCCAGCAGCCCGACGTCATGGGGATGAAACTCTTCCTCACTCCGCCCATGGTTCGGCCGGAGAGGATCTGGCTCAGTCGAGAAAGCGAAAGCTGATCACCTCGTCCATGTTCACGTAGACGTGGAGGTTGTTGCTGTTCGGATTGAGAGGGGTCAGGAAAAACCCGGCCCTGGGGCGGGATCGCACGGCGGACACCCCCTCCAGGACCTCCCCGTCCCGGAAGGAGACCCTGACGCGCGATCCCGGGACGGGCTGGTAGAGAACCCGGCCGGGGATCCTGTGCGTCTCCCCCGAGTCCGACGTGAAGGACCGAACGAAGCAGACCATCTTCACGCCCGACAGCGGCAGCCTGTGAAGCCGCTCCTCCAGGTCCTGCATCAAGATTTCCGTCTCTCCGGGCATGAAGTTGTCCCCGAACCCGGAGAGCGTTGCGCCGTCCTTGAAGCGAACCACCATTTTGTTCTCGAACATTCCTCCTCCAACGTAACTCCTCGAGCGCCTCCGGCGCAAGGGGCTCCGGAGCCCTATCATTCGGCAGTCCGCTTCGGGTATCCTCAAGCGGGAGGGTCCCATGGACCGAGAAGCCCTGGCCGTGGCCGTATCGGACATCGTGCTTAGGCACCTCCCCCGGGAGGCCTCCCGGGAGGCCCTCGAGGGGGTCGTTGCGGACATGGTCCGCCTTCTCGAATCCCAGCCCTTCCTGGAACGGGAAGGTCCGGGCGCGCGCCACGTGGTCTTCACGGCCCTGGGGCGGAACCGCACGGGCATCGTCCACGCCTTCTCCGAGGTCCTCGCGGAGCTCTCCGTGGACATCGTGGACATCAACCAGACCCTGGTACACGGGAACTTCGCCATGATGATGATTCTGGATCCCTCGGGCTCCCCGGTCTCCTTCGAAGATCTGAGGGCCTCCCTCAAGCGGCGCGGGGAAGAGGTGGGCGTCCTGGTCTTCGTGCAGTACGAGGACATGATGCGCGCCGTGAACCGGGTCTGACGCTGATCGGGCGCGGAGAGCGAATGCGATGACCTACACGCGGCGCGAAATCCTCGAAACCCTTCGGATGACCGAGCTGGAGCACTTTGACGTCCGGACCGTGACCCTGGGCATCAGTCTGCTGGACTGCGCCCATCCGGATCCGAGCGAGGCCGCCAGCCGAGTGTATGAAAAACTGAAGCGGATCGCCTCTCCGCTCCCGGCCGCCGTCAACGCCACGGCAGACGACCTGGGGATCCGGGTGGCCAACCGCCGCCTGTCCATCTCGCCCGTGTCCCTGATCAGCACCCGATGCGATCCGTCGGCCTACCTGGAGATCGCCCGGGCCATAGACCGGGCCGCGTCGGAGATGGGATTCGACTTCGTGGGCGGGTACTCGGCCCTCGTCCACGCGGGCTTCACGGACGCCGACCGGGCCCTCCTCTCCTCGATCCCCGAGGCCCTCTCCTCCACCTCGCGCCTGTGCTCCTCCGTAAACGCCGGTTCCAGCCGGACGGGGCTCAACGTGGACGCCGTGCGAACCGTGGCCCGCCTCCTCAAGGACACGGCCTACCGGACGAGGGAATCGGGTAGCATCGGCTGCGCCAAGTTCGTCGTCTTCGCCAACGCCGTGGAGGACAATCCCTTCATGGCGGGGGCCTTCCACGGGGTGGGGCTCCCGGAGGTCGTCATCCACACGGGCGTGAGCGGCCCGGGGGTCGTTTGCGAGGCCATCAAGAGGGCGGGTTCCTGCGACCTGCGGGCCCTCGAAGAGGTCATCAAGCGGGCGGCCTTCAAAATCACACGGGTGGGCGAGCTGATCGGCCGTCAGGTGGCGGGCCGCCTGGGCGTCCCCTTCGGGATCGTGGACCTCTCCCTGGCCCCGACCCCCGAACTCGGCGACTCGGTGGGGGAAGTCCTGGAAGCCATGGGACTGGAGCGCGTGGGCGCGTGCGGGACCACGGCGGCCCTCGCGCTTCTCACGGACGCCGTGAAGAAGGGCGGGGCCATGGCCACATCCGCCGTGGGCGGACTCTCGGGAGCCTTCATCCCGGTCAGCGAGGATGCCACCATGATCTCCGCGGCCCGCGAGGGGCACCTCTCCCTGGAGAAGCTCGAGGCCATGACCAGCGTGTGCTCCGTGGGGCTGGACATGGTGGCCGTTCCGGGGGACGTGGAGGAAGACGTCCTGGCCGGATTCATCGCAGACGAACTCGCCATCGGCATCGTCAACCACAAGACGACCGCCGTTCGCGTCATCCCCGCCTACGGGAAGCGGGTGGGGGAGTTGGTCTCCTTCGGGGGACTCCTCGGCGACGCCCCCATCCAGGAGATCCGCACGCTCTCCTGCTCCGGATTCGTGGGCCGCGGCGGCGTGATCCCGGCGCCCATAACGTCCCTGAGGAACTGACCCGAATGCGAACCCGCCCCGATACGGTGTCCCTGCCGCCCCGCCCGCCGGCCCTGCGGGTTGCCAGGGCCGCGGCGATCCTTCTCGCGCCGGCGCTGCTGTGGCTCGCCGGCCTGGCCTCCGAGGCCTCTTCCTTCTTTCCGGAGTTCTACCACCAGTGGGCTCCCCGCCAGGGCGCCTGGAGCACTTACCACGTCAAGGACGCTCGCGGCGAGGAGGCGGACCTCACCTTCGCCGTGGTCGGGGAAGGCCCCGAAGGCCTTTGGATGGAGATCCGCACTTCCTCCGGCGGGGTGCCCTCGGTGGCGGCCTACCTCCTCAAGGGAGATCCCACGGAGGACGCCAACATCGTGTCCGTCCGGGCGAAGGACGGGGATGGGCCGGCCGTGGAGATCGACCGCGCCGCCCTGGAGCGTCTCCGGCAGCAGGGCGGAGACCGATTTGGTCAACGGGCGGCGGCCATCGGACCGACCTTCGGGCGCCTGGAGGCCCTTCCCGAGGAGAAGGTGAAGGTGGGCCGAAGGACCCTTGTCTGCCGGCGATTGCGCATCGTCGCGGAGGAGGGGAGGTCCGCGGAGGTCTGGCTCTCGGACGAGGTGGCGCCGTTCGGAGTGGTCCGCCTCGCGAGCGGCGAGGAGGAGGTCGCGCTCACGGATTTCGGCAAGGGTGCAAAGCCCTCGCTGGCAGGCCCGTTCCTCCGCTTCGAGGTGCCGTGACGGCACGCCGGCGGGTTCTTGCTCCGCCGGTGCGCCAGGGAGGGCTGAAATGAAGAAGGAAATCGTTTCCACGGAACGTGCCCCGGCCGCCCTGGGCCCGTATTCACAGGCGATCCGGGCCGGCGGGTTCCTCTTCTGTTCGGGGCAGATCGCCCTGGACCCCGCTACCGGACAGATCGCGGGGTCGGACGTCGAAACCCAGACGCGCCGGGTCCTCGAGAACCTCCGGGCCGTGCTCGACGCGGGGGGATCGTCCCTGGGCGGTGTCGTGAAGACCACGGTGTACCTGAAGCGTATGGAGGACTTTGCGGCCATGAACGCCGTCTACGCGGACTTCTTCGCAGAGGGCGCCCCGGCCCGTGCGACGGTGGAGGTGGCACGGCTGCCTAAGGACGTCCTGGTGGAGATCGAGGCCGTAGCGACCGTCGGTTAGCCGGGCATTCCGATTCGAGGGTCCGCGGGGCGATGGGAGCCCGGGGCTGCTCGCAAGGAACGGCTGGGCTCTCCTTCGTCTCTGTGGTTAAATAGATACATGGAACTCTCCCGCATCCGGAACTTCTGCATCATCGCCCACATCGACCACGGGAAGACCACCCTGTCGGACCGCCTCCTGGAGGCGACCCACGCCGTGTCGGAGCGGGAGATGGTCGAGCAGTTCCTGGACGGAATGGACCTGGAGAGGGAGAGGGGAATCACCATCAAGGCCCATGCCGTGCGCCTCGTCCACGCTGCCCGGGACGGGCGGGAGTACTACCTCAACCTCATCGACACCCCGGGGCACGTGGATTTCAACTACGAGGTGAGCCGGGCTTTGGCGGCCTGCGAGGGCGCGCTCCTCGTGGTGGACGCCAGCCAGGGCGTGGAGGCCCAGACGCTGGCCAACGCGTACCTGGCCGTGGACGGGGGCCTGGAAATCGTGCCCGTCATCAACAAGATCGACCTCCCCTCGGCCCAACCCGAGAAGGCCATGGAGGAGATCGAGGAGGTGATCGGGCTCGACGCCTCCGGATCCATCCTCGCCTCCGCCAAGGAGAGGCTGGGCATCGCCGACATCCTCGAGGCCGTCGTGGAGAGGCTCCCGCCGCCTCGGGGTGACCGCGAGGCTCCGCTGAAGGCCATGGTCTTCGACTCCTGGTACGACAGCTACCGGGGGGTCGTCATGCTCGTCCGGATCATGGACGGTCGCCTGGCGGTCAAGGATCCGGTCAAGTTCATGGCCACGGGGCGGGTGTTCGCCGTGGAGGCGCTGGGCGTCTTCACTCCGAAGCCGGCGCCGGTGACGCTCCTGGAGGCAGGAGAGGTGGGGTTCGTCATCGCGGGCATCAAGGATGTGCGGGAGGTGTCCATCGGCGACACGCTCACCCACCCCCTTCGGCCCGCCGAGTCGCCCTTCGGAGGGTTCCGCCAGGTGAAACCCTTGGTCTTCGCAGGGCTCTACCCCGTGGACCCGGCGGCCTATCCGGACTTGCGCGAGGCCCTGGACAAACTGCGCCTCAACGACTCCTCCTTCTTCTTCGAGCCGGAGACGAGCGACGCCCTTGGGT
>JBFLVU010000001.1:6788-40306 GCA_040758175.1 Acidobacteriota bacterium | reverse complement strand
TGACCAGGGGACGGATGAAGGCGGCGGAGTAGACCTCGTCCACGAAGTACTTGTTGAGGAGGAGGCGGTAGGGGGCCTTGAGGGCCAGGGCGAGCTTCGAGGGCGTCCCCGTCTCCCGCCGGTACCACAGGGTCGCGGCCGTGATCCCTAGGAGGGCCACCAGGACGCTCAGGCCCATGGCCCCCCACTCGGCCGCCGCGCTGTGGACCGCCGCTTCCCCGTGCGCCGCCGCGTGCGGCGTGTACAGGATGGGGTGGAGCCACCGCTCCCAGAAGTTCTCGTGGCCGGAGAGCCAGATCTTCGGCAGGCCCACCCACCCGACGACCACCGAGCCCACCGCCAGCACCGCCAGAACCCCCGTCATCGTCCTCGGGCTCTCGTGCACGTGGTGGCCGGCCTCGTGGCTCACCCGGTCGCTGTTGTGGAACGTCAGGTACAGCAGCCGGAACATGTAGAAGGCCGTCATCGCCGCCGCGCACACCCCCACGATCCACAGCGCCTTCGCGAAGGAGGCCGGGAAGTGCCCCGGACCGTGCGCGCTCGAAAAGGCCTGCCACAGGATCTCGTCCTTGCTGAAAAACCCCGACAGCCCCGGGATCCCCGCGATGGCCAGGCACCCCACCAGGAACGTCTTGTACGTCGTCGGAATCCGGCCCCACAACTGCCCCATCTTCCGGATGTCCTGCTCCCCGCTCATGGCGTGGATCACCGACCCCGACCCCAGGAACAGCAGCGCCTTGAAAAACGCGTGCGTGTACAGGTGGAAGATCCCCGCCCCCGACGCCCCCACGCCCACCCCCAGAAACATGTACCCCAGCTGGCTCACCGTCGAGTACGCCAGCACCTTCTTGATGTCGTTCTGCACCAGCCCGATCGTCGCCGCGAACAGCGCCGTCGCCGCCCCAACCCCCGCCACCACCATCAGCGCCGTCGGGCTCATGCTGTAGATCCCGTTGCTTCGCGCCACCAGGTACACACCCGACGTCACCATCGTCGCCGCGTGGATCAGCGCCGACACCGGCGTCGGACCCGCCATCGCGTCCGGAAGCCACACGTACAGAGGTAGCTGCGCGCTCTTCCCCGTCGCCCCCACGAACAGCAGGATCCCCGCCGCCGTCAGCACCCACCCCGGCACCGACCCCGTCACCGCCAGCGCGTTCACCCGGTCCATGTCCAGCGTCCCGAACCAGTACAGGATCAGCATCAGCCCCGCCGCGAAGCCCATGTCTCCGATCCGGTTCGTCAGAAACGCCTTCTTCCCCGCGTCCGCGCACCAGTCCTTCTTGTAGTAGAACCCGATCAGCAGGTAGGAGCACAGACCCACCCCCTCCCACCCGATGAACATCACCAGGTAGTTCCCCCCCAGAACCAGCGTCAGCATCATCGCCATGAACAGGTTCAGGTAGGCGAAAAACCGGAAGTACCCCTCGTCGTGCGCCATGTAGCCCACGCTGTACACGTGGATCAGAAACCCCACGAAGCACACCACGAACAGCATCACCGCCGACAGCGGGTCCAGCACGAACAGCCACTCCACCCGGAACGACCCCAGCGCCCCCAGGCCCGTCACGAACGTCCCCGCCGGGATCCAATCGCACAGGTGCAGGCTCAGGCTTCGGTGCGCCGCGTCCGCCGTCACGTTCGACGGAAGCGCCGGCAGCGCCCCAAAGTCCATCCCGTACAGCACCGCGATGTTCCACAGCGCCAGCGCCAGCGCCAGCCCCGTCGCGCACAGCGCCACCGCCGAAATCACCTTCCGGTTCCCGTGCTCCCACTTCCACCCGAAGGCGCCGTTCACCAGCGCCCCAAGCGCCGGCAGCACGGGTATCAGCCAGAGAAGTTGCACGGCGGTCATGCGTCACCTCCCGCCCGGAATCCTCTCAGGGAGCCGGCGAGGGCGTGGGGACCGGCACATTCCAAATACGAAGCTCCAAATCCGGAATTCATCCCTTCAACTCCCTGGCTTCGTCCACGTTGGCGGTGTGTTTCACCCGGTAGAGGGCGATGAGGAGTCCGAGGCCTACGGCCGCTTCCCCGGCGGCCACGGCGATGAGGAAGACCGTGAAGACCTGTCCCGTCAGGTTCTGCCAGAGGTCGGAGAAAGCCACGAAATTCAGGCCTGCCCCGGCGAAGATCAACTCGATGGACAGGAGGACGACGATGAAGTTCCGTCTCGCGAGGACCCCGAAGATCCCGAGACAGAAGAGGAGAAAACCCACCAGGACCAGCGCCGGGGTGGACACGTCAGACCTCCTTCTTCGCCAGGAAGACGCCGCCGACCACCGCCACGAGGAGAAGGATGGAGGCCGCTTCGAAGGGGTAGAGGAAATCGCCGTAAAGCACCTTGGCGATCCTACGCGTGTTGTCCGCCGCCGGGGAGGGTGATTCGGACGACTCCGCATCGGCGGTCGCCGTGGCCGCGGGACGCCCCCCCGGGAGCGCGGCGTATTCGCTGTGGTAGAGACGGTGGCCCATCCAGAGGAAGAGCGCCAGGACGAGGACGAAGGCCGGCCAGGCCTGGAAGTGAACCTGGCGCGTCAGCCGGAGCACCTGGTTGTCCACCAGCATGATACCGAAAAGGTACAGGACCATGATGCCGCCAGCGTACACCAGCACCTGGACCGCCGCCACGAATTCGGCATGGAGGGCCAGGTAGAGGACCGCGAGGCCGAGGAAGCCCACCAGGAGCGAGACGGCGGCCGTGATGGGACTGCGCGCGAAGACCACTCCGAGCGCACACGCCACGATGACCGCCGCGAGCAGGATCGAAAAGACCGTCATCCCCTCTCCTCCCAAATGCCCTTCTCACCGCGGAGACGCGGAGACCGCGGAGAAATCACCTCAAGAAAGTCCAGTACCTCTTTCTTCTTCAGCGCCCCTCGCTCCCCCGCGAGGATCCATCACTTCTTCACCGGAACGTTCTCGATCCAGTTCCACCGATACCGGGTCTGATCCAAATCGTAGGGCAGCGTTTCACGATCGAAGAGCAGTTCCCTGTGGTCAAAAACCACCAGTTCGAACTCGTGAGAATGGTGGATGGATCCCGTGGGGCAGGGGTCCACGCAGAGCCCGCAGTGCAGGCAGTGCTCCTGGTTCAGGTAGAACTCCGCCGGGCGCTTGTCGGTCTTGAAGACCTCCTTGGGCGGAGGGTAGACCTTGATGCACCCCTCGGGGCAGGCCTTCTCGCACATGCGGCAGGAGATGCACGTCTCGATCTCCACGTGGAGCCGGCCCTTGGTCCGGTAGGGGAGCACCGGCCGGACATCGGGGTAGAGCTCGGTGACCTTCGGCTTCACCATGTACTTGTGGGTGACCCCCATGCCCTTCAGGAGTTCCCAGAAGGTCACCATCTTCAAGAACCGGAGGGCGGCGCTCATGCGGTCACCTCAGGAGCCAGAGCTTGAACAAAGCCACGAGGACCAAGTTGGCCATGGCGATGGGGAAGAGGACCAGCCAGCCGATTCTCAGGAGCTGGTCGTACCGGTACCGTGGCCACGTGGCGCGGATCCACACGAAGAAGTAGGCGAAGAGCGCCCCCTTTGCGGCGAAGGAACAGACCCCCAGCGCGCTCACGAGCCGGGGGTGCGTCGCGTAGAGCGCGGCGTCCTTGACGAAGGGGATGTCGTACCCGCCCAGGAAAAGCGCCGTGGCCACCACGCTCGTGAGGACCACGTTGGCGTATTCCGCCACGAAATAGAACGCGAATCGCATGCCCGAATACTCGGTGTGGAAGCCGATGATCTCGCTCTCGCCCTCGGGCAGATCAAAGGGCGTCCGGTTGGTCTCGGCCACGGCCGCCACGATGTAGACCCCGAAAGCCACGAGCCCCGGGAAGAGGAAGTACCATCCCAGGGACTGCTGGGCCGCCACGATGTCGCTTAGGCGGAAGGAGCCCGCCAGCAGAATGACGGATATGACCGAGAGGGTCAGGGGAACTTCGTAGGCCAGCATCTGGCTGGCGGACCTCAGGCTCCCGAAGAGGGGGTACTTGGACCCCGAGGACCAGCCTCCCAGGATGATCCCGAAGATCCCGAGGGAGGAGAGAGAAAGGATGAGGAGGATCCCCAGGTTCACGTCGCCGATGACGAATCCGTGGGTCTTTCCGGAGGGCGTGACCCAGGGAAGGGCCCAGGAAACCACCGCGAAGCCCACCAGGGCCGGGAAGAAGGAAAAGACGGGGGCCATCTTGAACAGAAAGGGCCTCGCGTTGGCGGGGACGATGTCTTCCTTCAGGAGGAGTTTCAGACCGTCCGCCACGGGCTGCAGGAGGCCGAGCGGGCCCACCCGGTTCGGACCGAGGCGGGACTGGAAGAAGGCCAGGACCCGGCGCTCGAACCAGACGATGTAGGCCACCACCGTGAAGACGGGCACAAGGAGGATGAGGATCTTGACCAGGGGCATTCCCACGTGGGCCGTCAGCCAATCGAGGTTCATGGATTCGCCTTCCCCGTCTCGCGTTGTCCCATGGTCTTCACCTGTCCACCTCACCGAGGACGATGTCGAGGGAGCCGATGATGGCCACCACGTCGGCGATGAGCGCGCCGCGGCACATGGTCTCGATGCCCTGAAGGTTGATGAAGGAGGGGGCCCGCACGTGGACCCGCCAGGGCTTCTCGGCCCCCTCGCTTACGATGTAGTAGCCCAGCTGGCCCTTGGCCGCCTCCACCGTGAAGTAGGCCTCACCCATGGGCGGGCGAATGATGCGGCCCACCTTGCCCTTCAGGTCGCCCTCGGGCATGCCGTCCAGCGCCTGGCGGATGATGCGCAGGCTCTGGCGCATCTCCCGAACGCGGCAGAGGTACCGGTCGAAGACGTCCCCGTTCTGACCCAGAGGCACCTCGAAGTCGAAGTCCGGGTAGCTCGAATAGGGCAAGGCCTTGCGCACGTCGAAGTTCACTCCGGAGCCCCGGAGGGTGGGGCCCGACAAGGACAGGGCGATGGCCTGGTCCGCCGCGATCACGCCCACCCCCTTGGTGCGCTGAACCCAGATGCGGTTTCCGGTGAGAAGGGTCTCGTAGTCATCGACCTTCTTGGGCATCTCTTCGAGGAACCGGCGGCACACCGCCTCCCAGCCCTTCGGAAAATCGAACCGGACGCCGCCGATCGGGTAGGCGTTGGGCAAGAGGCGTTGGCCCAGCATCGCCTCGAATAGGTCCAGGATGGCCTCCCGCTCCCGGATGCCGTAAAAGAGCATGGACTGGGCGCCCACGTCGAGGGCGTGGGTTCCCAGCCAGAGCAGGTGGTTCGCGATGCGCTGGAGTTCGTCCAAAACCACGCGGATGTACTGCGCCTTCTTGGGGACCTCCAGGTTGAGCAGCTTCTCCACGGCCCCCACGTACCCGTGGCAGTTGAGGACCGCCCCCACGTAGTCCAGCCGATCGAAAACGGGTGTGGCCTGCGTCCAGGTCCGGGACTCGCACCACTTCTCGATTCCGCGGTGGAGGTATCCGATGATGGATTCCATTCCCACCACCCGCTCGCCGTCCAGGCGTACCAGGGCCCGGTAGACGCCGTGGGTGGCCGGGTGCTGCGGCCCGAGGTTCAGCTCCACCTCGTGGGTTTCCAAAGCGCCGCGGAGCCCGGTGCCCTCGGGGTGCATGTGTTCACCGTCCATGGCGCTGCTCCTCGACGATCTTTCGCGCCTCCTCCACGTCGTCCGGGAGGTAGACGGGCTTCCCGTACCGGTTGGCACGGATCATCTCCTCCTGGGCGCCACCGAGTGGGAACTCCTTCCTCAGGGGATGGCCCTCGAAGTCGTCGGGCAGGAGGATGACCTTGAGGCCGGGGTGACCCTCGAAGACGATCCCGAGCATGTCGTGGGCTTCCCGCTCCATCCAGTCCGCTCCGGGCCAGACCCCGGTGGCGCTGGGGCAGGGCTCGCCGTCGTCGAGCTGGACCTTCACCCGGAGGGAGTGTCCCTTTTCCATGGAGTACAGGTGGTAGACCACCTCGAACTTCTTGTCGTTGATGGGGTAGTGGGCGCCCGTCAGGTCGCTCAGGTAGTTCATGCCGCAACGGGGATCGTCCCTAAGAAAGGCAAGGACCGGGACGAGGGCCGCCTTGTCCACGAGGACCGCGGATTCACCGCAGGGGCTCTTGGCGCCCCGGACGGATTCTCCGAACCTCTCGGCGAGGGCCTCCGCCGGAGCATTTGGGACCGCGTCTCCCGTGGGCTCCCACTTCTTGGGACCGGCGGGAGGCTTGGGGGCCGGCGGTGTCGCGGGCTTGGCCGCCGCGGGCTTCTCCGCCGGCGCGGCCTCTCCACCCGCCGCCTGAGGCGGGGGAACCGGCGGTCCGGGCGCCTTGATCTCGTCAGTCATATGGCTCCCCTAATCCTTCAGAATCTGGGCGGACTGAACCACGTGGCCTTTGGCCTCGTACTCGGCGACGACCTCGGGGATCTCCTCGCCCTTCGCCATCCACCCCTTCGTCGGGCGCTCGCTGAGGATGCCCTTGAACGTGGGCTCCTGGGCCACCTTCGGATTCCGGATTTTCTCCTGCAACCGCATGAGGGCGTAGATGAGGGCCTCCGGCCGCGGCGGGCACCCGTTCACGTACACGTCCACGGGGACAATCAGGCCCGCCCCCTGAAGGACCGCGTAGTCGTCGTAGGGACCGCCCTTGATGGCGCAACTCCCCATGGCGATGACCCATTTCGGATCGGGCATCTGGTCATAGAGGCGCCGGACCACGGGGGCCATCTTGAGAGTGATGGTGCCCGCGATGATCATGACGTCCGACTGGCGGGGCGAGGGCCGCATGACCTCGGAGCCGAAACGCGCCATGTCGTACCGGGAGCACATGGCGCTGATCATCTCGATGGCGCAGCAGGCCAGCCCGAAGGTCATGGGCCAGAGGCTGTTGCGGCGGCAGTAGTCGAAGAGGACGTCCAGCTTGGCCAGCCCCACCCACGTCGGGTAGGCGCCTCCGGTCAGGTCCCGGTTCATTCTTCCCACCTCAACGCCCCCTTCAGCCACGCGTAGACGTACGCCGCGATGAGCAGGGCGAGAAAGACGAACACCTCGATCACCCCGAAAAGGCCCAGCTTGTCAAAGGCCACGGCCCAGGGCAGGAGGAAGATGGTTTCCACGTCGAAGACAAGGAAAACCACCGCCACCAGGTAGAAGTGGACGGAGATCTTGCCCGCCGGGGCCTCCTTCACCTCGATGCCGCATTCGTAGGGCTCCACCTTGACGGGATCGTAGCGCCGGGGGCGGATGAACCGGCCCAGAACCATGGTGAGCGGCACAATGGCAAGGGCGAGGGCCAGGAAGATCCCTACGGGAAGGTAAGCCGACATGTACGATCCTCCCTTGGGCGGGGCGGGCGCGGGCCTAAAGGGGCTGAATATAGTCGAGAGGGGCCGTGGTGTCAAGGTTCCAGGGGGCGGACCGGGAATGCCTTCGAGGGCCCCCGGCCCGCCCCCGGACGCCGGTCCCCACGCGGCGGCAGTTGCACTGCCTTGGGGGATACGGAAGGGGATGGACGCGCTTGGGGCATTTCCCCCATGGCCCCTTCGCCACCTCGTTAGACCAGGTCGAGGCCTGCCAGGGAGGCGAGGAGTTTCTTTCTCCCGAACCGGTTGAAGGAGACGGTCACCTTTTGCGCTTCGCCGCTTCCCTCGAGGGCCAGAACGATTCCGAAACCGTATTTCTTGTGGTGGATGCGCGCCCCCACCCGCAGGACCTTTTGGGGGGCGGGCCTTGGAGCCTCGGCGGCGTCTAGAAGGGCGGCGGCTTCGAGGAGGTTCATGGGCGCGCGCTCCACGCCGCGGACCTCCTCCACGCGCCCCCCGGGGACCTCGCCGAGGAAGGGGGAGGGGAGCCTGTCTTGGACCACGCCGAAGACATAGCGCTGGCGGGCCCAGGTGAGGGTCAACCGGTCCATCGCCCTCGTCATGCCCACGTAGCACAACCGGCGCTCCTCCTCGAGGCCGTCCTCGGTCTGGGAGGAGAGGGCGTGGGGACACAGGTCCTGTTCCAGGCCCGAGAGAAACACCACCGGAAACTCCAGGCCCTTGGCCGCGTGAAGCGTCATGAGGCGGACCGCGTCGAAGGTCCCGTCCCTCAACTCGTCCTGGTCGCTCGCGAGGGCCTGGCGCTCGAGAAAGAGCCGCAGGTCGCCCCCCTCCCGGCTCTCGAATTCCCGCATCGCGGACACGAGTTCCCGGACGTTTTCCATCCTGGCCTCTGGGTCCGGCCCAGACTCGCCTTGCTCCGCCAGGTACGCAACGTACCCCGTGGCCTCGAGAACCCATTGGGCGACGGCCGCGGGCCCGCCGGCCGCCGCACGCTTGCCCACTCCCTGCAGGATGTCCAGGAATCCCCGCAAAGCCGTGCACGTCCGGGATGGAAAGAGGCCCTCCTCGGAGGCCGCCCGGGCGGCCTCCACGAGGCTGGTTCGACGCTCCTCCGCCAGGGCCGCCAGCTTTTCGGCGGTGGTGGGGCCCAGCCCGCGCGGGGGCACGTTGAGGACGCGCGCCACGGCCAGGCGGTCCTGCGGATTCACACCCGCCCGAAGGTAGGCGAGGACGTCCTTGATTTCCTTTCTCTCGTAGAACTTGAGGCCGCCGACCACTTGGTACGGGATCCGGCGGTTCAGGCACGCTTCTTCGAAGGTCCTCGACTGGGCGTTGGTGCGGTAGAGGACGGCCATCTGGCGCCAAGCGTACTGGGCCTTGAGGGAAAGCATGGAGTCGGCCACGAAGGCGGCCTCCTCCCGGTCCGAGGGAGCGGCGAAGACCCGGACTGCCCCGCCGTCGCCGCGCTCCGTCCAGAGGTTCTTTCCGATCCGCCGGGTGTTGTGGGCCACGAGGTGGTTGGCCGCCTCGAGAATGGCCCGGGTCGAGCGGTAGTTCCTTTCCAGCTTGATGACCTTGGCCCCCCGGAAATCCCGCTGGAAATCGAGGATGTTCTGGATGTCGGCCCCCCTCCAGCGGTAGATGGACTGATCCTCGTCGCCCACGGCGAATAGGTTTCCCCACTTCTCCGAGAGAACGCGGAGGAGGCGGTACTGGATCCGGTTGGTGTCCTGGTACTCGTCCACGAGGATGTGCTGGAACTGATGCTGGTACTTGGCCCGGATCTCGGAGCGCTCGTCCAGCAGTCGAAGGGCCACGCCGAGGAGGTCGTCGAAATCCATGGAGTTGGAATCGGCGAGTTGGCGCTCGTAGGAGCGGAAAACGGGGGCCACCGTCAGGGAGAAGTGGCCCCGCGCTTTCTCCGCGAAAGCGTCGGCGTTCATCCCCTCGGTCTTGGCCCGGCTGATGGCCGAAAGAACCGATCGGGGCTGGATGTTCCTCTCCGAAACCCCCCGGTCCCGCAGCAAACGCCTCACCAGCCCCGCCGAGTCGTCGGCGTCGAGAATCGTGAAGTTCCGGGCGTAGGGTCCGCCGAGGGCTTCCACGTCGGCCCTCAGGAGCCGGGCGCACATGGCGTGGAAGGTCCCGATCCACAGGAACGGCAGCGCGGGTTTCTGGAGGAGCTGGAGGACCCGGGCCCGCATTTCCTCCGCGGCCTTGTTCGTGAAGGTGACCGCCAGCACCGAGTGGGCCGATACGTGTCGGGCGGAGAGAAGGTGCGCGATGCGGTGGGCGATGACCCTCGTTTTCCCGGACCCCGCCCCGGCGAGAACCAGGGCGGCTCCGCCGGGCTCGGTTACGGCGAGCCGCTGCTCGGGGTTGAGCGCGTCCAGTGTCCGGTCGTCCAAATGGAGGCCCCTTCCCGACCTTCCGGACCCCGGCTCAGAGCCGGGCCCGGAGGGGGCTCTCGTCTCCGCCCAGCAGGCCGGCGGCCTGGGCCCTCGCCATGGGGAGGGCGCGATGGGCGAAGTGCAGGGCCGCCTCCACCTTGTTGTGGTAGAAGCGGGACTCCTCGCTGTCCTCGAGAAGTGCGTCGAGGGCCGACGGATCCCCGGCGTCCGCTCCGCGCGCTCGGGCCAGAGAGGTCAGGCGGTCCCGGGCCAAGACCGCCTGCTCCAGGAGGAGGCCCCCCGCCAGGACGTGCCCGCAGATATCCAGCAGGGGCACGGCGTTGAGGAGGCCGAACAGGCCGGGGTCGCGCGCGTTCCTCATGGCCTCCAGACAGGCCTCGAGGCTGGAGAGGGCCTCCCGAAGGGGCGGGCCTCCGGCGGCGAGGGGCCCCTGGGCGGGCACTGCGTCGAGGGCCCGTCTGGCCCGATCCAGGAAAAAGCCCAGGTAGCGGCCGTTCTGCATTCGGAACTTCCGGCCCACAAGGTCCAGGGCCTGGATCCCGTTCGTACCCTCGTAAATCGAGGCGATCTTGGCGTCCCGCAAGTACTTTTCGGCGGGGAACTCCCGCGTATACCCGTACCCGCCGAAGGTCTGCATGGCCCATTCCGTTACGCGGAAGCCCCAGTCCGAACACCAGGCCTTGCAGATGGGCGTGAGGATCTCCACGAGGCCCGCGTGGCGGTCCCCTTCCTCGCCCTCCCCGGCGTGGGCCATGTCCATACAGTAGGCCGTGTAGGAGAGAAGGGCGCGCATGGCCTGGACGTAGGCGCTCTGGAGCAGGAGGTTCCTCCGGACGTCCGGGTGGTCGAGGATGGTCGCCTGCGGGCCGGCCGGGTCCTTGTCGTCGTGGCGGCGGCCCTGGAGCCGCTCCCGCGCGAAGGAGAGGGCGGCCTTGTGGGCGGCCGATCCCATGGCCATGCCTTGGACCCCCACCTCGTAGCGGGCGGAATTCATCATCTGGAACATGTGGAGGAGACCGAGGCGCTCCCGCCCGATGAGGTGCCCCACGCAGAGGTCCCGCTCGCCGAAGACCAGCGTGCAGGTGGGCGACCCGTGGATGCCCAGCTTCTCCTCGATTCCGGCGCACTGGACGTCGTTGGCCTCCCCCAGGCTCCCATCGGGGTTCACGCGCACCTTGGGAACCGCGAAGAGGCTCAGGCCCTTGGGACCGCGTGGGGCCCCCTCCACCCGGGCGAGCACCGCGTGGATGATGTTCGGCGTGTAGTCGTGGTCGCCGGAGGTAATGAAGATTTTCTGCCCGGAGATCGCGTAGGTTCCATCCTCCCGGCGGACTGCCTTGGTCTTGATGTCGCCGAGGTCGCTGCCGGCCGAGGGCTCCGTCAGGCACATGGTGCCGGTCCAGGCACCCTGGTACATCTTCTGGCAGTAGAGGCCCTTCAACGTCTCCGTCCCGAAGCTCTCGATGAGCTGGGCGGCCCCTCGCGTGAGCATGGCGGTGAGGCTCAGGGAGGGGTTCGAGCCCACGAGGTACTCCATGATCCCCGCGCCGACCGCCTCGGGAAGTCCCATCCCACCAAACTCCGTACCGGCCGTGGCCCCGATCCACCCTCCTTCGGCGAGGGCCGCGTAGGCCCTCTTCATGCCGGGGGGTAGATGAACGCTCCCCTTCTCCCAGCGCGCGCCCACCCGGTCGCCCTCCAGGTCCGCGGGCGCCGCGGCCCCCTGGCATACCTTGAGCGCCTCCTCCAGGACCATCTCCAGGTCCGCCCTCTCCTGCCCGGCGAACCGCTCCCGGACGAGGAGGTCATCGAGGGGGAGCCACTCGAAGAGGTTGAACTTCACGTCGCGAGAGTCGTCTGGATAGGCCATCCCGATTCCCTTTCCTTCGAACGGTTCCCCGGCGCAGGCACGGCCCGGAGAAGCGGCCGCACAGCCTTTGATGATGCCCCCGCAGGGGGCGCCTGACAAGGGACCCGGCTGGGCGCGCTTCCTCCGAGGCCCCCAGCAAAAAAGGCGGAGGCTCGGCCTCCGCCTTCGATTTGCTGGTAGCCCGTACGGGAATCGAACCCGTGTTACCGACGTGAGAGGCCGGTGTCCTAACCGCTGAACGAACGGGCCATGTCTGGCTGGGGAGGGAGGACTCGAACCCCCAACATCCTGGTCCAGAGCCAGGCGTTCCACCAGTTGAACTACTCCCCAGCGGAACAGCAGTAAATTTTACGAAACGAAGCCCCGCCTGTCAAGGGCACGGCCCGCTTCCCCGCGTCCAGTCTAAAGGCGGATCATTCCGTTACCGCCCGCCGGGGCGTGCATCTCTAGGTTCCGGACCCGCGGGAGCCCGACGGTTCGGTGCTAGAATGAGCCAAACGCAATGGGTCGGGTCCTCGTTTTTTCAGGGGGAATCATGAACGGAAGAAAACGCACGAGATCCCGGGCCGCCTGGGCCCTCTCCGGAGCCCTGCTCTGGCTCCTCGCGCCCGCCTCCGCGTGGACCCAGCAGACGGCCTCTCCCGACGCCCTCCGCCTGACTCTGGAGGAGGCGGTTGCCCGCGCCCGGGAGAACAATCCCATGGTCCGCGCCGCGAGGCAGGAGGTGGAGGCTCGACGCGGCCAGCACAGGGAAGCGACCTCCCTTTTCTGGCCGGACCTGACCTTCACCGAGAACTTCAGCCGGACGACGAACCCGGTTTACGTGTTCATGGGCAAGCTCACCCAGGAAAGGTTCGGGATGATGGATTTCGCTCTCCCGAACCTGAACCGCCCGGCCCCTCTGAACAACTACCAAAGCCGGGCCGAACTCACCGTTCCGCTTTTCGCGGGGGGCAAGCTCAAGGCGGCCTACCGGGCCACCCTCCTGGGCGTGGAGGCGGCCTCCAGCGAGAGCGCTTTCGCCGAGTCCAGCCTGACGAAGGCGGTCACCGAGGCCTTCCTCGGGAGCCTCTTGGCGGCGCGGGCGGCGGAGGTCATGGCCGAGACCGTCGGGACGGCGGAGGCCCACCTCCGGCAGGTGGAGGCCATGCACGGGCAGGGGCTGATCCTGGACTCGGACCTCCTCAGGATGAGGGTGTTCGTTTCGGACATGCGCCAGCAAAAGGCCGCCCGAGAGGCGGACGCGCGGGTGGCGCGGGCTTACCTCGCGTACGCCCTGGGATACGACGGGGAGGTCGAGCCCGCTGGTGAGCTGTCGGGGCCGGGAGAGGCGGGTCCCCTCCTGGAGGAGGCCATCCAGGAGGCCATCGCCGGCCGGAAGGACCTTCGAGCCGCCGAAATCCAATCCCGACAAGCGTCCGAGGGAGTAAAGATGGCCCGGGCCGACTACCTTCCGCAGGTGGGCGCCATGGCGGCCTACGAGCAGGACACGGAAGGCTGGTCCGGACGCGGGGACAACTGGATGGTGGGGGTCCAGCTGCGCCTGCCCCTCTTTGACGGAGGGGCCCGCTCCGGGCGCCTTCTCACGGCCCGCGCCAGGGAGTTTCAGGCCCAGCAGGCCCTCCTGGACCTGAAGAGAAAGGTCCGGGTGGACGTGCAGGAGGCCTGGCTCCGGTTGGAGGCGGCCTCCGAGAGGGTGGCCGTTTCCTCCGAGTCGGAAGCCCAAGCCCGAGAGAACCTGCGCATCGTGGAACTGCGTTACAAGGAGGGCATGGCGTCCATCACGGACCTTCTGGACGCGGACACGGCCCTCACGGCATCGGCCCTCCAGAGGGCCCAGGCCGTCCACGACCAGCGCGTCGCCCGCGCCCGCCTGCAGTGGGCCATGGGCAAGTGATGGAACCCGGGAACAGGCGTGGCGGAAAAGACGGGAAAGACAGGGGTGTCTCGATGATGAAGAACGCGAGGATCTGGATTTCGGTGGCGGCCGCTGCAGGCCTGATGGCGTGCGGGCATAAGGTGGAGAAACGGGACCCCGGGCCGGCCGTGACCGTGAAGGTGGCCGAGGCCGCGCCGAAGCTCATGCCCGCCGGGGAGGCCTATACGGGAAGCGTGAAGAGCCGCCGTGCCGTCACAATCTCCACAAAGATGATGGGCCGCGTACTCCGCTTGTACGTGGAGGAGGGCCAATCCGTCCGGAGGGGGCAGCCCCTCGTGGACGTGGATGCCGCCGAGGCCCAGAGCGCCTACGATCAGGCCCGGGCCGGCCTTCAGGCTGCTGAAATCGCCTCGAACAACGCCGACAGGGACCTCGAGCGATTTCAGAACCTGTTCGACCAAAAGGCCGTGACCCGGCACCAGTTGGAACAGGCGCAGGCGGGGGCGGCGGCGGTCCGCGCGCAGAAGGCCCAGGCCGAGGCCAACGTGAAGATGGCGGAAACCCTCCTCTCCTACGGCCGAATCACGGCGCCGTCCGACGGGATTGTCACCCGGAGGTGGCTGGACCCCGGGAACCTCGCCTACCCTGGCGCGCCGCTCCTCACCCTCGAAGATCCCTCGGACCTGGAAATCGGCGTGGCCGTCCCCGAGGAGCGCTCCCGGCTCCTCGCCCCGGGCCAGGCCGCCGACGTTCGCGTGGACGGAATCCCTGAGCCCCTCCGCGGGACCCTCGCTTCCGTCGTCCCGGCCGCCGACCCCCTGAGCCGGACCTCTTCCGTCAAGGTGGCCGTTCCCCCGGGCACGAACTTGCGGCCCGGACAGTTCGCCCGCATTCGCTTCGATGCCCTCGCCGAGAAGGCGCTCGCCGTCCCCGAAGAGGCGGTCTTGACCCAGGGGCAGATGGACGGCGTCTTCGTGGTCGACCAAGGCCTCGCGCGCCTCCGCTGGATCCAGGTGGGCCGGAGGGAGGGAGGGATCGCCCAGGTCCTGAGCGGCCTCTCCGCCGGGGAGCGGGTGATCGCGCCCGTCCCCGCCGGACTGCAGGATGGCACGCCGATTGAGGTGGCGCCATGATCCGAGTGGGTCCGTCGGGGTCCATCGCCCACTACTTTCTCAGGAACAAGCTGACCCTTCTCTTCGTGGTCACATCCCTCCTCCTCGGCACCTTCGCGGTCCTCATGACGCCGAGGGAGGAGGAGCCCCAAATCAAAGTCCCCATGGTGGACATTTTCGTGCCCCTGCCTGGGGCCTCCCCCGAGGAGGTGGAGCAGCGCGTCGTCACCCCCCTGGAGAAGCTCCTGTGGGAGATCCCCAACGTGGAGTACGTGTACTCCACTTCCAGCGCCAACATGGGCATGATCATCGTCCGCTTCGAGGTCAACACGGCGGAGGAAACGGCCCTCCTTCGGATTTACGACAAGGTCGCCGGGAACCTGAACCAGATGCCGCCCGGCGCCCTGTTCCCCCTCATCAAGCTCAAGTCCATCGACGACGTGCCGGTTCTCGGACTCACCCTCTGGGGAAAGGGGTACGACGCCTACGCCCTCACCCGTGTGGCCCAGGAGCTCGAGATCGAGCTCCGCGCCGTTCCCGACGTCGCCGCGGTGGAGATCCTCGGGGCCCAAAAGCGGGAACTTCGAGTCGTCCTCGACCCGGTCCGCATGGCGGCCCACGGCGTGAACCCCCTGGCCGTCGCCCAGAGCCTGCAGGCCTTCAACTCTCGCCTGCCCGCAGGCTCCCTCGTGAAGGACAATCGCGAGGTCCGGCTGGAAGTGGGCTCCTGGATCCGGGACTCCCGGGACGCCGCCGCCGTCCTGGTAGGTTTCCACCAGGGTCGTCCGGTCTACTTGGGGGACGTGGCCGCCCTCGAGGACGGTCCACCCCTCCCCGGCCAGTACGTCCTCTTCGGCGTGGGCCCCGGGGCCTCGGCCCGGGGAATCCCGCCCGAAGCGCGCGGCCAGTATCCGGCCGTCACGCTGACGGTGGCGAAGAGGCCCGGCGTGAACGCCACGGCCCTCAACGAGGTCCTCCTCCACAAGGTGGAGTCTCTCCAAGGAAGGCTTATTCCGAGAGATGTTTCGGTGACCGTGACCCGGGACTACGGGGAAAGCGCGGGGGAGAAGTCCGACGAACTCATCAAGCACCTGCTCCTGGCCACCGTCTCCGTCGTCCTGCTTATCGCTTTCATGCTGGGATTCCGAGAATCGCTCGTCGTCGGCATCGCGGTGCCCGTCACCCTGGCCTTCACCCTCCTGATCTACTACCTGGGCGGATACACCCTCAACCGCGTGACGCTATTCGCCCTCATCTTCTCCATCGGCATCCTGGTGGACGACGCCATCGTCGTTGTGGAGAACATCTACCGGCACTTCACCATGAAGGACGGCCGGAGCCTCACGCGCAAAGCCATCGAGGCCGTGGACGAGGTGGGCAACCCCACGATCCTGGCCACCTTCACCGTCATCGCCGCCATTCTCCCCATGGCCTTCGTGAGGGGAATGATGGGACCCTACATGCGCCCCATCCCCGTGGGCGCCTCGGCGGCCATGATCATCTCCCTCGTGGTGGCTTTCATGGTCTCCCCGTGGGCCGCCTTCAAGCTCCTGAAGGACAAGGTCCACGCGGGGGAGGAACACGAGGGCAGGATCATGGGCCGCCTCCTGGGCCTGTACCGCCGGGTGATGACCCGATTGACGCACGACCGGAGGATGGGGCTCCTCTTCCTGGCCGGGAACGTCCTCCTCCTGGCCCTCTCCGTAGCCCTGGTGGCCTTCAAGGTCACCAAGGTCAAGATGCTCCCCTTCGACAACAAGAGCGAGTTCCAGGTCGTCCTGGACCTGCCCGAAGGGGCCTCCCTGGAGAAGAGCCTGCAGGCGGCGCAAGCCATGGCTCAGAAGCTCATGGAAATGCCCGAGGTGACGGACTACCAGATTTACGCCGGGACCTCGGGGCCCATCACCTTCAACGGCTTGGTCCGCCACTACTACCTCCGCCAGATTCCCCACGCCGCGGACATCCAGGTCAACCTCCTTCCGAAGCACGCCCGGGGCCGCCAGAGCCACGACCTGGCGAAGGAGGCCCGCTCCCTCCTGGAACCCCTCGCGAAGGAACTCGGTGTGGCCTTGAAGGTCGTGGAGATCCCGCCGGGGCCCCCGGTGCTTTCGACCCTCGTGGCGGAGATCTACGGGCCCGACCTTGGCGGACAATTCCAGGCGGGGCGCGACGTGTTGAGGGTTTTCCGGGAAACGGCGGGTGTCGTGGACACCGATATCTACGCCGTGGACCCCCAGGAGCAGGTCGATCTGGTGGTGGATCCCAGGAAGGCTTCCGCCGCCGGACTCTCCGTCGCGGAGGTGAGCCTGGCGGTCTCCATGGCCGTCCGGGGCGCCACCGTGACGATGGCCCACATGCCGCGAGAGCGCGAAACGGTCCCGATCACCGTTCGCATGCCCCGCGAGTCCCGCTTCGACCTGGCGGCCCTCGCCTCCCTGCAGATCCAAAATCGCCAGGGGACCCTCATTCCCCTCTCGCAGGTGGTGGACGTCCAAAGGTCCGAGATCCCTCAGGAGATTT
Organism: Acidobacteriota bacterium; assembly: GCA_040758175.1. Taxonomy (GTDB): domain Bacteria; phylum Acidobacteriota; class UBA4820; order UBA4820; family DSQY01; genus JBFLVU01. The sequence goes on along the minus strand of JBFLVU010000001.1, from coordinate 23,214 downwards.
ACCACAAGAACCTCCGGCGCGTGGTGTACGTCGTGGGGGATGTGGCGGGGGTGGAGGAGAGCCCCGTGTACGCCATGTTCAAGCTCAACCGCGCCCTCGACCGCCTCCGCCTGCCCGACGGGACCACGGGCCTGAAGCGTTTCTACACGGAGGTCCCGCTCCTGTCGGATCGCTACGCCGTGAAATGGGACGGGGAGTGGCAGATCACCTACGAGGTCTTCCGGGACCTGGGCATCGCCTTCGCCCTGGTTCTCGTGTTCATGTACATCCTGGTGGTGGGATGGTTCAGGAGCTACCTGACGCCTCTGGCCATCATGGCCCCCATCCCCCTCTCCCTGGTGGGGATCCTCCCCGCCCACGCCGCCGCGGGCGTCTTCTTCACCGCCACCTCCATGATCGGCTTCATCGCCCTGGCGGGCATCGTCGTGCGCAATTCCATCCTCGTCATCGACTTCGCCGAAATGAAGATGCGCCAGGGGATGCCCCTCAAGGATGCCGTGGTGGAGGGAGGGGCCGTGCGTTTCCGGCCCATGCTTCTGACGGCCCTCGCCGTCGTCGTGGGCTCCTCGGTCATGCTGGCGGACCCCATCTTCCAGGGCATGGCCGTTGCCCTCATGGCCGGCGAGGTGGCGTCCACCCTGTTGTCCTGGGGCGCCATCCCCATCCTGTACGTCCTCTTTTACGGCGACAAGCCGCCCGTGGAGGACGAGGCCCTGGAGGAAGAGGAATAGCCATGGGATTCACCACAAAAGTCACAGAGAGCACAGAGTTGTCGATTCGATAGGTCCTCTGTGCGCTCAGTGTCCTCTGTGGTCAAGAAGACTCGAGGTATAGAGATGAAGATGTTGTTCTTGGTGACGGACAGCGAGTACGAGCCGCATTGCATGAACACCCTGAGGGAGAAGGGCGTGACCGGATACACGGTGATTCCCCAGGTGTGGGGGGCGGGGGCGTCCGGCATGAAGCGGGGGGACCGAGTTCATCCGGGAGCCTCGGTGGTGGTCGTCTCGGTTGTCCCCGACGAGGCGGTCTCCGGCCTGATGAACTGCATCCGGCAGTGCAAGGAGGACCGCAAGCTCTGCGAGTCCACCCACGCGTGGGTCCTCCCCGTGGAGGCCGCCCTCCACGACGCCTGACGGCTCCGGGCGTACAATGGCCCTCCCGCGGGGCGGCCTCGGCCCGCCGCCCCGGGCCTGAGGAGGACCCATGACCCGGCGGTTCGTCCTGCACGCACCCTTCGAGCCCACGGGCGACCAGCCCCGGGCCATCGAGGACCTCGAAGGGCGCCTCCGGGGAGGGGCCCGCCACTCGACCCTCCTCGGCGTCACGGGCTCGGGAAAGACCTTCACCATGGCGGCCGTGGTGGAGCGGCTCCAGCGCCCCACCCTGATTCTGGCCCACAACAAGACCCTGGCCGCCCAGCTCTTCTCCGAGTTCAAGCAGTTTTTCCCGGAGAACGCCGTCGAGTACTTCGTCTCCTACTACGATTACTACCAGCCCGAGGCCTACGTGCCCTCCACCGACACGTACATCGAGAAGGAATCCACCATCAACGAGGAGATCGACCGTCTCCGGCTGTCCGCCACCCGGAGCCTCCGCGAGCGGGAGGACGTCCTCATCGTGGCGTCGGTCTCCTGCATCTACGGCCTCGGGGAGCCCGAATCCTACTACGGCATGACCCTCCGGGTGGCCAGGGGGGAGCCCCTGGACCTCCAGAAGACCCTGAGGCGGCTGGTGGACATGCTGTACACCCGCACCCCCTCGGCCCTGGAGCGCGGCCGCTTCCGCGTGCGGGGGGATGTGCTCGAGGTCCATCCCTCCTACACCGACGAGGTGCTCCGCGTGGAGCTCTTCGGGGACGACGTGGAAAGCCTGTTCCGCGTGGACCCGCTGACCGGGGAGATTCTCGAGGAGCTGGGGGAGGTGGTCCTTTATCCCCGGACCCATTACGCCACGCCAAAGGAGACGGTCCTGGCCGCCGTGGAGACCATCAAAGCCGAACTCAAGGAGCGCCTGGGGGAACTGGAGGCCCAGGGGCGACTCCTCGAGGCCCAGCGCCTCTCCCAGCGCACCCGCTTCGACCTCGAAATGCTGGCCGAAACGGGCTTCTGCAACGGCGTGGAGAATTACTCCCGGCACCTCACGGGCCGGGGGCCCGGAGAACCCCCGCCCACGCTTCTCGAGTATCTCCCGACGGACGCCCTGGTCTTTCTGGACGAGTCCCACATGACCGTCCCCCAGCTCCAGGCCATGTACCGGGGGGACCGGTCCCGGAAGCAGACGCTGGTGGACTACGGCTTCCGGCTCCCGTCGGCCCTGGACAACCGGCCCCTGAAGTTCGAGGAGTTCAACTCCCTTGCTCCCCGCATCGTCTACGTTTCGGCCACCCCCGCCGCGTATGAACTGGGCGTATCCGGCGGGGTTTCCGCGGAGCAGGTCGTACGGCCCACGGGGCTGATGGACCCCGTGGTGGAAATCCGCCCGGCCACGGGCCAGGTGGAGGACCTCTACCGGGAGTGCCGGGAGGTCACCGCCCGGGGCCAGCGCGTCCTCGTTACGACCCTCACGAAGAAGATGGCCGAGGAACTGACGGCGTACCTCAAGAACCTCGGTCTGCAGACGGCCTATCTCCATTCGGACATTGACACCCTGGAGCGCGTCAAGATCCTGAGGGAACTGCGAAAGGGGACCATCGAGGTCCTCGTGGGCGTGAACCTCCTGCGCGAGGGCCTGGACCTTCCCGAGGTGAGTCGCGTGGCCGTGCTCGACGCGGACAAGGAGGGGTTCCTCCGCAGCCGTGGCGCCCTCATCCAGACCATGGGGCGGGCCGCCCGAAACGTGGATGGAAAGGCCATCCTCTACGCCGACACCTTGACCGAATCCATGCGCGCCGCCGTGGAGGAGACTTCGAGGCGGAGGACCAAGCAGGAGTCCTTCAACGCCGCCCACGGCATCACACCCCAGAGCATCGTGAAGGGTCTCGACACCATTCTGTCCAGCGTCTTCGAGCACGACTACTACGGGGTCCCCGAGGTGGCGGAGGAGCCGGGCGCCTACCTCGACCCCGAGGAGGCGGCCCGCCAAATCGCCGAACTTGAAGGGGAGATGTTCTCCGCCGCCGAGGCCCTCCGGTTCGAGGAAGCCGCCGACATCAGGGACAGGATCACCGCCCTTCGCCGGCGCATCTTGTGAATTCCCCAAAGCGAGCGCCACATCCCCAGGGGTCGAGGGCGCCGGATTCAATAAGGAGACTTTTTCATGGGGAGGTGGGGAAGGACGAGAGGCGGGCCCAATGATGGGTCTTCCCTTTCGATCCTTCCTCCCGTCCCCCCGGTTCAACCGGCCCCTCGTTCAGCGCTCTGAAAAGGAAACGGGCGGGCCGAAGCCCGCCCCATGGGTGGTTCACGTTTGCGCTGGGCTCACTCCACGGTGAACTGGATGGCGCCCGACACCTTGGCCAGCTTCAGCGTGTGCGCGTTGTTGTCCAGCAGTTCGTAGAACACCAGCGGACGCCCGTGGTCCGTCAGTACGGCGGTGTCCGGGTCCGTCGCCCCCGTTGCCACGTTTCGCAGGTACGCCTTGTCGTCGTCCGCCGTGTCCGGCGCCGAGGGCTGGAGCGCGTCGCTCCCCTCGGAGGCGTTGAAGACGTGGTTGGGCCCGAGGGTCTCCAGGGAGGGATAGGGAGGCGTGGCCGCGGCGTGGGTGAAGAGGGGCCTGCGGTCCTGTGTCAGGGAGGTCATGGCGTCCGAGCGCAGAAGGTGGATGGCCGTCCCGACGACCACGGGCGCGCTCCAGTCCGAGGTGCCGTCGGGAGCCAGCGTGGCCGTGGCCGTGTAAACCGCCCCGTCCTCGGCAGGGGGCAGGCCCGCGAGGGTCCATCCCCCGAGAGCGTCGGTCGTGACGGTCCCCAGGAAGACCCCATCGGCGTACACGTCCACCGCGGCGCCCGGCTCCGCCGTGCCCGAAACGGTGGTTGCCCCGGAAGCGATGGGCGCTGAGATGACCGGAGGAGGGGTCACGGCCGAGGCGTCTCCCGACACGCGGACCACGTTGGAGTCCGCGCTCACGGACTTGCCGCTGGCCTGCACCGTGGCCTTGACCAGGTCTCCCGCGGCAAGAACGATTCCGGGCAGGTTCCAGGAACCGTCGGCGTTCACCGTAGTGGTTCCCGCGGACGCCCCGTTGACGTAAACCGTGATCACCGACCCTGCGGCCTCCACGCTGCTCCCGTGGATCGTCGCCGGAGACCCCGCCAGAAGGGAAGCGCTGACGATGGGAGGCGTGCTTCGAACGGCCAGAACCGTGACGGGGGCCGAGGGAGTGGAGGTCCCGTGGCCGCCCGCCTCGTCCGTGGCGGTGGCCCGCAACACGGTACCCTCTTCCAGCGGCCCGATTCCGGAAAGGGTCCAGCTTCCTCCGGCTTGGACCGTCGTGGCTCCGAGAAAGACTCCGTCGGCGTACACGTCGACCCGGGTCCCCTGGGGCGAGGACGAGGTCCCCTCCACCGAAGTGGCTCCCGCATAGATGGGGGACGTGATGACGGGACTCGGCGTGCGGTCCGCGGCGTTGGCGGAGACGAGAACTTCGGGGCTGGGGGCCGAGGTCCCCAAGCCGTTCGCTTCGTCCGTGGCCGTCGCCGCCACCGCCTGGCCGTCCCGAAGGGCGGCTCCGGCGGGAAGGTTCAGCGTCCAGGTTCCCAAGGAGGTGACGGTCGTGCTCCCCACGTAAGCGCCGTCCACGAACACGTCGATCCGAGTTCCCTCGGGGCTGACGGAGGTCCCGCTCACGCGCACGGCGCCCGCGTAGATGGGGCTCGTCACCCACGGCGACGGCGTGACATCTCCGGCCTCTTGCGCCACGGTCACTTCCGCCGAGGGGGCCGACGTTTGCCCCCCGACGGTGACGGTGGCCGTGAGGGTGTCTCCGTCCGACAGGGGAGTCGAGAGGCCCGCCAGGGTCCACGAGCCGTCGGCCTGCACCGTGGCCGTGCCGACGGAGAGCCCGCCGAGGTAAACCGTGACGAGGGACCCCGCGGGCTGGTCCGACGTGCCCGTCACGCTCGTGGCTCCCGCGTAGGCCGGGGAATCCACGATCGGCGGGTAGGGGGTCACGAGAAGGGTGTTCGACACCCCCGACTGGGCCGACCCGGTCCCCGCCGTCGCCGTGACGCTCTCTCCGCCCACGAGGCCGAGGATGCCGGTAAGGCTCCACGTTCCGTCGGCCTGGACCGTCGTCGTCCCGGCGGAGATGCCGTTCACGGAGACGGTGATCGTCGTTCCCACCGGGGAGGAGGAGGTCCCCGAAACCGCATTCCCGAAGGGGCTCGCTACGACGGGACCGCCCACCACGGGGGCCTCGTGGACGACGGCGAATTGGGAGGTCGCGGAGGCGTGCGACACGTTGCCCGCCGCGTCGGTGGCGGTGGCAAAAACCTGGTGGTCCCCGTAGCCGATGGAGGCGGGCGGGATGTACGTCCAGTTTCCGGCCCCGTCCGCCGTGACGAGGACAGGCGTCCCGCTGCCGTCGAGGTAGAGGGACACCGTGGCGTTGGGTTCGGCCGTTCCGGAGATCGCCGGCGTGGTGTCCGTTGTCGCGGAGCCGTCCGCGGGCTGATGGATCTCGGGTGCCAGGGGAGGAGTCTGGTCCAGAGAGAACGAATCGAAACTCGTGGCAGAAGCGTCGTCCTGAACATATCGGGGTGGAGGCAGAACCGAGGACTGGTACACCACGGCGGTCCAAGTTCCTTCGGCACCGAGGAGGCTCTCGGGGACATCGGTGGAGAGGGTCCCGTCCGCGGTGCTGGCTGCGCTCTGGGTGAGGACGAGGTCGCCTCCCGGAGAGTAGAAGGCAACGACGTGATCCGTCGTCGGAAGGTAGGTCGTACCGAAAAGGTGAACCGTGGAGCCGGGGCCGAAGGAGTCAGAGGGTTCCGCGTGCCCGGCGTCGGCGTAGCTGGCGAGCGTGGTACCCACCGGGAAGTACTTCGTTCCCTCTGCGATGCCATTTCCGCAACTTCCGGTCCAGGTCACGTCGATCCGGTACAGGCCGGCCACGGGGAACTCTACGCTGTTGACGGTCACGGTTTCGGTTTCGGAAGAAAGGGCATAGACGGTGTGGGGGGAGGTGGTCCGGGTCGCATCGGAACCCGAATACGCGGTGAAGACTCCGTCGTCCCCAAGGAACTGGCCCAAGTCGGGCGTCCGAACCAAGTACCTGTAAGTCGTGCCCGAGTAGTCCGCTCCCGTGGACGTATTGTTGAACGTCGCCGTGATTGCGAGATTCTCCCCCGTGAGGGCGTAGGAGGCCTCCCCCGTGGCGATTGGGTCCACCGTGGATGGATTGGCTGGAGGCGGATCCACGTAGACGCTCATGAAGTCCACCCGAGTCCCGGAGGCATTGTAGAGTTCGAGGGTCCAAGTACCCGTCGGGTCGGCGGCGGCCACCTCGTACTCGTCCCAGGCGTCGCCGTTCCCGTCCGAAAGGGCCGTCTGGTTGTGCACTTGGGTGCCTTCCGGATTCAGAAGCCGGAATCGGTAGTTGGAGGCGGGAACCAGGCTGCTTCCTAGGAAGTAGATGATCTGGCAGCGGGAAAAGACGTTCTTGGCCACGGCCCGACCAGGATCTTCGAATGTCGCCACGAAGGAAACGCGCACCTCATCCGTCACCGAGGGAGCGCTGGCCGATCCCGTCGCCGTAACGGCGGAAACGTGGGTGAGGGGAAGCGTGAGGCCGGAGGGTATGACCACCTCCAGGATGAGATCCACGCTCCCTCCGTTGGCCGGCAGATCCAACGGACCGCCGATCAGGGACCCGTCGGCGGGGCTCCCGTCCCCATCAGGGTCGGTATAAAAGCGTTGGGTCCACCCTGCCGGGCTGGAGGCGGCAGAGAGCGTGACCGAATCCGCCGTGGACCAACTGTTCGTAAGGGCATGTGCGTAAAAGACCGACTTGCCCTGGCCGCTGTACTTCTGTGTCCCGTCCACGGTCCTGTAGCTGGGTTCCAAAGTGAGACGGAGCCGGACGGTGGAGTGAAGGACGGCCGTTGCGGTCTCCCCTTCTTGCGCACCCTGTGCAAGGATCGTGACCGTGTCTGCCACTCCGGAGGCCGCTCCCGACGGAGCGGTCACGCGCGCCGTGAAGGAAATGGACGTTCCGGTGGACAGGGCTCCGAAGTCGGGGCGGCCGTTGGCGTTCGAGTCGTACGCCGAATCGACCGTGTCCCAAAGGCCGTCGCCCGTCAGATCCCGGGCCACGAGGGTGGATCCGTCGTAGATTTCCACCATCCAACCCAGGGAGGACGCAGCCCGGAGGTCCACCACGTCTTCCAGGCCGCCGTTGGCCAGAGTCAATCCGTAGTCGGCGGTCCCACCCGCGGTCAAGGTCAGGCTCTGGGGCGAGGGGGTCAAGGTGACCTCCCCAAGGGCCGTGGAATCCAAGGCGCTGGCGCAAACATCGGACTGACCCTGCGAAAAGGCTGAAATCCGTGTTTCGTCCAAGACATTCGCCACTCCGTCGGGTGCGGTGAGGCGCAACTCCACGACGTAGGCCTCGGAAGGAAGGAGCTGTGGCGTGTCCGGCCGCCCGTCGGAGTTGGAATCAAAGGCGCTGTCGACCGAGTCCCAGATTGCGTCTCCGTTCAGATCCGTGGCGGCCAGGGAGGCGCCGAAGTAGAGCTCGGCCTGAAAGCCCAGGGAGGAAAAGGCGGTGAGGTCGTATCGGTCGGGGAGGGTGCCCGTGTTGGTGACCGTGTGGGAGTAGGTGGTGACCGTCGGGTGACCGGGAGACACGGCGGAAGAATGGTCCGGTGTCACCGAAACGAGACGGAAGGCGAAGGCCCCGATCCCCCCACCCACTCCTCCCAGGTTGTCGTCGATGCTGGCGGGTACCTGCGCCGGGTTGGAGTTGTTGGTAGAGGAGACGTGAAAGAAAATGGCCGTGCCCGAGGAAACCCCGATGCCGGACCAAGGGATCCGCGCCTCGAAGCCGGTCCCGTCGGCAAACCCCGCGATGAGGCCCGAGTAGACTGGGACGGGAGTATGGATCGATCCGGGGACGGTGTACCCGTCCGCGTAGTCCGGGTAGGGGTACCCGGCAGGAGCCACAAGCGCGTCTCCGTTGGTGCCATCCACCGCCGCGTAGGTGTACAGGGTGCCGTCGGTCTTTCGGTTGGATCCGCTGAGCAGGACCTGGTACACCTTCTCCCCGGTGTTGATGCGCTGGTTGCTGCTCGTGTCCATGTAGAAATAGAACGTCTGCGTGTTGGTCGAACTGCCGAATCGCTTGACGTAGAGGTAGATGTTGGTGGAATCGTAGGTCCAGGCGAAAACTGCCAGGTCGCGTCCGGTAATTCCATATCCGTCGCAATCCCGATCGGTGGAGGCGCTGCAGGGGCTGACCCATTCCCCGTCGAAGGTCACCTGAGCCGAGTTCGCCAGGACGGGGCCCCAGTCGCTGGAGTTCCCGTCGACGGTTATCGTCAGCAGGGTGGCGCCGCCCCCCCCGCTTCCTGCCCCCCCTCCGTTCCCGAAGGCGCATGTCTGAGCCGACCAAGGAAGCGCGCAGGACCCCGCCAAAGCAAGGACAATCCCTCCGAGGAAACGAAACCTGAATCCGTGGGTTCGAGTCATGCCCTGCACCCCCGATCTATCAGCATGCGTGGTCTTTCAGAAGGTTGGGACTCTCCTGCGGCGCCCCAGCGGCCCGATGTGGGGCGACCACCTTTCGCCCTGGATCGAATCCCGACTTCTTTTCTATTTGCAAAGTCCCTGCCACGAAGCAAGGCAGATAGTCGTTGAAATATCACATAGTTACAAACTGGGCGCACTCGAAGTGAAACCGAAACGGATCGGCTGCGGCACCGAAAGGTAACAGTGCCTTGCCCCTGGAAACGCTCCGATTACGAAACATCCTCCTGGCTTGGGCCCGAGGAGGTGCCTACCCCATACGCCTTCCGAATCTCTCGGACCCAATCCTCGAGCCCATCCTCTTTTATGGCGCTCCGAATGTTCTCCATGAGTCCGAGGTAGTACGTCAGATTGTGAAGGGTGTTGAGCACGAGTCCCGTAGGATCGTTGGCGCGGTACAGATGGTTGAGGTAGGCCCGGGAGACGTGCCGGCACCCCCAACAGGGACACCTCGGGTCGAGGGGTTCGGGGGACCGCGCGAAGCCCGCGTTCTTGATGGAAACCGTGCCTCCGGAGGTGAACAGGCTTCCGTTTCGAGCGTTCCGGGTGGGGAGGACGCAGTCGAACAGGTCGTAGCCCCAGGCGACGGCTTCCACTAAATCCAGGGGTGTGCCCACCCCCATCAGGTAGCGGGGACGGTCCTCCGGGAGGAGCGTCGCCGTGTACGCGGCCACATGCCGAAAGGTCTCCTTTTTCTCCCCCACCGAGAAGCCGCCGGCGGCATACCCCGGGAAATCCAGCTCCACCAGGTCCTTCGCTGAACGTTCCCTCAAATGCGGGTACGGACCTCCCTGCACGATGCCGAAGAGGGAGGTTTCCGGTCGTCTCTGGGCCTCCCGACAGCGCCGGGCCCACCGGGTGGTTCGGTCCACGGCCGCCTCGGTCTCGTCCTCCTCGGCCGTGCCTTTCACCAGCACATCCAAGGCCATGGCCACATCCACGCCCAGCTCCTCCTGAACGGCCACGGCCCGCTCCGGGCTTAAGAAGACTTCGGCGCCATCCACGGGGGACCGAAAGGCGATCCCCTCCTCGGCGACCTGGCGGAGGGAGGCCAAGGAAAAGGCCTGAAAGCCCCCCGAATCGGTCAGGACGGGGCCGCCCCATCCCATGAACCGGTGAATCCCCCCCAGTTCCTCAATGAGGCGGCTTCCCGGCCGGAGAGCGAGGTGAAAGGTGTTGCATAAGACGATGTCCGCCCCCGCCTCCCGCAGGAGAAAGGAAGGCATCCCCTTTACCGAAGCCCGCGTCCCGACGGGCATGAAGGCCGGCGTTCGGACCCGGCCATGGGACGTTTGAATCTCCCCCAAGCGCCCGGCGGACCGGTTGCCCCCAACCAGCGCAAACGAGATCATGCCTCCCCCGACAGAGAGTCGAGGGTATCAGGTCGGCGCTCCCGGCGAAATGCCCACGTCGCCAAAGTCAGAAAACTTGACAATTATTCGCTCAAGTATTATCTTAGGACCTGGCTCAGGCTGACGAGCCCTGGCACCGTTCGAAGGAGGAGTGCGTTCATGGCCAAGATCATCGGAATCGACCTCGGTACCACGAACTCGGTGGTGGCCGTGATGGAAGGCGGGCAACCCGTTGTGATCCCCAACCAGGAAGGGGACCGTACGACCCCTTCGGTGGTCGCCTTCACGGACAAAGGAGAGATCCTGGTGGGGAAGGTGGCCAAGCGTCAGGCCATCACCAATCCCCTGAACACGGTCTTCTCCATCAAGCGGTTTATGGGCCGCAAGTTCTCCGAGGTCCAGCGGGAGATGGAAACCGTCCCCTATCGGGTCGCGGCCGCCGACAACGGCGACGCGTGGGTGGAGGCGCGGGGCAAGAAGTACTCCCCCCCCGAGATCTCGGCCATGGTCCTGCGAAAGCTCAAGGAGGCGGCGGAAGCCTACCTCGGGGAAAAGGTGACCCAGGCGGTCATCACGGTCCCCGCCTACTTCAACGACAGCCAGCGCCAAGCCACCAAGGACGCCGGCCGCATCGCCGGCCTCGAGGTGCTCCGGATCATCAACGAACCCACCGCCGCGGCCCTCGCCTACGGCCTCGACAAGAAGAAAGAGGAGACCATCGCCGTGTACGATTTCGGCGGCGGGACCTTCGACATCTCCGTTCTCGAAGTGGGTGAGGGGGTTATCGAAGTCAAGTCCACCAACGGGGACACCCACCTCGGCGGAGACGACGTGGACAAGGTCCTGATCGACTGGGTGGTGGACTCCTTCCGCAAGGACAACGGCATCGACCTCTCCAAGGACCCCATGGCCCTCCAGCGCCTCAAGGAGGCCTGCGAGCGAGCCAAGTGCGAGCTTTCCCAGACCCTGGAGACGGAGATCAACCTGCCCTTCATCACGGCCGACGCCTCGGGCCCCAAGCATCTCCAGATCAAGCTGACGAGGGCGCAGATGGAGAATCTTGCCTCCGCCATCTTCCAGAGGACCATGGAGCCGTGCAAGGCCGCCCTGTCCGACGCCAAACTGGGGCCGAGCCAGATCCATGAGGCCGTCCTCGTGGGCGGATCCACGCGCATCCCCAAGATCCAGCAGATGGTCCAGGACTTCTTTGGGAGGGAGCCGCACAAGGGCGTGAACCCGGATGAGGTGGTGGCCGTGGGAGCGGCCATCCAGGCCGGCGTTCTGGGCGGGGACGTCAAGGACATCCTTCTCCTCGATGTCACCCCCCTCACCCTGGGCGTGGAGACCTTGGGAGGGGTGGCCACGGCCTTGATTCAGAGGAACACCACCATTCCCGCCAAGCGGAAGGAGACCTTCACGACGGCCGCGGACAACCAGACCGAGGTGGAGATCGTGGTCTTCCAGGGCGAGAGGCCCATGGCCCGTGACAACAAGCTCCTCGGCACCTTCAAGCTCATGGGCATCCCCCCGGCCCCCCGGGGCGTTCCGCAGGTTGAGGTGGCCTTCGACATCGACGCCAACGGCATTCTCCACGTGTCCGCCAAGGACCTCGCCACCGCCAAGGAGCAGGGCATCACCATCACGGCCTCTTCGGGACTCACCAAGGACGAGATCGACCAGATGGTCCGTGAAGCCGAGTCCCACAAGACCGAGGACATGGCCCGCAAGGAGGAGATCGAGGTCAAGAACCAGGCCGACCAGCTCCTGTACAGCACGGAAAAGCTCCTGCAGGAAAACGCGGGCAAGATCCCCGCCGACGAGGAGGCCAAGGTCCGTGCGGCCCTGGAAGAGCTCCGGAAGGCAAAGGACGCGGGCGGGAAGGACGCCATCCGGAAGGCCATCGACGGCCTGAACGCCGCCAGCCACAAAATGGCCGAAGTCCTTTACGCGTCGGCCAAGGCCCAGGCCGGACAGGCCGGACCCGAGACGGGCGCCCCGCCCTCCTCCGGAGGTCCCCAAGGAGGGTCCGAAAGCGCCGGCAAGCCCGGCGAAGTCATCGACGCCGAATTCGAGGATGTGAAATAATCCGGAATCGGTGGTCTGACACGAGAAGGCCGGGGAGGTGCTGGCATGCCGTCCAAGGGTGATCCCCTTCGGGAACTCCTGAATTTGCAGAGGCGCGTGAACCGGCTCTTCGACGAAATCATCCAGCCGGAGAAGCCCGCTACGCCCCTCCAGGATTTCACCTGGATTCCCCCGGCCGACGTTTACGAGGATGCCGTCCGGTACGTCGTGGAGGTGGAAATTCCCGGCGTGCCCATTGAGGGCATCGAGGTCACGGCCGAGGGACGCCTCCTCCGGGTGGCGGGAGAGCGCCGCGCCAACCAGGGGGAGGACCAGGAGTGCGTGCAAAGGATGGAGCGGTACTTCGGGCCCTTTCTTAGGGAGTTCTCGTTTCCCGACGAGATCGACGCGGGGGCCGTGGAGGCGGCCCTGAAGGACGGCCTGCTCACCATCGTCCTCCCCCGGAAGAACGCCCGGAAGTCCATCCGCGTGAAGTAGGGAGGGGACGCCCGTGGCCGTGCGCGACCTGTACGACGTCCTGGAAATCCCACGGGGGGCTTCGGCGGCGGAGGCCCGCAAGGCTTACAAGCGCCTCGCCCGGAAGTACCACCCCGACCTCAATCCCGGGGACGCGGCCGCAGAAGAGCGGTTTAAGGAACTTTCCGAGGCCCACGCCATTCTCTCCGACCCCGAGAAGAAGAAGCGCTACGACGCCACCGGCACCGTGGGTCCCGGTTCGGGCGGCGGGCCGAGGGTGGATTTCACGGGGTTCGACTTCGACGCCGGACCCTCTTCCGGAGGCTTTCAGGACCTTCTGGATGCGTTCCTGCACACGGCCCAGAGCCGGGAAAACCAAGGACCCCGGCCCGGCGAGGACCTGGTCTTTCCGCTCACCCTGACCCTCCAGGAGGCCTTTTCAGGCAAGCGGGCCCGCATCGCCGTGCGCCACACGGTGGCCTGCGGGGCCTGCAGGGGCGAGGGGCGCCTCCCCCACAAGCGGAGCCGATCCTGCTCCTCCTGCGGGGGTTCGGGGAAGGTCGGCCTCTCCCGTGGGCCCTTCTCCTTCGCCCGGACCTGCCCGGCCTGCGGGGGTTCCGGAAAGGACCCCGGGGAACCCTGCCGCACGTGCGGGGGCGCGGGCTCCACGGAGACGCTGGAAACGGTGGAGGTCTCCATTCCCGCGGGGGTGGACACGGGCTCCCGGGTGCGCGTCAAGGGAAAGGGGCAGGCAGGGCGCTTCGGAGGGCCCGCGGGGGACCTCTACATCGAGACCCACATCCTGGAAGAGCCGACCTACCGCCGGGAGGGCCCCAACCTCCGCGTGAAGGTCCCCATTACCGTCACCGAGGCGGTCCTGGGCGCCCGGATCGACGTCCCCACCCTCGGCGGCGGGGCGCGCCTCAAGGTCCCTCCGGGCACTTCCTCCGGCCAGGTGTTCCGCTTGAGAGAGCGGGGGATGCCCTCCCTTCGGGGCGGCACGGCGGGAGACCTCCTGGTGGAGGTGTCCATCTGGACCCCCCCGGTGGTGGACGAGCGGAGCAAGGACCTCCTCCGCGAATTCGCCCGTTTGAACCCCGAGAACCCGCGCCCCTATACTGGGGCGGAGAAGGGGTGACGCCATGGCTCGAAGGCCTCCCAAGACCGAGGGGAAGCGCTTCTACATGATCTCCGCCGTGGCGCAACGTTTCGACGTGCATCCCCAGACCCTTCGGCTCTACGAGCGGGACGGCCTGCTGAGGCCCTCCCGAACGGAAGGCAATACCCGCCTGTACTCGGACGAGGACTTGGAACGCCTCGAGATCATCCTGAACCTCACGCGAAACCTCGGCGTGAATCTCGCGGGGGTTGAAATTGTTCTCAACATGCGGGAGAAAATGGGCCGCATGCAGGATGAGATGAACGGCTTTCTGGAGTTCTTTCTGGAGCAGCTCGGGCGAAGGGGCGTGTCGCGGGACGAGGTGCGGAAGCAGGCCCTCGTCCGAATCCCACAGCGCTCCCTCCAGGTCCTGCTGGACCATTTGGAGAGGGGCGATGGCACCCAAGAATAGCGTTCCCAGCGGCGAAGAATCCGCCCTCCTCAAGCGCTACCTCCGAGAGATTTCTCGGTTTCCCCTTCTGGTCCCCGAAGAGGAGAAACGCCTCGGCGCCCTCATCCAAGCGGGAGATCGGGAGGCCTTGCAGAAGCTCGTGGAATCGAATCTCCGCTTCGTCGTCTCCTTCTCCAAGAAGTACCGCGGGTGGGGGCTTTCCTTCCAGGACCTCATCAACGAAGGGAACATCGGGCTCATCGAAGCCGCCAAGCGCTTCGATCCCGGCAAGGGCGTCAAGTTCATCACCTACGCCGTCTGGTGGATCCGGCAGGCCATCATCCACGCCCTCTCGGAGCAGGGCGGCCCCTTCCGCATCCCCCAGAAGCAGGCCAACCTCCTGTACAACATCCACAAGACCATCGCGGCCATGACTCCGATCCTGGAGCGTCCCCCGACGGTCGGGGAGGTGGCGGAGGAGCTCGACGTTCCCCGGGAGAACGTGGAGGTCCTCATGCAGGCGGAAACCGAGGATCTCCCCCTCGAGTCGGCTTCGGAGGAGGATTCGGACTTCCAGCTCCTGGACAAGATCGAACAGGTCACCATGCCCCCGGTGGACCAGAACCTCATGGAGGAATCCTTCCGCAAGCTCCTGAGGGGGATGCTCAGGGATCTCGACGAGAAGGAGCGCATCGTCCTCACGTTGAGGTACGGCCTGGACGGCACGGATTCCCACACGCTTAAGGAGGTGGGCGACCATCTGGGTTTGTCCAGAGAGCGGATCCGCCAGATCGAGACCCAGGCCCTCCAGAAGTTGAAGCACAGCAAGAAGAGCCGTCAGCTGATGGGGTATCTGAACTGAGGGCCGGCCCGTCCTGGGAGGATTGGACGCCCAAAGGGTTCCACCCAAGCTGAAGTGGAGGCCGTCCTGAACCGGTCCAAAGCACATCGTCCCGGGCTCGACGGCGCTCCCGCGCCTCGCCGGGCATGGCTCCTCGCCCTGGCGGTAGCGGCGCTCGTGGCTCCGGCCATGTCCCAGGTGCCGCCCCGGGAGAAGGCCCAGGCCCTCTTTCGACAGGGCGCGATCTACTTGGACGGGGGGGATGCCCCGTCCGCCGAGCCCCTCCTGCGCCAGGCCACCCTGCTCGATCCGGGGAACGCCCTGGCGCTCAGCTACCTCGGCCACGCCCTCCTGGCTCAGCGCAGATACTCCGAAGCGGCCGTGGCGCTCCAGGAATCCCTCCGGCTGGATCGAGCCTCGCCGGGCCTGGGCCTGAAACAGAGGCGCCAAACCACGGACGGACTGGGCCTGTCCCTCGCCTTCCAGGGCTTCCTCCGGGAGGCGGCGGAAGTGTATTCGACGGCCCTGACGGAAGATCCCGGCTA
The DNA here is from genome assembly GCA_040758175.1 of Acidobacteriota bacterium. GTDB lineage: Bacteria > Acidobacteriota > UBA4820 > UBA4820 > DSQY01 > JBFLVU01. Next base: position 7,701 of record JBFLVU010000001.1, on the reverse strand, counting down.
TCCCTCCTTTTCGTACAACCGCGCCTGCGTGCTCGCCCTCGACGGCCGCACTCACGACGCCCTCCAGTCCCTGGTGGCCGCCTTGGACGCCGACGCCCGAGTCCCGGGGGGAGCCACCCTCCCCGATCCGTCTCTGGACGAGGACTTCAGAGGACTTCAAGGGACCCCCCGCTTCCAGGCGGCGCTCCTGATGCACCTCCCCCCTCAACCCAATGACGGCCCCTCCAGCACCGCCATGCGGGCCGGAGCCGGTCTCCTGGCCCGGGGCCGCAGCGAGGAGGCCGCGTCCCGGCTGAGGGCGGCGGCGGGAATCGACCCCTCCGAACCCTGGGCCTGGTACCTCCTGGGGGGGGCGCTCCTGGAGACCGGTCCACCCGAGGAGGCCGCGGAGGCTTTCCTCCGCTCCCTCCAAGAGGACCTGAAGACGTCTCGTCTGCCCATGCCCGCCGTCCGGTTCGCCGGACTCCGCTCGGGGGCTTGGCTCTGGGAGCAGGGCCGTCTCGAAGAGGCCGCCCTGGCCTTGAATCGCGCCAGCGCGGCCGCGCCCGCCCATCCCTGGCCCCACTATCTCCTCGCTCGCCTCCACGCCCAAGCGGGACGCCCGGAGGAAGCCCTGCGGTCGCTCGGGCTTGCCGTGCGCCACCGGGAGGAGCTTTCGCCCGGCGAAGCCCTCCTTCCCGATCCTCGATCCGACCCCGCCTTCTCGGCCCTTTCCACATCCCCCGGATGGGCGGCCGCCGTGGAGCCCCTGGGACCCGGATCGAAGCCCCATCCTTGACAGGAGCGGGCCCGTGGTCCAGAATCCGTGGAACTGGAGGCCCTCGCGTGCCATTCCGCTGGCTGGTTGCGCTCGTATTTCTGCTGGTCGCGGCGGGCGCCGCGGCGCAACCCGCCAAGGCCCCCGTCGTGGTCT
>JBFLVU010000001.1:0-6778 GCA_040758175.1 Acidobacteriota bacterium | reverse complement strand
CGGAGCAGACGGCACGGCCCTCTGGCTGCCGGGTGAAACGAACCTGGCCGGGGAGACCGTCGCGGCGGCCATCCACCGGAGATTCTCGGCCTGCTGGAAGGGCCTCTTCGGTGTCTCCGCCACGGTGGCTGACCCCCTCCTCGTCCCCCGGACGGGTGATCTGGCCGAGGGGGTCTTCGTTGCCATGTGGGACGAAGCCTCGGCGGCTCTGGACGAGTCCGACCGGCCCGCCGCCCTCTCCGCCCTCCGTTCCATGGTCCTGGGAGATCCGACGCCCCTCGTGGAAGGGCTGGCCCGCGCCGCCGGCTCGCCACGCCTGGGCGAGCCCATGGTCCAGGACGCCCTCCTGTACCTTTTCCTCTCGGAGGCCGCCTCCGATCCGTCCTTTCTTCCGGAGGCCCTTCCCCCGGGGCCGGGAGGCGCCCGCCTGAAGCGGGCACTGGAGCGGAGGGGGACGGCCTATCCGGCCTTCCTCCGGCGGTACGCCGCGTGGATCCTGTCCAGGGCTGTCGAAGCCCGGCTGATCGAGCGCGTGCCCGGCACCCTGCCCGCCGTCTGGGCGCTTTCGGAGGACCTGCCTGCCGGAGGCTGGGCCTCCTGCTCCTTCGACCTCCCTGATGCCGCGGCCGCCGTGGATTTGGCCGTTGCGGGAGAGGGCCCGGACCTCCACGTGCTGACCTTCCTGACGGACGCTTCGGGGCGCGTGCTCAAATCCGGCATCGGCGCTCTTTCCGAGAACGGGAGCCTTCCCCTCGCCGCCGGGGTCACCCGCCTCTGGGTCGTGCTCTGGAACACGGGCCGGAGGGACTTGGGAGCGGGCCTGGCCTTGACCCTGTGGGCCGACCATACCCCCCCGTTCCGAGTGCGGGAGGGCGCCCTGGAAGAGGGCACCCTCGACCTCCTCCTCGAGGAGCGGGCGGGCATCTTGGACTACTCCCTGTTCAGCCGACCCCTGGCCGAAGGGACACCCGTCTTCTTGCCCGTCCCGGCCTTCCCCTCCCGAGGGGCGGGGGTCCATCGTTACCGGTTGGCGCTGGTCCCGGAATTTGAGGGCGCAGGGGACCTTTTCCTCCAGTGCCGGACCCGGTCCGGCGGCGCGTACCAGGCCCCCCTCCACGTGAAGGTGCCCTCCCGCCCATGATGGTGCGCCTCACCTCCGCGGACCTGTACGGGATCGAGGCCGTACCCGTCGAGGTGGAGGTGGACGTTCAGCCTGGAATGCCGGCCTATGTCACGGTGGGCCTGCCCGATGCGGCCGTGCGTGAGAGCCGAGAGCGGGTGCGCGGCGCCATCCTGAATTCGGGGTACCAGTACCCCCACGAGCAGGTCACCGTGAACTTGGCCCCGGCGGACATTCGGAAGGAGGGCGCCCAACTCGACCTTCCCATCGCCCTTTGCCTCCTCAAGGCGACCGGCCACATTCCCTCCGATTCCTTCAAGGGGAGGGCCCTCATCGTCGGCGAGCTGGCCCTCAACGGAGCCCTCCGCCCGATCCACGGGGTCCTTTCCATGGCGTTGCTGGCCCAGAGCAAGGGAATGGCCCTGTTATGCCCCTCCGAAAACGGCGAGGAGGCCGCGGTGGTGGAGGGATGCCGCGTGTTTCCCCTGGCGAGCCTATCCGAGGCCGTCCGCTTCCTCCGGGGCGACCTGGCTCTGGATCCATTGCCCCACAGGGCCTACGCCGATTCCTTGGAGGATCCGCCCTGGCCCATCGATTTCGCGGACGTCAAGGGGCAGGCCCACGTAAAAAGGGCCTTTGAGGTGGCCGCCAGCGGAGGCCACAACGTCCTCCTCCTCGGCCCTCCCGGATCCGGCAAGTCCATGCTGGCGAAGCGCCTTCCCACCATCCTCCCCCCCATGTCCTTCGCCGAGGCCCTTGAGACGACCCGCATCCTCTCCTCCACGGGGGATCGCGCGGCGCTGCATGGTGGCCTCGTTTCCCTCCAGCCGTTCCGCGCGCCCCACCACACCGTTTCCTATGCCGGGATGATCGGGGGGGGCTCGGTGATCCGTCCGGGGGAGATCTCTCTAGCCCACAACGGCGTTCTTTTCCTGGACGAGTTGACGGAGTTCAAGCGGGACGTCCTGGAGAGCCTCCGCCAGCCCCTGGAGGACCGGCGCATCTCCATCGCGCGGGTCAGAGGAAAGCTCACGTTTCCGGCCTCCTTTATGCTCGTTGCCGCCTCTAATCCCTGTCCCTGCGGCTACCACGGAGACCCCACTCACCAGTGCCGCTGCACCCCCCCGCAAATCCAACGGTACCTGTCCAAGCTTTCCGGCCCCCTCCTGGACCGCATCGACATTCAGGTGGAGGTCACGTCCATGCCTCCCGATGAACTCCGCGCCGCCTCGGCCGGGGAGCCATCCCGGTTGGTGCGCGCCAGGGTCCAGGCGGCCCGAAGGAAACAGTGGGAGCGGTTCGCCGGATCCGCCGTCCACACGAACGCTCAAATGGACGAACGTTCCGTGGAGACCCACTGCGCCATCGACGGGGAGGCGGAGGCCTTTCTGCTCCAGGCCCTCCGGCTGTCGCGCCTCACGGCCCGGGGCCACCACCGGATTCTCAAGGTGGCCAGGACCATCGCCGATCTCGCAGGTGGAGGATGCATTACTGCCAGCCACCTCGCCGAGGCGGTCCAGTACCGCACGCTGGATCGGAAGCTCTACGCGAATTGAGTCCGGGGGACGGGACTCAGGACGGGAACGGTTCCCTCTTCACCCGCCGCCCATCCGGAGCCGCCAGGAGAGCCTGCCCAAGAACTCGTTGAGCGGGTTGTCCCTGGAGAGAAAGGCCAAGACGGGCTTCCGGCGGACACCGATGGTCTTGTAGTAGTCCAATAGCCTCTGCCGGTGGGGCGACCGGAGGCGCATGCCGCGGTGGATGGCCCGCACGCACTGGTAACGATCGTCCTGGGCCATGTACGCCTTCGCCAGGTTGAGGTAGCACAAGGGCTCGTCCGGATCCTGGCGGACGGCCTCCTGGCAGAGGTCCAGGCCTTCCGTCACTGCCGCGCCGAGCAGGGCCTGGATCATGCCCGTGTAGGACAAGGCCAGGGCGCTGTCGGGATGGGTCTCCAGGTATCCCCGGAACAGGACGAGGGCTTCCGATGTCAGACCACGATCCGCCAGGTCGATTCCCTGCTTCAGGCGGGGCGGCACATCCACGAGTTCGACGTCGGCCATCGGACGGACTCCCGAAATTTCTCCCCCGGCGGGGCGCAACAAGAGGGGCGTTTTTACCATTCTCGTGAAGTTCCCGGCAAGTCGGCCTCACCCCCGGGACGGTTGAACGGGGGCGCATGCCCCACCTGCTTGTAAGTGAGAACTTATCACCCCCAGGCCGCGCTCCTTCTTGACAAGAAAAAACAGCAGGTGATAGGCTTGCATGTAAGTGAGTAGATACACTCAGGGGGGCGCGGATGGAGCTGATCGTAGAAGAAAGCAAGCGGGATACCAAACTTCCCGACATCCTTCGGGCGGCCCTGGAACTCTTCACAGAGAAGGGCATCCACGCCACCACCACCAAGGACATCGCCCGCCGGGCCGGAGTCAGCGAAGGCGCCCTGTACAGACACTTCCAGAGCAAGCAGGAGCTGGCCGAAGACCTCTACCTCACCCACTTGTCCTACTTCACCGCCCAGCTGGACCGCTCCGTGTTGGTGGCCTCCAGTCTGCGGGAGAGGCTCTTCGCCCTCGCGGACGGGTGCTTCCGGTTCTTCGACGAGGACAGGACCCTCTTCACCTACCTGATCCTCAGCGAGCACAACGAGTTGGGCCGGACCAGCCGGAAGGTCCGCCACATCCGGCACCTCGTCCGCGATATCCTCCAGGACGGCCAGAAGACGGGCGAAGTGCGGCCGGGAAACCTGGAAATCATGGGGGCCGCCATCATCGGGATCATCATCCGTGTGGCCATCTTCCGCATCTACGGCCTGATCCCCGGTGACCTGCGCAACCAGGCGGCGGAGGTGGCCGACGCCTGCCAGCGAGTTGTCTGCGCCTGACCCGGCGGATGACCCGTGGTATTCTTGTGCGAGTCACCGAACCGCTATCGGCGGAGGGCTGGAAGTCGGGCCCGAGGGAGGGTATGGAACAATGGACGCCCGTCAGAAGTTGGAGGCCCTCGCCGCCCAGGATTCCCCCTCCAAAACTCGCCTCGAGGCTGGAGTGCAGATCTTCGCGGAGGCCGTGGCCGCAACCCTGAAGGTGAAGCCCGACGAGGTGGCCGTCCTCTTGCTGACCACCACCGGGAACACGTTGAAATTTCTGTGGCCGACAGCCCTCCGCCAAGGCGCCGGGGCCATTCCGGCCGACCACAAGACCGCCTTCGCCTCGGAAGTCCTGCGCACCCTGAAGGGCAAGGTGGACAACAAGCTCTCCGAAAGCAAGCACCTGCGGTTCTTTGAGAACGTGAAGGGAATGGAGACGAGCGGCCTGCCCATTCAGAAGATGGTCGCCCTGCCCCTCGTTCACTCGGGCAAGGCCATCGGCGTCGTGGAGGTGTCTCGCAAGGGAAAGACACCCGAGGACTCGGGGCCGAACTTCACGCAGGAGGATGCCCAGCGACTGGTGGGGCTCTGCAAAGAACTGGCCCCTGCCCTCGCTTCTCTCACGCCTTCCCCCTTTGTGTGAACCTCGGGTGCGCCCATGGCCCGACTCCCCATGGAAGGCCGCCCGCCAGGATTGGGCCTCTGGCTGATCGACGAGTCCGTGCGTGTTACCGTTTCCGGGTCCTCCATGGAGCCCGCCCTTCGGGACGGGGACACCGTGGAGGTGATCCGGGCGGCCCCGGAGGATGTTCTCAAGGGCGATCTCGTGGTCTTCGAGCGGGGGGGCGAGGTCACGGTCCATCGCTTCCTCGCCCGGGAGGGGGAGCGGTTCCTGGAAAAAGGGGATGCCCATGCCCTCGGAGCCTGGCACCCCTGGCCGGAGGTTCTGGGCCGCGTGGTGGCCCTCCGGCCCGCCGGCGCCTCGTCCGTAGAGACCCCCTTTCCCGTTCACCTCCAGCGCTCCCTCGGTCGCCGCCACCTCCTTCGGCATATCTTGACGGACCGGGCCGGTTCCCTCCCTGGAGCGCCCCTGAGGCGCGCGGCCCTGGGCCTCCTCCGCCGCATCCCCGATTGCATGTGGAACGGCGGACCCAAGAGCCACTCGAAGGCCCCGCCGTGAGGCGCCCGCCCGGCACCCGACCCCGCGGACGACCGCTCCGGAACGCCTCCTCGACTTCACCCGTATCGGTCTGCGTCGAGTCCTTCGCCTGGGGGGGACGCGCCGTGGCACGCCACGAGGGCAAGGTCCTCTTCGTGGCGCAGGCCGTTCCGGGCGACAAGGTTCTGTGCAGATTGGAGAAGGTGAAGTCCAGCTACGCCGAGGGGCGGGTGACGGCCGTCCTGAGCCCCTCCCCCCGCCGCGTCGAACCCAAGTGCAAGTTTTTCGGACACTGCGGGGGCTGCCAGTGGCTGGCGGCGGAGTACTCCCTTCAGTTGGAGCAGAAGGAGGCCCTGGTCCGGCAAAGCTTACGGGCCCATCTGCCCGGGGCCGAGCTGGAGCCCATTGTGGCCGCCGAGCCGCCCAGGGCGTACCGCCACCGGGGGGATTTCCACGTTCGGCCCTCGGGGGACGGTGTTCTCGTAGGGTTTTACATGGAGTCTTCCCACCGTCTCGTCAACCTGGACGTTTGCCTCCTGTTCGACGGGGCCTTCAACAACCGCTACGCCTCCCTGAGAAGAGTCCTCCAGTCCTGCCCGGCGGCCCGGCATCTCGCGGGATTCACGCTGGCGCGCTCCGAAGAGGGCGAGCACTACGCATTGCACCTTCGGGTCATGGACGCGATTCTCCCGGAGGATCCCCTCCGACTTCTGAACGCGGCACAGGCCGCCGGGCTCGCCCACTCCCTCGTGACTCCGGTGAGGGATCCCTCCAGCATCCTTGCCCGCCAGGGCGAACCGTCGGTGACCTATTCCCTTCCAGGCCATCGAGGAGGCGCCATCGACCTTCGTGCGGACGTGCGCTCCTTCACCCAGGCCCATTACGGCCTGAACCGATCCCTCGTGGATTCGGCCATGAGGTTCCTTTCGCCCTCCCTGGGGCAGCGCATCCTGGACCTCTACTCGGGAATCGGGAATTTCACGATTCCCCTGGCCGAGGCAGGCGCAGAGGTCACGGCCGTCGAGTCCAGCCCCTTCGCCCACGCGGACGCGGCGGCCAACGCCGCCCGAATTCCCCGGAACCGCATCCGGCACCTTCAAGGGGACGCGGGACAGTGGACCGCACGGCTTTCGGAGGGCGGAGAGAGCTTCGACGCCGTCCTTCTGGACCCCCCGCGGACGGGGGCCAAGGAGGTCCTGCCCGGCCTCCTTCGATTGGCTCCTTCTCGCATCCTTTACGTGTCCTGCAACCTGCCTGCCTTGGAACGAGACCTGGGACGGCTCCGCGAGGGTGGATATGTCCTTCGTCGCCTTCGCGCATTCGACGCCTTCCCCCAAACCTACGGAGTGGAGACCCTCGCCCTGCTCACTCGGGCCTGACGCTCGCCGTTCCCCCTCGCCGGCCCCGGGTTCGAATCCCTCTCCCTTCCTCCCTCCAATAGCAAAAGGGGCCCTTCGGCCCCTTCCTCCGTCTCTTCTGGAGCGGGAAACGGGATTCGAACCCCGCTCCCCGCCGCTCCGCTTCCCTAGGGGGGCTCCGCCGCCCCCCTCGGGCGCCTGCCTCCGGCAGGCGGTCACCCCCCGCCCTCGCGCGGGACGCCCTCTGCCCGGGGGAACCTCCCCGTTCCCCC